>JAQXRI010000115.1 GCA_029218445.1 Prevotellaceae bacterium | reverse complement strand
ACCAATACTAACAACAAATAAGGTATAGCCGCAACAAAATAGTTCAGCCCCTATGCAACACCTTTGTCGCATAGGGGCTGAATGTCATTCTTAATCCAACGCTCGTTTGGAATCCCAATCATCACAATGTCTTCCTGACTTCATCACTTTTGTTCGCCATCATATAGCGCAGATTGAAAATCATTAGCGGTCGAAAGATTGTATTGTCCTCTGTTTTTAGTTAAAAATGTAGATTTTGCATTGTTTGTTTAGCTAACATATCATTCTAATTCCTTATATTCCATTGATTTTCATTGTGTTCTTCGTTTTTGCCTCTCTCTTAGCAAGAGTGAGACAATTTTTGCTAAACAAATTCCATTTTCTCTTATTTAACTCACGTTATTTAAGCACCCTGTTTATGACTATGCAGTCAGTCAGCGTGTAGGTAGCAAATAGGATGAAGGGGGAATATTTAAAGCAGAATGGCCGTATATGAACAATAAAAACAAAAGTTTTTCCACTTTTTTTTTGTATTCTCTTCGATTTGCATTAACTTTGCACTTGATATGGAAAAAGAAAAAATGACAATGGGAAAAATGAGGTTCCCGGCTGAATGGGAACGTCAAAAAGCTGTGCAGCTTACTTGGCCGCACAAAGGGACTGATTGGGCTCCAATTCTCGACGACATCACACGTACATACATAAACATGGCTGCCGAAATAGCCAAGAGAGAACGCCTGATTGTCGTTACTCCTGATGCTAAGGAAACACGAGCAAGCATCGAGGAAGGACTGAGGGCCAAAGGATTGGACGAAAAGGTCGTAGGCAACGTGAGGGTTGTGGAGATTGACACAAACGACACTTGGGCACGCGACCATGGATTCATCACCCTCACGGGCGAAGGGCAAAAGGCCCTGCTCGACTTCAGATTCAATGGTTGGGGCGGAAAGTTTGAGGCGGAGAAGGACAACGCCATCAACAGGCAACTGCACAAGAAGGGAGTGATAAAAGGTGAATACATAGACTATAACGACTTCGTGCTGGAAGGCGGTTCGATAGAAAGCGACGGCGAAGGCACGGTGTTCACCACGTCATGCTGCCTGCTGGCACCGGGACGCAACCAGCCAATGACTCGCGACGAAATAGAAAACGAGCTGAAAAAAAGGCTCTGTGCCAAAAGGATAATGTGGATTGACTATGGAAGCCTGACGGGCGACGATACCGACGGGCACATAGACACACTGGTGAGAGTGGCGCCTGCCGACACTTTGCTATACGTGGGATGCGACGACGAAAACGACCCGCAGTATCGTGGACTGCACAAAATGGAGGAACAACTGCGCACCTTCAAGACCAAGACAGGACGAGGCTATCGACTGCTGCGACTGCCCATGCCTCGACCAATATATCACGACGGCGAAAGGCTGCCTGCAACCTACGCCAATTTTCTCGTGGTGAACGGCGCAGTGCTCTACCCTACCTATGACCAGCCAGACCTCGACGCTGAAGCAGGACAGACCATTGCCGATGCATTCCCCGACAGAGAGGTTATAGGCATAGACTGCCGAAGCGTGATTGTACAGCATGGTTCGCTGCACTGCTGCACTATGCAGATAACGAAATAGAGGTGAGAGGTGAGGGGTGAGAGGTGAGAAATAATTACAATAAACAATTACTCGATGAAAATAGGATTTTTACAGCTGCACAACACAGCTGACATGCAAAGAAACATTTTGAGACTGGCAGAGGGAGTGGCCGACTTGGCACGAAGAGGAGCCGAACTGGTAGTGCTGCAGGAGCTGCACAACTCACTATACTTCTGTCAGGAAGAAAACACCAACAACTTCGACTTGGCAGAACCAATACCAGGGCCGTCAACCAACATGTTTGGAGAGATAGCACGACAGTGCGGAGTGGTGATAGTGATGTCGCTGTTTGAACGACGCGCAGCCGGACTGTATCACAACACGGCGGTAGTGATAGAACGCGACGGAAGAATAGCAGGAAAATACCGCAAGATGCACATTCCTGACGATCCGGCATACTACGAGAAGTTCTACTTCACACCGGGCGACCTCGGATTTAAGCCCATCGACACCAGCGTGGGACGACTGGGAGTGATGGTGTGCTGGGACCAGTGGTATCCCGAGGCAGCCAGACTAATGGCACTGGCAGGGGCAGAACTGCTGATATATCCTACGGCTATAGGCTACGAGTCGAGCGACACGCCGGAGGAACAGCAACGACAACGACGGGCTTGGCAGACGGTGCAACGCGGACATGCCGTGGCCAACGGACTGCCTGTAGTGGCGGTGAACAGAGTGGGATATGAGCCAGACCCATCGGGACGCACCAAAGGCATACAATTTTGGGGAACATCGTTTGTGGCCGGACCACAAGGCGAGATACTATACGAGGCATCATCGACTGAGGAGGAAAGCATAATAGTAGAACTGGACTTGACACACAGTGAACAAGTGAGACGCTGGTGGCCTTTCCTTAGAGACAGGAGAATAGAAGAATATGGCGGAATAACAAAAAGATTCCTCGACTAAAAAAGAGGACAAGGACAAGAAACTTCAAACAACAAGAAAACAAATAGATTTATATGTCAGAAAACTTAAGATTCAGGGTCGTTGAAGAGGCCTTCAAGAAAAAGGCCGTGGAGGTGGCGGCTCCGAAAGAGAGACCGTCGGAATACTTTGCGAAATATGTATTTACACGTCAGAAAATGTACAAATATCTGCCAGCCGACGTGTATGAAAGGCTGATTGACGTGATTGACAACGGCACACGCCTCGACCGCTCAATAGCCGACGCTGTGGCCGAAGGCATGAAGAGATGGGCCATGGAAATGGGTGTGACCCACTATACCCACTGGTTTCAGCCACTGACCGAAGGCACTGCCGAGAAGCACGATGCCTTTGTGGAACACGACGGCAAAGGGGGCATGGTGGAGAAATTCAGCGGCAAGCTGTTGGTACAGCAGGAACCCGACGCTTCGTCGTTTCCCAACGGCGGAATACGCAACACCTTCGAAGCCCGCGGCTATTCAGCATGGGACCCCACATCGCCTGTTTTCATAATCGACGATACACTATGTATCCCTACCATATTCATAGCCTACACAGGCGAGGCGCTTGACTACAAGGCTCCACTGCTGCGCGCACTTCATGCCGTTGACAAGGCTGCCACAAGCGTTTGCCAACTGTTTTATCCGGAAGTGAAGAAGGTGACATGCAACTTAGGATGGGAGCAGGAATATTTCCTCGTGGACGAAGGGCTATATTCGGCACGACCCGACCTCATGCTCACCGGACGCACGCTGATGGGACACGAGAGTGCCAAGAACCAGCAGATGGACGACCACTACTTCGGCACCATACCCGACCGCGTACAGGCTTTCATGAAAGACCTGGAGATACAGGCATTGGAACTCGGCATCCCATGCAAGACTCGACACAACGAGGTGGCACCCAACCAGTTTGAGCTGGCACCAATATACGAAGAGTGCAATCTGGCCGTTGACCACAACATGCTGCTGATGTCGCTGATGAAAAAGGTGGCCCG
>JAQXRI010000114.1 GCA_029218445.1 Prevotellaceae bacterium | reverse complement strand
CATACAGTCGCTCGACGAGGCAGAGCGTGAGCTTTGGAAGAACTCGATCATGGCTGGTAACCTCTATATCAACCGTGGTATCACAGGTGCCATCGTCAACCGTCAGCCTTTCGGCGGCATGAAGCTCTCAGCCTTCGGTGGAGGCATCAAGGCCGGTGGACCAAACTACTGCGCACAGTTCACCTACATCACCGACAAGAAAGGCTCTAAAACCGACTACAAGAAGAGCTATGCTGAAGCATGGGAGAAGGAGTTCCGTCACGCACGCGACTGGAACCAATGCCGCGGAGAGCAGAACGTGTTCCGCTATCTGCCGGTAAAGGGTGGAATGTGCCTGCGCCTGTTCAAGGACGACACCAACGAACAAGCACAGATGATAGCCCTTGCCGCAAAGACCGCCGGCACACCGCTGACCATCAGCTTCGACCCCTCTGACGACCGCTCGTCAGCCTTAGGTTCTACGGGCGCACAACTGAAGAAAGAGTCGCTCGCTGACTTCCTTCAGTCAATGCCAACGTACGAGCGCATCCGCACCTGCTCTGCCAATCTCCCACGTGAGATGTACGAGCGCGCTGCCGAATGCGACAAGTACATAGCTACCGCAGCTCCTGTGAAGGACGGACGCGTAGAGCTTATCCACTACATTAAGGAGCAAAGCATCTCGTTCGAGTACCACCGCTACGGAAGTGGTCAGGACCAGGCTCCTGCTGTAGAATAACTTACTTGCAAAGGGAGTCAAAGGAGTGGTACTTCCTCTTTTGACTCCTCTTTTATTTTTTAACAAAAAAGAGAAAAAACAGATGAGAAGACGATTGTATTTATTAGTAGCCACAATGGTGGTTACAATCACCGCCTTGGCTCAACACTTAAACGTCAGGGGAACAGTGATTGATGAAAACAAAGAAGCCGTAATAGGTGCTTCCGTAATGGTTAAAGGAAGCAATATCGGCACAAAAACAGACATTTACGGACAGTTCTTGCTCGATGGTGTAAAGACAGGTTCACAGTTGGTAGTGTCATACATCGGTATGAAAACAAAGACACTGCCTGCAAAACCGTCGATGAGCATTATACTGGAGAATGACGATCAAGTGCTTGACGAAGTAATGGTGGTCGCCTTCGGTGAACAGAAAAAATCTTCGTTCACTGGATCTGCCGGAGTGGTCGACAGCAAGAAACTCGAACAACGACAAGTGACCAACGTGATGGAAGCACTACAGGGTAACGTAGCAGGACTACAAGCGTATTCTCATTCAGGAGCTCCGGATGCCACACCTGAATTCCGCATTCGTGGTATCAGTTCCATAAACGCAGGCAATTCACCTCTCATAGTGCTCGACGGTGCGCCTTACGATGGCGAGTGGAACAGCATCAACCCTTCCGACGTGGCGTCGGTGACAGTGCTCAAGGATGCTGCCTCCAACGCGCTCTACGGTGCGAGAGGTGCCAACGGTGTCATCATCGTAACTACAAAAAAAGGCGACAAAAGCCGCACTTCTATATCTCTTGACGTGAAGCTCGGCACAAGCAGCCGCGCCTCAAAACGCTATGAGACCATCGACGACCCCGCACAATATGTGGAGGCAAACTACACGGCACTCTACAACTACTACACTGCCAAGGGACAATCTAACTACACAGCCCACCAGAACGCCAACAACACACTTTGGAAGCCATCAGGCGAAGGAGGCTTAGGCTATCTCCCTTATGCAGTGCCAGCAGGACAATACCTCATTGGCGACAACGGCAAGCTGAACCCCAACGCCACACTCGGCAACCGTGTGTATAACGGCGGACAGGTTTATACCATCATGCCCGACGACTGGATTGACGAGACCTACCGCAACGCACTGCGCCAGGAATACAACCTGAGCATCAACGGCGGCGGACAACAGGGACAGTTCTTCGCATCGGTGGGCTATCTCAACGCCGAGGGCATTGCCGTGGCAAGCGACTATGAGCGATACACCGCACGCATGAAAGCCACCTACCAGGCACGCAAGTGGCTCAACGTTGGAGGCAACATAAACTTCGCACGGTCAACAACCAACAACGGTGCCGACGTAAGCGACACCGAGGACG
>JAQXRI010000113.1 GCA_029218445.1 Prevotellaceae bacterium | reverse complement strand
GGGTTGTTATTTCGTCGCTATGAAGGTTTGGAACGTCGTATTCGTTTCCCCTATACAAGTCATAATGGAACTGAATGAATGTTTCCAATCCTCGCTTGTCGTTGACCTTTACAATTTTAATGTCTGACATGATTGTCTTTTGTTTGTATATCGTTTTGTTGCGTGCAAAGATAGTTATAAAAGCTGTGAAAACAAAATCATTGCATTGTTTTTTTTATTCTTTTACTACTTTTTTATCCGTTTTCTTGCAAATATATAGTATATGCTGATTGTCGGCGTCGGTAGTGGCAAAGATGTAGGTGTCGCCGCCGTCCTTCAGTTTCAGGCGTTTTCGCAGCTCGGCAACCGAAAGCGGGAAGTTGCGCACGGCAATGTTTGCGCTCTTCACGCCGGCAAGTGCCGCCTTCAGTTCCCGCTTGTTCATCGTTGTTGTCGCCACGATGTCGAACGAGCGTCCGGGGAAGTCCTCCACCTCATGGTCAGACAAGAACAAATGGCTGTTGTTGGCCACCTGACAAACTCCAAACCGCTCGGCAATCTCGTCGAAACAGCCGATTTTCATAATTGAGGAGTTTGGCTCGTACAAGAGGGTAGAAGGAATTTTTGGGAGGGTAGAAGGTAGAGGATAGAAGGTAGAGGAATGTTCTACCCTCTTCCCTCTTCCCTCCAAAAACACCTCAAAGGTTATCTCTCTCACTTCTCTTTTCTCACCTCTCACCTCTATATCCACTCCCACCACCTTCACTTCCGCCGTTTCCTCGGCCATCATTACGACGAGCAGTTCCTTGCATTCGTTGTTTACCGACACTATGTGTACTTCGCTCACGTTCTCTTCGCCGAGGTCGCTGACGGCCTTGCGCCAGTCGAGCATGGGCGAGAGTTTCAGAAGTATGCGGTCGGCTTTGTTCAGCAGTTTGTTGCGGAGGCTTACGGCGTCGGGGGTGCAGTCGCTGATGGCGAAGGTGCGTGCTCCAGTGGCGTCGCGTCGTGCGGGATCGAGGTAGATGAGGTCGGCGTGTGGCATCGTTTCAAGATACGCTTCCGCCTCGCCACACACCACTTCTGCCTGCTTGATGCCCAAGAGCTGGAAGTTCTCTCGGGCAATGTCGCACAAATGCCGTTGACGCTCTACATATATGGCTTTGCTGAAGTTGCGAGCCATAAATGAGAAGTCAACTCCAAAGCCGCCTGTGAGGTCAACCATTATAGAGGTGAGGGGTGAGGGGTGAGAGGTGAGAGATATGTCTTTTGTCAGGTTTTGCTTATATAGGGCAGTCGCCTCGCTGGAGCATTGTTCCATCGAGATGTGTGGTGGATATACGATGCCGTCTATGGCGGCCCATGTAGGCAGTTTCTGCCTTGCCGTCTGTCGTCCGGCTATTTGGTCAAGCGCAAAGAGCATGTCGATGTCCTCTGTACCATGCGCTTTCAGTGCCAACGCCTTTACGTCGTCATCAGCATGCCTTCTTATAAATTCCCTTGTAGCTGAGTTCATGATTTTTTCTCATTATAACTTCCACGTCAATCCCATTCCCACCTCAAACGTCTTTGCATCCACGTTGTCGTGATATTTGTAGTAGGTGTGGCGATAGTAGTAGGTGCCGGAGAAGTTGAGGGCGGTTTTCTCACCAAGATTCACCACAAGCCTTGGGTTCATCACCAGCAGCGTGGCGTTGCCCTTGTCGCCCTGAGCGTTGAGATAGAGAGGGTCGATGGTGGAGAGGTCCTTGCCTTCGTAGCCCTTCCATGTGTAGATGCGGTAGTAGTGTGCATCGAGTATGAATGTGCCAAATCGTCCGAAGGTCAGTATGGTGTTGGTCTTCGCACTGAATCCACTGCCCAGGTTGTAGTCGCGGTCAATCACATTGTAGTAGTCGCTCAAGGAGCCGCCAAGCAGTATGCCGCTCAGGAAGATGCGTTGCTCCAGTCGCGAGAGGTTGCCCACGCGAGGGAAGTGGTAGATGACGCCGGGGCCTACCGATGCCGCCTCGGAGATGCGGAAAGGCACGAGGTTTGTTCCGTCCTTCACCGGCTGCGAGTCGAAGTAGTTGAAATGCTGGAATATTCCTATTTCCGTCTTCATGTGTTCGCCCGACTTTATCGGTGTTCCCCAAAGCCTGCCCAGCAGGTGCACGCCGCTGATGAGTGGCTGGTTGCCGCTGAAGTTGAATGTCAGGTCGGCAGTGAAGTAGTCGTAGGGCTTCCTTGTGTCCTCATTGAAGGGGTCGCCATATTGCAGTGAGAGGTTGACAAACGGAGCATGTTCGCCGCGGAACAGCGAGTTGTTGTCGGCCAGATAGCGGTCGCCGACGGTAAGTCCGAGGTTGACGGGTATGCGGTCGTAGTCGTGGTATTTTGAGTTGTCGTGCCTAACCCTCCATGCGTCGCCTCTTATCATGCGGTTCAACCCTTTTATCGGGCATATAAGAGTGCCGAGGAACTCTCGCATGAAGCGCGGGAAGCCTCGTTTGCTGTCGTCGAGAATGAGGTCAGACAGTCGGTAGGTCACCTCGCCTATGCAGATGCCGCCCATGGTTGTCGCCATGAGGTCGTTGATTGCGGGCGGCTCTATTTCGCACACCATTTCCCACATCAGGCTTCCGCCGAACGAGTATGGAGCCGACTCCCAGAAGCTGAGGCCATTGCTGCGGGCGGCGTTGAAATAGAGTCCTCCGTGGTAGGGATGTGCGAAGAGGTTGGTGGAGAACTGGTCGTTGTCCCACACAAAGCCGTTCTTTATGTTGTGTCTTACAGTATTGATGCTTATTTTCGCAAACTCCTCGTCCATCACATAGCTGTCGAACGACCACACGAAGGCGTTGATGCCAAACACCTCAAGGGCGGCGAGCCAAGGACGCTTTTTTGATAGAGGTGAGGGGTGAGAGGTGAGGGGTGAGAGATTACCAAAGTCATAGACATCTTCCGCATTAACATTTCTCTCACCACTCCTAAGATACCTCACCGCCACTCCCATCTCAAATATAGGCCTTGTGCGGTAGTGCGAGGCGTGGTGGTAGTAGCGGGTGTCGCCGATGCCAACGCTGGCAAAGGCACTGAGGGTGCGGTTGATTTGATAGTCGGCGTTGAGGCGTGCTTGGAGCGAGAAGAGGCGTTCGGGTTTAGTGTCGGAGTTGTTTACGAACGTCTCAACGTGGTAGTAGCCCACGTCGCCGCTGAGGCTCAGCTTCGGGGTGAGCTGGAAATACTGTCCTATGCGATAGAACAGCGCGCCGGAGAACTTCTCGTCGATGCCCATGAAGTGAGTACCTACGCCCAGCATGTTGTATGTCGAGCGGTTGCGGAAGCGCATGGCGAAGTTCAGTTTCGTTGATGTTCCTCCGTACAGCATCATGTCGATGCGTGTCTTGGGGTTGATGTTCACAAGTCCTACCTTGTGGGCTATTGTGTCGCGGCTGTAGTTTATCACTCCCACCTGCACACCACGCGGATGGCTGCCGCAGATGTTCACAAGTCCAAACTGCGAGCCGTTGAGCGTGTCGGCGTAGTTGTACATGGCAAACTGCAGGCCTCTCATATACGACGAACAGACGTTAGCCGCACCCGCCACCTGCATGCCTCGCTTCACGCCCATGGCAATGTTGGTTATGCCCGACAGCTGCACGCCTCGCATAGGCGTGGTGGTGGCGTTGGTGAAGCCGGCCAACTGCAAGCCGTTGGCGCTCTTGGCAATATTCGACACGCCTGCCAACTGCACTCCGCGCATCTCGCCTTCTACTCCGTTGACGAATCCGCCAATCTGCACGCCGTACATCTTTCCACGGGTGAAAGCCGACAGCGAGCCGATGTTCACACCCTTGGTTTCTTGCATTGCCACACTCGTCAGCAGGCTCATCTGCATGCCGTGCAGAGTATCTACGTTGCCGAATATGCCGAGGTTGAAATGGCTTGTCAGCAGCGAATCCTCTCCCTTGTGGTTTGCTCCCAGGGCGATGTTGCCAAACCGCTTTGTCTGTGCATTAAGCCCGCAGAAAGTCAATGCCGCAAGCCATAAAACAACTATTCTTTTCATAAGCCAGATTCTATTTAATAGTTTTTCGACCGCAAAAATACAAAAAAAAATGTAATTATGGTTGTATAAAGCACAAAATGTATAACTTTGCAGCGATTTTATAACATTTATTCTTTTTATGGAAATAGGACTTTCACACACAAGCCGTCTGACGGTAGATGCAACAAACACCGCCACGGCACTTGGTTCGGGCGACATGCCCGTACTTGCCACACCAGCCATGATGGCTCTGATGGAGAATGCGGCAATGCTCGCCGTCAAGGATTCACTGCCCGAGGGCAGCACAACAGTAGGCGGACACATCGAGTCGTCGCACCTCAAGCCCACGCCTCTCGGACAGGAGGTGACCGCCACGGCTGAACTCACCAAGGTCGATGGCCGCAAGCTCTTCTTCAAGGTCACTGCCCATCAGGGCGACGCCCTCCTTGGCGAAGGCACCCACCTGAGGTTTATCGTTGACCGTGAAAAATTTATCTCGCGGCTATGACGGGTGGTAGTGTTGCCGCTGAATATTCAACTAATTTTTATCCTCACCTCTCCTTGCGTCTCCTTTCCCTTCACGGTCATCACGATGCGCCAAAGCCCACCTTGCCACATCGACTGCATCATTGGGTCAAACAATGGCGTGAGCGGCTCTATGGCGGCAGTGAGTAGCGAGGTGTCGTAGTGCAGCAGGCGATTGCCTATCCTTATGCCGTCCTTCTCCACCTTTGGCTCTGCGGCGGCAATGAACATCAGCCGTGTAGGGGCTTGCCACTGCCGCAGACGATAGTCGTCGGTCAGCGTCAGGTGGCCCTGCTTGCTGACGCTTACCGTCCTTGTCCATCGCTCCACGTTGGCAGAGTCGGGATAGGCTCCGGCAATGTCCATCGTCAGGCGGCCCTTCTTTCTTTCCACGTTGCGTGCAGCATACTGTTTTCCTGCCCTTTGGTCGCATCCGTTTATCTGCGGAAGGTTGTGGTAAGCCGACTGCATTGTCCATATCTCGTATCTGTCTTTGCTGAATGTCTTTGAGGTGTATTCGCCCACTCCAGGGTCAATCAGCAATGGTTTTCCGCCGTCATACACCACAAAGCTGCCCACGTCGTTGTGGTTGTGGCTTTCGTCGTTGTGTCCGCCTTTCATTCCGACAAACACGCCGTTTCTCCTTGCCGTGAATATCTGCAGTCGTGGCAGCCACGTGTCGGCCAGCAATGGCTCAGCGGGTTTAGTATCAAGAAATTTGTCTAAGCAGCTAAGGAACATCAGTTCACGTCCCAGCGTAGGATAATTGCCGCTCGTGTCGTATATTCCCGCTGCATTCTCGGCAAACCCCTTCTGCTGTGCCACGTATGCCGCAAACTCCTGCATCGTCTTGTCGCCTACGTAAAGTGCAAACGGAAACATCACGTTCGGCTGCTGAACCAAACGATTGCCGTGAGAGTCGGCAAAACTGAGGCAATATCCGTCGGCAATGTAGGTTGAATAGCAATAGGAGGCCATGAGGAGGAGTTTGGAACTTTTTTGGAGGGTAGAAGGTAGAGGGTAGAGGGTAGAGGTTTGTTCTGCCCTATGGCTTGCGTTTGATTCCTGTGCAGTGCAGTAATCTCTACCCTCTACCTTCTCCCCTCTACCCTCTAATAATATCAGGCAGTCAAACAGCGATGCCGCTGCCCTGTCCCAATAAGTCGGGCCTTCGTCGCATCCGCCATCGTCGGGATAAGAGTTGAAGAAGCACTGTAAGGCTTGGGATATTTGCCCTAAGGCCTTCTCACGGCGCAGAGAGTCGTGCTCGCAAAACAGTACACATGCCAGCCAGTTGGAGCATATCCAAGGATTCCAGTTCATGCCCGCACGCTTCCACCAGTAGTCGGTGTTGAGGGCAGGCACGAGAATGCGGCGTTCTATCTCGCGGTCGATGCGTTCGGTCAGCAGAGGCGAGAAGCTGTCTATTTGTTCCTTCAGGGCACGTCGCGTCCAAGCCATAAGGCCTGCCGTCTCGGCGTTGAAGAGGTCAACCGTCTGGTCGTCTTCTTTCATCACCTTAGGTCCGTAGTGTGCCGGTATGCCCCACCATGTTTCTTCCATGGTGCTTGTAAGGCCATCTACTATGTCGCCCATAAATCGTCCTTTGCCTTCAGCCACTTCGGCCATCACCAAGGCGGCCAATTGGCGACGTTTGGCAAACGTTGCCTGTTCGTAGCGCGTACGGTTGCCATTGGTTCTGAACTCGGCAAACAGCTGTGCACTGGGCGACGTCCATGGCTTGCCGGCAAACTGCTGGCCAAAGCTGATGTAGCTGTCGCGTATAAGTGGTTCATTGTTCAGATTGCGCCGTATGGCGGTCATTAAGCTGTCATCCGCCCAAGCGAATGTTGTCGTCAGGGCGACGATAGCTGTGACAATAAGTCTTTTCAGCAATTCCTTCAGCAGGTATGTAGCATTTTGGTTGTGCGCCACTCCCGACGTAATCTTATAGTTGTAGGTTACGTTGTCGGTAAGTTCTATCTCGAAACAACAGTTGTGGAAACGGGCGGGATGCTCCTTTTCCATTTTCGAGAGTTCGAGGTCGTGGGTTGCAATGATGCCTGTGACGGGAAGCTGGGCAATGTGCTCAAGAAACAGCCGTGAGCCGTTCAGCTTGTCGGCAGAGTTTGTGCCTTTTAGTATCTCGTCGAGTATTATTAGCGTGTGACTGTTGTGCTGGCATGTCGTGATGAGCTGTTTCAGTCGCAGCAGCTCGGCATTGAAATAGCTTATACCATGGGCAAGGTCGTCGGTGGTGCGCATACTGCTGAAAAGCGAGAAACGACTGACCACGAGACGCTTAGCAAAGATGGGCATTCCACACATGGCAAGAATATAGTTGACGCCTATGGAACGCAGGAAGGTGCTCTTTCCTGCCATATTGGCTCCAGTCACTATGTAGAAATGCGCGTCGCTGATGCAGAAATCGTTTGGCACAGCCTTGTCGCCAAGGAAAGGATGGTATATTCCTTCTGCCTTATACACCACCTCGTCGCTCTCAACTATCTCGGCAGCTTTGGCATTTGGCTCGTTATAGCGGAATGTGGCCATCGACACGAGAGCGTCGAAATGACTCACAGCTTCTATCCAATCGTCAATCTTTGACATGCTTTCCATTTTCCACTGGGCAAAACTCCTTACAATGAAGAAATCGTTGAGGAAAAGGGCATCGGCGGCCATACGGTAGAGGGCATTGCCGCTCCGGTCAAGCCGGTCGATGAGTTTCCGCAGGTTTCTGAACGATTTTAGGGCATTGTCGTCGCTTGTTGACAGTTGCTCCACGATGGCTACATTGTCCTTGGCAGAAAAGCTGCTTGCCGATATGATTTCCATAAGCGACACATACGATTTCATCTGCCTATTGACGGTGCCCATCGTCTTGTTTATCTTGTGCAGTGAGCGTGAACAACAGGCAATCATAGCCAATAGTTGCAGCAGTGCCCACTGCAGAGGTATGCTCGAAGGAACCCTGCCAATGACGGAGGCGACTATTGAAGCAAAAAGTCCCATGACAGAAAGCAAGGCAATGGCAAATGCCACAGTGGAAGTGGCAAACCTTGGCATTGCAATGGTTCGTGCGCTCTCTATTACCCTCATCACTTCCGCCGTGTCTGTTTTGTCGTCGTAGGCTTTTCCCTTGGCCATAAATGCCATTCTCAGTTCCGTCTTGCCTGCGAGTTCATCTATAGCTTCCTTTTGGTCGATGATTTCTTGCCGTGGCTTTGGTGCGGTGCGACACAAATCGTGTGCAAGCCAGTCGCCGCCACCTGTGGTAACAGTACGGTCGATGCGTTGGAAAAGCGACTGCTGTCCGAACATGTCGAGGTCGAAGGAATACTCGTGGTGAGGATTGTTGTATTTCTCTCCATCGAAGAAAGGTGAGAAGTCGCCCTCCATGTAAGCCATCTCGTTCCTATAAACACGGAGCAATGCTTCCAGTTGTTCCTTTTTGTCGCCATTGGCTACATCCATCCGCCTAACACCTATGTATGATGCTGCAAAGGCAACAGCCAAGGCAAGCCAAACGGTGCCGCCAGTACACGTAGTATAAAAGGCAACGCACGCAACAGCCAAGACGAAGGCGGCGAGTTGTCCTGCCACGCATCTGCGTCCACGCCTTTTGCACAGCAGTATCTCTCCTGCCAGCTGTTCCGCCTTTGCGGCATATTCGCTCAGGATTCTCTCCCTTGCCATCAACTTTTTTTCCATACCTCACAAATCGAATAAAGTTCTTTTGGCGGCAAAGTTAGGGAATAATATCGAGAAAAACAAAAGGAATGAAAGAAACTATCCAAAAAATCTGAATAATTATGTCTTGATACCGTCCAAGCAGCACATGGCAGGGTAGTCAAGAAATGCCACGAACGTTCATAAAAATGTGGTTTTTCCTTGGTTGAACGTTCATAAAAATGTAGTTTTTCCTTGGTTGAACGTTCATAAAAATGTAAAATGATTGCATATTTGATTTATTTTCAGTAACCTGTGGCGTAGTAGGTCTTCGTTTCGCCCTCGCGCTTTGGCTCAATGCGCACCCCTGCAGGGCCGTCGGCAAACACGAGCATGGGTATGCCGAGTCGTGGTATGGCAGCGGTTACTCCCGCTGCTCCCGGCACGAGATTCTTCGTGTAGCCGCCCATGGCTCCACCGGTTTCTGCCTGGTTGGTGGCTCCAATGAGCAGTCGCGCCTTCTCTTCGAGGGTCATGGCTTTCAGTACTTCGTCGATGTTGTCGGCTCGGAGTTGTGGAGCCTGTTGCGCCGTGGCTGTCATGGCTGTGGCCACGGCAAAGGTCAGTAATGTTTTCTTGATGTTCATAAAAACAGGTATTTTAAGTATCAGTCATAATTCAGATTAATTATTGTTTTCACATGAAATTGTTTGCAAAAATACGTAAAAACATTGATACTAAAAAATCTTTTGTGTTAAAAATAAGGGGAAGTAGGTTGAAAAAAGTTCAACCTACTAAAAATGTTCAACCTACTAAATTGTGCGCCTACACCATGCAGCTGGTGACTCCCAGAGTGGTGGCTATTGCCGTGGCTATTGACACGATAAGCTGGATTATCAGCTTCCAAGTGTTTCTTTTGGTTTCAGTACTCATAGTTGTAATGCTTTTTTTGAGTTTGCATGTCGGTGCATGCTGTCAATTTTTGAGGCTATTCGCCTACGGCTCCGCCTTCCTCTTCGGGATTCTCGTCGGTGCCTCCGCCTGTGCTTGGCGGCTCGACGGTGCCGCCTGCGGCGTCGGGCAGGACGAGCTTGTTGTCCTCGTCGAGATGCCTGTAGAGCACTTGGGTGACGCTCGACAAGGCCATGCTCTTCTTCGTCTTCTGCGCCCACTGGTATGCTGCGGTGCCGTTGGCTCCGTTGGCCTCTGATGGCTTGTTGGCGTTGAGCCATGCGCTGACCACCATCTGACGTGCCGCAAACTTCTCGCGCTGGGCCATCTGCTTCTCGGTGGAAGGGCCGGTGTAGGGGTTCGCATACTTTGCGAGGTGAATCTTGTTGGAGCTTTTGTTGGTTGCGAAATAGTCGTTGGAGTTGCCTCCGTACTTTCCGCTGATGCCCTTGATGACATCTATTGGAGTGATTTTTGCCATAAAACGAAATGTGTTTTAAAGGGCTAAACGTATGTAAACGTTTGTGTTGATGTAAATAATTCGTCGTCGTGCATCCTTCGGTATGGTGTCGGTATGCCTTCGTGACGTTAGCGCGCTGTTGTTGTTATTTTTTCACGGTGCAAAGGTACAACAAAATTTTTAATCATGCAATAAATTGCATGATTATTTTCTCTCGCTTAACATAGTTTAACCTTACGCTTTCCCTACGTGATAGTATCATGGTCGCATTTTGAACTGTAGCGCTGTAACGTGTAACGCTTGAAAGCTATAAAAGCGTTACACGTTACAGTGTTACAGTTGAAAATCAAGGGTTGTTTTCCCTTTAAAGAATTATTATTATATATATATATAATAATAATTCTTTAGGCCGAAATATATAGGCAAAAAACAACTGTAACACTGTAACATTGTAACGCTGTGTTACACGCTACGGTGCTACAGTTGGGAATGGTGAATGGACATTATATCTTAGCATATAATTTTCTGAAGTCAA
>JAQXRI010000112.1 GCA_029218445.1 Prevotellaceae bacterium | reverse complement strand
ATGTGTCCGCCCGCCGACGCAAAGGTCCGTCATGACATATTTTTATTGCCTTGTTAGCTGATTTAAGGCGGCGGGCGGACACATGGGTCCGCCCCTACAGCAGGCAGGTTAACGGTTTAAGACTTTAAACCATATACCGTTGCCTTTGCCTTGCCCTTGACGTCGAGACGGTTGTAAGGCTCGGTGGGGAAGACGAGGTTTGTCATTGCCATCTTGCCCTCGCCGTCGAACATCTCGATGCTGCAGCGGTCGATGAAGATGCGGAGTGTCTTTACCTGTCCGTAGGTTGGAGAGGTGACGATGCAGGGGAAGGCATCGCTGAACGACACCTCGCCACTGCGGCGGCGGTCGAAGTCGATGGTCTGCTCAGTGGCATCATAGGTGATTGTCACTTTCTCGCCCTTGCCGTTGCGCAGCGTGAGCTGGGCGTCACCCTTCAGCTGAACGACTATCTCGCATGCCTCCGACGGCGAGCTGATGCGCTGTCCGCGCACTGCGTCCATCTCCTTTGCGGGCAGGACGCTGCAGTAGGTCTCGCCGTTGTGCTCAAACAATCCGTAGTCGCGCAATATGGAGTTGGCAGAGCGGTATTGCTTCGTTGGCACTTGGTTGGCATATTGCCAGTTGCTCATCCATGCCACGCCCACATGACGGCCGTCGGGTGCGTTGTCGAAGGTGACGGTAGCATAGTGGTCCTTGCCATAGTCCATCCATTTTGTCTCCTCAGGGCTGTCCTCGCAGGTGAACTTGTGTCCGTCAAACTGTCCGATGAAATATTGTGTGGCAGAGCCGCCGAAGGGGCCTCCGGGGTTGATGTTGCAAACGAGCATCCACTTCTCCTTGTCGGTGCCGCGAACCTTGAGTTTCATGAGGTCAGGGCACTCCCACACGCCGCCATGGCACCCATATTCGCTACCGAAGTCGCTCTCATGCTTCCACTCTTTGAGGTTCTTCGACGAATAGATGCTCATCTGTTGTCCGGCAGCGAGAATCATGTTCCAAAAGCCTGCCTCAGCGTTCCAGAAGACGTGTGGGTCGCGGAAGTCGGGCACGTTGGATGTTATCACTGGGTTGTCGGCATACTTCGTGAAAGTCTTGCCATCGTCGGTGCTGTAAGCCATCGACTGCGTCTGACGAGAGCCAGCCGAGGTGTAGAAAGCCACGATGGCTCCATTGCCGAAGCCTGCCGTATTGTTGTTGTCCACCACGCAGCATCCGCTGAAGATGGCTCCCAGTGCGTCGGGCTCTATTGCCGTTGGCTGGGCTGCCCAGTTGACGAGGTCGGTGCTGGTTGAGTGTCCCCAAGTCATGTTTTCCCATTGCGAGCCGTAAGGGTTGTACTGATAGTACAGATGCCACATGCCATCCTTATAGAACAGGCCATTGGGGTCGTTCATCCAGCCGTAGAGTGGAGTGTGGTGATAAGCTGGACGGTGCTTCTCCACGTTCTTGGAGTCGAACGTGTCGGTGTAAGTCATTTTCTTCCAGCAGGCGAAGTCGTTCATTGCACCCGTAGTGCGAGGGTTGCCCTGAAACCTGATGTCGAGAAGTTGTCCGTTTTCGACCTCGAAGGGCACAAAGTAGTCAACCTTGTCGATGGCGAGACGGCAGTTGAGCGTCTTGACGAGTTGGTTGTCCTTGACCACTCTTATGTGGGCATTCTCCTCCTTCTCCTCCACAGGCAGGAGCAGGTAGCGCTTGTCGGTGTTGACACGTACCATAGCATGTCCATCGCCAAGAATCTGTCTTGCCGTTTGGGCATTTCCAGCTGTCGCCATCAGAAGTGCGGCAAGGAATGCGATTGTTTTGTTTTTCTTCATATTGTTATTCAATTTTAGTTTTATTCCTTTTTTTTGTTCATGTCATCCTTGAACTACAATCTCTTTACCTTCAGAAAGACCAATATCCCATTGGTACTAACCATCCAATAACTAATCTAAAAAACCTAACTAAAAAACTTAACCAAATAACTAAAAACCTAAACTAACTATTGTTGCATGAATCAAAATTCTGCTGCAAAATTACTGTCTTTCGGTCTTAAAGGCTTTAAATTATGATACAAAGGATAAAAAATATCGTTCAATGTAACATTTTTACTTGAAAATGTATGTTTTATTGCAGCTTTGTCCTGAATTTACTTATAAACACTTCTAATTGTACGTACCGATGTCTCAACGACTCCGCCATCGACATCCACCTTGTTATATATAGAACCTGGGAAAACAAGGGTTGTCTGTGACATCGAGCCATTTGCCGTGAAGAGCTCAACCGATGACTGGTCGATGAAGAAATGAAGAGTAGCCTCGTTGCCTTCGGTGTTTAGTGGCGCAGTTGCCGATGGGACGGAGAACATATCGGAGAAATCTGTCTTTCCTGTGGCAGAATTCCTTTGTGTAGTTATCTGTCTGTTGGCTGCATTGACCACAACCACATATTTTGCTCCCTCGGCGTTGCTTAGGGTAATGGTAGAGTTCCTGTCGAGCATAACCCTCACCTTCACCTCATAGGCATCGGCTTGTGGGAATGTGGTTTCAGCTGATGTCCACTCTCCGGCAAGAGAGCCAATCTCGCCAACAACGCTATTGGCAAGAAGCGGTTTGCCATTATACTCGATGAGCGACAGCTCGCGTGGCAGAGTCATGGCAGAGCACCAAGGCGAGGCAGGAACACGGTCGGCATAGAGCCAGTTGTTCATCCATCCTATCAGGACATAACGTCCGTCAGGAGCATTGCTCCAAGTGACACCGGCATAGTTGTCCATACCGTAATCCAGCCAGAGCGGATAGTTTGCCTCGTCGGCAGTGAATGTGGTGCCGTCGAAGTTGCCTACGAAATACTGCGTCCCAGAACCCATGACAGGTCCCCCGGGGTTGACGCTAACGAGAAGCACCCATTTCTCCTTGCCTTTGTAGTTGAACTTGAGAAGGTCGGGACATTCCCACTGTCCCTTGTTGCAACCAGCGACAGAAGTGGAGAAGGAGTTGAGCCTTGTCCAGTTCTTGAGATTCCTCGAACCCCAAAACTCAATCTCATATTTCCAACCCTTGGCGAGCGACATGATCCACTGTTGGGATGCCTCGTGCCAGAACACCTTAGGGTCGCGGAAATCAGGCTCGCCAGCATTGGCAATGACGGGATTGCCCTCATATTTCGTGAAGTTCTTGCCGCCATCGGTACTGTAGGCCAACGACTGCTGCTGCGAATTGCCTGCAGAAGTGTAGAACGCCACCATGGCATCCTTGCCGAAGCCTGCCGTGTTGTCCTTGTCAATCACGGCACTTCCTGAGAATATCATTCCGAGGGCATCGGGCGAAAGTGCCACCGCCTGTTCTGTCCAGTGAAGGAGGTCGGTGCTTGTGGCGTGTCCCCAACTGAGGTTTCCCCATCCGTGACCCTGTGGGTTGTACTGGTAGAACAAGTGCCATGTGCCGTCGAGATATACCATGCCGTTGGGGTCGTTGACCCAATTTGCCGCTGGTGTATAGTGCATCTGCGGGCGATACAGTTCGCTGCGGTTGGAAGGATTCTCTGTAGAACCGCCTCCCGGCTCTTCGGGTTGCTCCTCCTGCGGGTTGTCGATCAACTCGTTGTAGGTCTGCGATATGTCGTTATCGCTACAAGCTACCATAGCGGCGGCAAAGAATGCTGCCGCTATGGATTTGATTATATTGTTTCTTTTCATATCTTTCAATTTTTCAATATTTCAATATTTCAATTTTTCACTCTCCCTCATCTCGTCTTGAGATACTCGAGACTGTTCTTCGCAAGTCTCAGGACATTATCCTGATAGGGATTGTTCTTAGGATAAACGCTCTTGTCGGGAGTTCCGTCGGCATTCTTCAGAGAGAATTCACAACCGCCATTACCTATGCAGAGCACAGTGCCCTTGAATTCGGTATTGCCCTGCTGTGCCTCCCAGACGTTGAGCTGAGACACCCAGTCAATCTGCGAATCCCATGTTCCAAGAGGATAGATGCCATACTTCGACGTTAGCTCAGAATAGCAAGCCTCTTCCTGGTTGCCTATGCCAGTGAGAACAGAAGGGAGGTTGAAGAACAGACAGTTGTGGTCTTCCGTCCAACCCGGTCCCTTGAAGGCGATGAGCTTAGTGCGGTCGTTCTCCGTGACCTCAAGACCCTTATAGATGGGATGATTAGAGAAGTCCTTCTTGAACCTGCTTCCCGGATGCAGCTGCACTGCCATTCTCCATACGTCGGGATTCCATCCGCCGGCACCTGTTCCGATAGCCCTGTCGTTGTTGCGCATCATGCTCTCGTCAAGCCTGCCCAACTTAGCGACATATACCGTGGCATGACTCCAAAGCAGCATGCTTCCTCCATTCTTATACCACTCCACGATGTAAGGAGTAGCCGCCGTCACATTGGCAGGCATTTCCCAAACCGCGTCTTCTCCCACACCCTCAAGGTCGCGCAGCCAGAAGAGAACTCTATAAGGCTCGATGTCGTCAGCCGACTTGATGGAAGAGAAAGGAACGAACTGTGCCGTTGGGTAAGTGTCGTGTAGCCACAACCATGCGGAAGCCTCGTCGTCGTCGCCCTTCTCCACAAGTTCCTCTGGAGTGGAATAGATGCTGAGGAAACCTATTGCCGTCTTGCCGATTCGCAGCGATGCGCTTGATGAAAGCGAGGTGCCTTTGGCGTTGACGGCAACAAGAGTCACTTCCCATGTGTCGCCTGTCTTCACGTCGCTGATGGTATAGTTTGTGGTGCTGCCTGACAGTGTCTCCGTGATTGTCTGCTTGCCATTGGTGGCAACGAACTTTATGTTGTCTGCATCAGCCGCCTTGTTCCATTCCACAAGGGCATCGTAGCCTCCTGCCTTGTCAACTTGGCTCATCTGTATGCCCGTTATGCTTGTTGCTCCCTCGCGCATATAGCTTTTCACTATTCCCCTTGAGAAGTTTGTGCCATCGGTGAGCTTGAATACATATTCGTATGGCTCGTTGGTAGGGATGTTCTTGTGTGCGAAGCTTGTTCCGTCAACGGTCTCCGACGACGAGAGCGTGCCATTGCGGTAAATGGTGACGTTCATTGAGAGCCCACTGCCCTGCTGAGGCCATGACCACACATAGTCGTCGCCCTTCAGCTCGCCACTGATGGCCGTATCATCAGGTGTTGCCACAACCATCTCACTGCGTGTTATGTCGTTGTCCTGACAAGATGTGATGAAACAGGCAAGAAGTGTCAGTAATATTATCGATATCTTTTTCATAATTATTTCGATGTTGATGATGAATTAATAACCTTTGTTCTGAGTATATAGTCCAGGCACATAGTACATCTGGTTGTAGGGCACTGGATAGAACTCGTTCTTTCCCGGTGTGTAGTGTGCATCCTTCAGATACTGTGCGTAGGTCTGTCCCTCATACACGTCGTTCTTCTCTTTCTCGAAGTATGCGTTG
>JAQXRI010000111.1 GCA_029218445.1 Prevotellaceae bacterium | reverse complement strand
CTATGCCCACTGTCACGTTATGACAGTTGACTGTCATAACTATGAAAGTCGGCTGTTATAACCGTGACAGCCTTTATGGGATAACTTGGTGTTTGTTGTTGAAACAAGTAGCCTTGTTTTTGTGTATAAGCCTGCTCCGTTACAACCCTACACTCTACATTATTTAGTGATAATACGCTGACACGCTGAGAGTTACGGAATGTAGGGTGCCTCTTGACCATACATCATCCCTACATTAACTCTTCATAATTACGCTTTGGCGCATTTTTTTTAAGTTTGATGTAGGGATGATGTAGAGTGAATGTAGGGTTGAAACATACCCTACATTCTGCAAGTGCTTGTAAATTAGAAGTTTATCTCGAAATGATGTAGAGTGTAGGGTAGTTTCGTGTTTCGCTCCTAAAACTCATCCTCGTCGATAGGGATGTCAATTATTGGCAATTGACGGCTTATGGCCGAGTTGAAAGAGATGATGGTCTCACTGCGTGACAGTCCAAGAGGCTGCAACTTGTCGTGAATGATGTTGAGAAGATGGTGGTTGTTGATGGCGTAGATTTTGATGAACATGTCGAAGTCGCCTGTTGTGTAGTGACATTCCACCACCTCAGGTATCTCCCTCAACTTGTTGACTACAGCGTCGAAGTTCTCAGGATTCTTAAGGTTTAGGCCTATGTAGGCACATGTTTCATAACCAATCTTCTCGGGGTCGATAACAAACTGCGACCCTTTTAATATTCCCATACTCGTCAGCTTCTGTATCCTCTGATGGATAGCGGCTCCGCTTACGTTGCATGCGCGTGCCACCTCAAGGAATGGTACACGTGCATCCTCTGCAATCATTCGCAGTATTTGCTTGTCAAGATTGTCAATTTTTTGATATGCCATTTCTTTTTTTCTTCTTATTGGCTACAAAGGTAATGCTTTTTCTTGAAAAAACAAGGAAATTATAAGCATTTTTTGCTATTTACATGCTAAATTGTTATTTGCCGTTAGCATTGTCCTTTGTGTGTCATGATGTTGAGCACCATATCGTCGGTCATCCGCATGGCATCTGCTCCTATGCTTGTCAAGTTGTGTATGCTGCGGTCAACATCGTCGTCGATAATGCCTTCGGCGCTGCTTACGCATTTTCCTTCCATCGACAGCAGTGCCGACAGTATGGCTGTGCTGACGCCCGACGAAATCTTCAATGCGCAGCTTGGCTTTGCGCCGTCGCATATCATGCCTGTAAGGTTGGCAATCATGTTCTTCACCGCATTGCAGATGTGCTGGTAGTCGCCACCCATAAGGTAAGTAATGCCGCAGCTGCTGCCTATGGATGCAACGACACATCCACACAGTGCCGACAGTTTGCCAAGGCTCTGCTTGATGTATATGGCGGTGAGATGGCTCAGTGTAAGGGCGCGTATAAGCTCTTCCTCGGTATTCTCGTTTTCTTTGGCATACACCGCTACAGGATTGGTAGCGCAGATGCCCTGGTTGCCGCTGCCGCTGTTGCTCATCACAGGTATCAAGGCGCCACCCATGCGGGCGTCGCAGGCTGATGCGGTGCGTGCAATGATGTGGGAGAAGATGCTCTTGCCGAAGATGCCCTGTGCCAGCGGACGGTCGATGGTTTTGCCGAGGTTATGGCCGAAATTGCCCAAAATGGCTTTGCGTGCGGCATTCATGTTGTACTCCTTGGTCTTGAGTATGAAGCGTATGTCGTCGAGTGGGGCAGTGGTGGCAAACTCGTGTACCATGCTCATGTTGAGTTTTATGTCATCGGTTTCCGCATCGCCGCTTGCAGTCAGTTGCTTGTCGAGCAATGTCTCGTCGGGTGTGCTGACGAAGATGAAGTTGGTGTGGCTGCCTGAGATTATGGCCTTTGCCTTTCTGCCATTGGAGTCGCTGCACTCTATTTCCACGTATAGTTTTTCGGTGATGTTTTCTTTAAGGCCTATTTCGATGCGCTTTTCGTCGATGTATGCCTTTCCCTCTTCGAGAGCCTCGGGAGTCATGTCGCGCAGCACCTCAAGCTGATATTCCGACTTGCCGATGAGTGCTCCGAGGGCAATGGCTATAGGAAGTCCTATCATGCCTGTACCCGGAATGCCCACGCCCATGGCGTTCTTTAGGATGTTGGCACTGAGCTGTGCGCTTATTTTTTCGGGACGTTGACCTAAAGCCTCTGTTGCACGTGCTGTGGCAAGTGCCACTGCCATTGGTTCTGTACAGCCAATGGCCGGTACAACTTCACGATTTATTAAGGCTATTATTCTTTCGCGTGTATTTTTGTCTTGCATTTTTGTATATTGGTAATTGATTTCGGAAGCAAGCCGTTTGAGCTATGCTTCCGAAATCTGTTGTGTCTTTATTTGTTGTAATTGTCAATACCCTTCTGCAGGAAGTCGATGTATTTCTGGATGTCCTCGTCGTATGAGCGGCTGCCGTTGAGCGGGTTGCCCTCGTTGTCAATGAGAACGTAGAATGGCTGGGTGTTGGCACCAAACTTCACACGCTGCAGATAGCTCCATTTGTCGCCTACGGTGCGCAGTGTGCGCTCTGTGCCGTTTTCGTTTACTGTCAATGGCTCTGCCAGAGGTGTCTTGTCGTCAACATACAGAGATATGAGTACATATTTGTCGTTGAGGATTGATGCTACCTGCGGGTCGGTCCACACTGCGGCCTCCATCTTGCGGCAGTTGACGCAACCAAAGCCAGTGAAGTCAATCATCACCGGACGGCCTTGCGACTTGGCCAATGCCATGCCTTCCTCATAGTCGTGCGACTTAGGCTCGACAGCCGACTTGTGGAGGTTGAAGTCCTGAGTGAACATTGGTGGTGCGAATGCGCTGATCGATTTCAATGGAGCACCCCAAAGGCCGGGTATCATATATATGGCAAACGCCAAGGATATCATACCAAGGAAGAACTGTGGTACGTTGGTGCGGTTTTCAGGATCGTCGTGCGGGAACTTGAGCCATCCGAAGAGATAGATGCCCATCAGACCGAATATTACAATCCAAAGGCAGAGGAATGCCTCGCGGTCGAGTATGTGCCAGCCGTAGGCCAAGTCGGCAACGGAAAGGAATTTCAGTGCAAATGCAAGCTCGATGAAGCCAAGCACTACCTTGACAACGTTCATCCAGCCACCCGACTTAGGAGCCGACTTGAGAAGGCTTGGGAACATGGCAAACAGCGTGAAAGGTATGGCGAGGGCTATGGCGAAGCCGAGCATGCCGATGGTGGGTGAAAGTATGCTGCCCTGGGTGGAAACGGCTACGAGAAGGAAGCCAATGATGGGGCCTGTGCATGAGAACGACACCAATGTAAGCGTGAACGCCATGAGGAAGATGCTCAGCAAACCGCTGGTGTTCTCCGACTTTTGGTCGATTTTGTTGCTCCATGATGAAGGAAGAGTAATTTCGAAAGCACCGAAGAACGATGCTGCAAACACTACGAGCAACAGGCAGAAGAAGATGTTGAATACGGCGTTGGTGGAGAGTGCGTTCAAGGCACTTGCTCCGAAGAGCATTGTAACTACAAGGCCCAATACAACATATATTACTACGATGGAGATACCGTAAGTTACAGCTTCACGAATGGCTTTTGAACGCTCCTTGTTGCGCTTCAGGAAGAAGCTGACGGTCATAGGGATGATAGGCCATACGCAAGGTGTGAGCAGGGCGAGGAAACCTCCAGCAAAGCCGGCAAGAAAAATGTAGAGCAGAGAGCTGTCGGCAGGATTTTCCTCGTAGGCCTTCAACTCGCTTATTACGGGCTTGTAGAGGTCGGCTGTCATTGTCGTGTCGCCTACCGCGGTTTCAGCAACTGCGGTAGTGTCGGCTGCTACTTCTGCCTCTGTCTCGGCAGCTTCAGCGGCCTCTTCCGGTTTTGCTGTTTCGGCGGTCTTCTCCTCAGCTTTTGCTGGTGCGGCCTCTTCTTCTGACACAGCTGGCGACTTTCCGTTGCCCTTAAAAGTTACTTCTGTTGGTGGCATGCAAGTCTCGTCGTTGCAAGCACCATATTCTAAATAGCAGTCGATGCTGTAGTTTGGCTTAGTGAACTTGATTTTCTGAACGAAAGTGACGCTACCTTCGAAGAAACGCAGCTTCATGCCAAACATGTTGTCGAACTTTGAAATCTCGTTTCCTTTGTGGGTTAGTTTGCCAACGGCTTTAACTCCATCCATTTTTACGGCATTGAACGTAGCCGAGATGGGGCCGTCGTTTCCAAGGTCGGTGGAATAGACGTGCCATCCGTCGTCAATTTTTCCAGAAAACACGATTTGGGCTTCGTCGCCTTTTAACATTTCAAGTTTTGATGTAAACTTGACCGGATCAACCATTTGTGCATTAGCTACAAGAGTCAATCCAAACATCAGTAAGAGTGTTAAAACCTTTTTCATTCTTATTATTTGTTTTGTTGTTATTGTCACTTAGGTTATTTATGGCGAAAATACAATCGACCCTTCGGAAAGAGTTCGTTGTCATTCCGTTACATTTATTAAACAAATAAAGGTCGATTGTGGGTCTCTTTTCTTGCAAATATTAACTAATTTAACTGTTTTTATAGCAAGATGAGTTCTACGGGACAATGGTCGCTGCCCATTATTTCTGTATGAATCTTTGCATCGGCTATACGATTGTCGATGCGTTTTGACGTTACAAAGTAGTCGATGCGCCATCCAATGTTCTTTTCGCGCGACTTGAAACGATACGACCACCATGAGTAGGTCACTTGTTCGGGATAAAGGTGGCGGAAGGTGTCAGTAAAACCGTTGTCCAGCCAAGTGCTGAATTTTTCGCGTTCTTCGTCGGTAAAGCCAGGATTGCGACGGTTGGTCTTGGGATTTTTCAAGTCGATTTCCTTGTGTGCCACGTTTAGGTCGCCGCACACTATCACAGGCTTCCTTTCGTCCAACGACTTGATATAAGCAAGGAAGTCGTCCTCCCATTTCATTCTATAGTCCAAGCGTTTAAGCTCATCCTGTGAATTCGGCACATAAACAGTGACAAGGAAGAAGTCGTTCATTTCAAGCGTGATGACTCGTCCCTCGTGGTCGTGTTGGTCAATGCCGATGCCGTAAGTCACGTTCAGCGGCGTGTGACGAGTAAAAATGGCCGTTCCGGAATATCCCTTTTTATCGGCATAATTCCAGAACGACTGATACCCTTCATATTGCAGGTCGAGTTGTCCCGCCTGCATCTTTGTCTCTTGTATGCAAAAGAAGTCGGCGTCGAGCGTTTTGAACACGTCGCTGAAGCCTTTGCCTTCGCATGCTCTGAGTCCATTGACATTCCATGAAATGAACCGCATATCAGAATTTGGCCATTTTTATTGCAACTACTGCGCATTCGTCGCCCTTGTTGCCCAGGCGACCGCCGCTTCTGTCCTTGGCCTGCTGCTCGTTTTCGGTGGTGAGCAGGCCGTAAACTATTGGCGTGGGGCTTGTGGCGTTAAGGCGTGCGATGCCTGCGGTGACACCCTGACAGATGTAGTCGAAATGTGGAGTCTCGCCCCTTATGACACATCCGAGGATGATGACTGCATCGAATCCATCGTTGAGAGTCATCTGATGTGCTCCATAGATTAGCTCGAAGCTGCCCGGAACAGTCTTTACGTGTATGGTCTCAGGTATGGCACCGTGCTTTTCCAACGTGCTTACACATCCGTCGAGTAGTGCGCCCGTTATTTCGCGGTTCCACTCCGACACTACGATGCCAAAGCACATGTTGCTTGCATCAGGTACGGTCTCGATGTTGTATTCCGAAAGATTCTTTGTTGCCATTATTTTGTAACTCGTTCAATGTACTTGTCAATCGACTGGTACTGCATTGAGTTGAAGTACTTCGTCTTCACCTGCTGGTAGAGCTTGAGAGCCTCGTCGGCCTTGCCTTGGCTTTCGAGGATTTCGCCTGCCTGTACGAGGAATGATGGAGAGAGGCTGTTGTTGTCGGCCTTCTCGGCTGCACTCTTGAGGTGCTGTACGGCTTTGTCGAGCTGGTTGAGGTGGGCATAGGCGTTGCCGAGAGCGCCTTCGGCAGCAGGGCTAATCATGAAGTCGCCCTGAGAGTCGAACTTCTCGAGATACTGTGCAGCCTCGTTCCACTTGCCAAGACTGGCATAGCAGAGTCCTGCATAGAGGTTGGCAAGGTTGCCTGCATCGGTGCTGCTGTAGTCGCTTGCAATGCTAAGGAGACCGGGGAAGTTGGCTCCGTCACCCTTGAGGGCCTTTTCAAACTGTTCTTCTCCAAACAGCTGCTGGCCTTTTGCAAGAATGGTGCTTGCCTTGTCTTCACGTGGGCCTGCCACATAATTGTTATAAACGATGATGCCTGCAATTACTACTACAACTGCTACGACACCATAAATGATGGCTTTCTTGTATTTCAGGAAGAAAGCTTCTTGAGTGCTGATGGTTTCTTCTACCATCTGTGCGCCCTTTTGGTCTTTGATATTTGCCATTATTATGTCTATTATTTTGTTTTCAAGCGAAATTTCGTGGCAAAATTACAGAATTTATTGCAGATATTGAAATTTATTATCGACTTTTTTCGTTTTTCAGTGAGAAAACTCGTAACTTTGCACTAAAATGGCAAGAAAATAGGCTCATGATTCTTAAAAAGCTCTCAATTATCAATTACAAGAACATCGAAACGGCTACTATTGAATGGTCGCAAAAAATGAACTGCCTCGTAGGCAGGAATGGGGTGGGGAAGACCAATGTCCTCGACGCCATTTATTATCTCTCATTTTGCAGAAGCATTTCCAATCCCGTCGATTCGCAGCTCATTCGCCACGACCAGCAGTTTATGATGGTTGAAGGCGAATATGCCACCGACGAAGGAGAACCCGAAGTGGTTTCGTGCGGAATGAAGCGCGGTACGAAAAAACATTTTAAGCGCAACGGGAAGGAATATAAAAGATTGGCTGAGCACATAGGACTTGTGCCCGTGGTGTTTGTGTCGCCTTCCGACACACAGCTCATCGATGGTTTGAGCGAAGAGAGACGACGCTTTATGGACATGGCCATTTCGCAGTTCGACCGCCCGTATATGGACGCCTTGGTGAGGTATGGCAAGGCTCTCCAGCAGCGCAATTCACTTCTGAAGATGGACATCGAGCCGGACCCTTCGCTTCTTGACGTTTGGGAGGAACAGATGGCTGCCGAAGGCGAACGCATATACAAGGCAAGAGAGAAGTTCATAAGTGAGTTTACACCCGTCTTCCAGCATTACCAGCAAACCATTTCAGGGTTGCGCGAGACGGTTGGGCTAATATATACGTCGCACTGCCAGCGGGGACCTCTACTGGAAGTGATACGTCGCGACAGGGCGAAAGATAGAATAATGGGATATTCGCTGCATGGCGTACATCGCGACGACTTGGAGTTTACCATCGACGGACACCCGCTGAAAAAGGAAGGTAGCCAGGGGCAGAACAAGACATTTGCCATTGCATTGAAGTTGGCGCAGTTTGATTTTCTGAAACGCACTGCTTCACAAACCACACCATTGTTGCTGCTCGACGACATTTTCGACAAGTTGGACTCTGAACGTGTAGCACGAATAGTTGACATTGTGTTGGGCGACGATTTCGGACAGACATTCATTACTGATACCGACAGCGGCCACATGGCGCGCATACTTGAAAACTGCCGCCACGATTACAGGATATTTGAAGTTAATGACGGAATGGTAAAGCTATGTTCAAAAGAGATGTAAAGTCGATTAAAGACCTGATAATGCAGAATTTGCGTGTCAATGGGCTTGAAACGCCATTGCTTCAGAAGCGATTGGTGGAGGCATGGCCGGAGGTTGCCGGTGAGATGATAGCACGCTATACCCTCAATGTGTATATTACCAACCAGACGCTCGTGGTGAGGCTGTCAAGTTCCGCGTTACGACAGGAACTGGCTTTACGCCGAATGTATTATGTAGCACAACTGAACCATCTTGTAGGTGCGCAGGTGATTGTCGATATCCATTTTGCCTGACAATGGTCAGACTACGATGTCCATCCTTACGTCGGTAGGCTCGGCTGGTATAGAGTCGAACTTCTGGAAGTCAAAGCACACACCTATTTTATATATACGTGCCGGAAGTGCTGACAGAAAACGGTCGTAATAGCCTTTGCCTCGTCCCAAGCGGTTGCCTTGCCTGTCGAAGGCCATGCCAGGCACCACAGCTACGTCAATCGAGGCAAAGTCGGTGAATATCTTTCCTCTTGGTTCCATAATGTGGAACGCTCCTTCTTCAAGGTCGTGTTGTCCTTCGTATCTCCGTAGTTCCATGGTTGTGTCGCCCGTCACCTTTGGCAGCAGAATGGTTTTGTCGTTTATATGCTGAAGAAGTCGATGAGTATCAATTTCGTCGGGCAGCGAGCAATAGAGCATAACCGTCTTCGCAGCGGCGAAATGAGGTTCGGCCATGATGCGCGACACGACAGCAAGCGAGAGTTCCTCCAACTGTTGTCGTGTAAACTCCCGCTTGCGTTCTCTTACTATTTTTCTCAGTTCTTGTTTTGTAAGCATAATTGGCCTTTAAGCTTTACCTCCGTTCTTATCGGTGTTTTTCGGAAATGCTTCCTTCTTTTTGAACACCTCGATGGCCTTCTTTATCGTTGTGTCGTCTTGGTTGAGGTATTCGGTCCACGACTGCTCGTCAAGGATGTTGTAGATGATTCGGCTGATGATGTAGCGTTCGAGCAATGCATTCGACTTCTTTATCATCAGGTTGCGTCGCTTAAGGCCGTTCTTGTCGGCGTAAGCGGCGAATTTATCTACTATGTTGTTTCTCTTGAGATAGTTCATCATTTCGGTCATGCCACCGAGTTTCTTCAGCTTGTCGCGGTTTTCGTCGGTATATTCAAAAGCAAACTGCAGAATGAGTCCCGACATGGCGGCTTCCTTGTAGTACGACGTAATGCCGGTGGTGTCTTCGGGAACGAATATGTCGGGCGTTATGCCACCGCCTCCATATACCACACGTCCGTTTTGGGTGTGGTATTCCTTGCCCGAGTGCTTTATGCTGTCTTGTGAGAAGTATTCGCCATGTTGGTATCTGTTCAGCAGGTCTTCCTCGTAGTCTTTGTCGGAGCCTGACGTGTATGGCTTCTGTATGCAGCGTCCTGATGGAGTGTAGTAGCGGGCTGTGGTAAGGCGAATCATCGAGCCGTCCTTGAACGACAGTGGTTTCTGTACGAGGCCTTTGCCAAACGAGCGGCGACCGATGATTGTGCCGCGGTCGTTGTCCTGTATGGCTCCCGACACAATCTCCGACGACGATGCCGATGCCTCGTCGATGAGCACCACAAGTGGAATGTGCTGATAGCTGCCCTTGCCGTCGCTCAGGAAGTCCTGGCGGGGCGAGCGTCGTCCTTCCATATACACTATGAGCCTGTTTTTGGGCAGAAACTCGTTTGCTATCTGTACAGCCGAAGCCATGTAGCCTCCAAGGTTGCCGCGAAGGTCGATTACAAGGTTGCTGAGGTTGCCCTGCGACAGTTGGGCCAAGGCTATTAAAAGCTCTGGATAGGTGTTCTCGGCAAATTTCTTTATCTTGATATAGCCGGTGTCGTCGTTGAGCATATAAGTTGCCGTAACGCTCTTCTGTGGTATTTCACCCCTGGTGACGGTTACGTATCTTACCTTTTTTGCCTTATAGCCCAGCAGACCCAGTCTCACCTTGGTGTCCTTGGGGCCTTTCAGTCGCCTCATCGACTCTGTTGTGGTTACTATTTTACCAACGAAAGGCTTGTCGTCGATGCTCACTATCTTGTCGCCGGCTATCACTCCGGCACGTTCTGCCGGTCCGTTGCCAATGACGTTCTGCACGTGTATGGTGTCTTCGCGAATGGTAAATTCGATGCCTACTCCGGAGAATGAGCTGCTCAAGTCGTCGTTGGCCGACTGTACGTCTTTTGTGCCAATATACACTGAGTGGGGGTCGAGTTCCGACAATATCTGCGGCATGGCCTTCTCAACAAGGTCGTTCATATCGACGGTGTCCACATATTGGTCGTCAATAATGTGGAGCAGGTTGTTCAGTTTGTTGCCGCTCGTGTTGATGATGTTGAGCCTGTTGCCTGAGAAGTGGTTGGCATAGAACGTGCCAATAAGTATTCCCACTACCACACCAATGGCAATGAACAACGGCGTAAACCTATTTGTCTTGTTCCGATACATATATGTTTGGATTTAAGTGTTCTACTTTTATTTTTGCTTGCTGCAGCAGCGTTATGCCGTCGTGCAGGCGGTATTCACGTGCATATACCACGCGTTTTATTCCTGCCTGTATTATAAGTTTTGAGCATTCTATGCAGGGGGCGTCGGTCACGTACAGCGTGGCGCCGTCGCTGTTGTTTGAGCTGCGGGCCAGTTTTGTAATGGCGTTTGCCTCTGCGTGAAGGACGTACGGCAACGTGACGTTGTTTTCTTCGCAGATGTTTTCAAAGCCGCTGGGAGTGCCGTTGAATCCGTCGCTTATTATCATCTGGTCTTTTACTACCAATGCGCCAACTTGTCGTCGTTTGCAGTAGCTGTTTTCCGCCCATATCTGCGCCATTCTGAGGTAGCGCAGGTCGAGTTGCCTTTGTTTGTCGTCCATAATATGTCAAGTTTGTTTATCCAACTTTCTTTATTCCATTCCTTTTCAGCAGTGCCTTGATTGACGGGTCTTTCTTTCTGAAACGTTTGTAAAGAAGAGAAGGATGCTCGGTGCCTCCTTTTGAAAGTATCTCGTCTCTGAAGCGTTGGGCCGTTGCCTGGTCGAATATTCCCTTCAGCTTGAAGGCGTAGAAAGCGTCGGCGTCGAGCACTTCGGCCCATTTGTAGCTGTAGTAGCCTGCCGAATATCCGCCTGCCATGATGTGGCTGAACTGTACGGTCATGCATGTGCCCAAGCGCTGAAGCGACTCTGGCTTCAGTTCGGCCTCGTGGCTGTAACGCAGTTCCAACTGTCTGATGTCGTCGTTTGCCTCTAATGGCTTTGTCCTGGTGTAGAAGCCCATGTCTATCAGTCCAAACTTCACCTGCCGCAGGCATGACAAGGCCACATTGAAGTTGCGGCTCTTGACCACTCTATTTATCAGTTCGTCGGGAATTATTTCGCCTGTCTGATAGTGGAATGCAAATGTCTGCAGGAACTCTTTCTCAATGGCGTAGTTCTCCATGAACTGTGATGGCAGCTCTACGAAATCCCACAGCACATTGGTGCCGCTGAGGCTTTCAAAGCGCGTGTTGGCAAACATGCCGTGGAGGGCGTGACCAAACTCGTGAAGGAATGTCTCGACTTCGCCAAGCGTCAGCAGCGCAGGCTTGTCGGCGGTTGGCTTGGTGAAGTTCATCACCACGCTCACGTGTGGGCGTGTGTTCTTTCCCTTGCTGTCAATCCATTGTCCCTGATATTCGGTCATCCATGCTCCGCCTTGCTTCCCCTTTCTGGGATGGAAGTCGGCGTAGAACACGGCAAGGTAAGAACCGTCCTTGTCATACACCTCGTATGCCTTCACGTCGGGATGATAAACAGGAATGTCGCTGTTTTCCTTGAATGTAATGCCATAGAGGCGTGTGGCGAGGCCGAACACTCCCTTTATGACGTTGCCAAGCTCAAGGTAGGGGCGAAGCATTTCCGCGTCAATATTGTATTTCTTGAGTTTCAGCTTGTGCGAGTAGAATGGCGTGTCCCAAGGCTCCATCGGTTCCTGCTTGTCGATTCCTTGCCTTGTTTTTCGGCACATTTCCTGTATGGCGTTTTTTTCTTTTCCTGCCGTTGGCTTGTAGGCGTCGATGAGTTCGTGCAGCAGTTTATATACAGTGCGCTTGTTTGATGCCATGCGTTTCACAAGCACGTAGTCGGCATAGCTTGCATAGCCCATCATCTGGGCCAGTTCGAGCCTGATGTTTATCAGGCGTTTGCATATCTCCTGGTTGTCCTCGGCGTTGTTTTTGTAGCATACCGTGTTTTTGGCCATGTACATTTTCTTTCTCAGCTCGCGTCGGGTGGAGTATGTGATGAATGGGCTGTAACTTGGAAAGTCGAGTGTAAACACCCATCCTTCCTTACCCTGCTCCTTGGCTTCCTGTGCAGCTGCCTCGATGGCCGTGGCGGGCAGTCCGTCGAGGTCGTCCTTGTCGGTGATGTGCAGGGTGAAGGCTTTGTTTTCCTTCAGCAAGTTCTGCTGAAATTGTAGTGACAGCATTCCAGCCTCCTCGGTAAGCTGTCGGAGTCGTTCTTTACCTTTTTCGTCAAGCAGGGCGCCGCTTCTTACAAATCCGTCGTATTCGTTGTCGAGCAGTTGCTTCTCTTCTTTTGTCAGTATGCGGTGGAATCTGTGTACGTGCTTTATTCTTTCAAACAGAGCCTTGTTCAGCCTCACGTCGTTGGCGTGCTTTGTAAGCAGTGGCTGTATTTTTTGCGCCAGTGCGTCCATCTCGTCGTTGGTGTTGGCGCTAAGCATATTGAAGAATACTGTTGACACCCTCGACAGCAGGTCGTAGTAGTGCTCCTTCCCCTCTTCGTGATATACTATCGTGTTGTCGAATGTCGGCTTTTCCGTATTGTTGATTATTTTTTCCAGCTGTTCGTCTTCGCGCCTTATTCCTTCTATGAATGCCTCTTCATAGTCTTCCAAGGTGATGCGGTCAAACGGCACTGTTTCGTGTGGTGTGTCGTAAATTTCAAAAAAAGGGTTTTTGCGTGTCTGTTGCGTTCCCGTTTCTGTCATATTTTCATTCATACTGTTGCTTCATTTATTTTTGATGTGCAAAATTAGTAAAAATATCGCACGTACATAATATAATAAGTAATTTTTAACTATAAAGTTGTAAGTCTTTCCAGAAAAGGTACGGTAATCCTGCCTCTTGACAGCTTCAGCAGTCCTTCGCTCTCCATTTTATTGAGTTCTATCGACACTTCCAGGCGGCTGGCGTTTATTTCCTTTGCCAGACGTGTCATCAGCATTTTGTAGGTCTTGTGTCCTGAAGGCCGTAGGCAGTGGGTTATCATGAAATTGACAATTCGCTGGCGGTTGTCGTCGCCTTGCACCATCCAGGTGTGTCGTATGGCTTTGCTGGTGATGTTGGCCAAGCTGTTGAGATAGTTTATTCGTATCGTTGCGAATTTGCTGAACAATACGGTCATCTCATGTTTGTCAATGGAAATGAAGTTGCACTTTGTTGACGTGGTGAAGCTGCTTCTGAACCGCTGTGATGTGCCGAAGAGGTTTTCGGGTTGCAAGGTATATGGCGAGTTGAACACTTCCTCAACGGTATATCCTCGGTCGGCCGACAGGGTCGTTGCCTCTACCTGTCCGCTGACGAGCATTATTATCTTGTCGCATATAGAGTCTGCCTTCACAACGCTTTTATCGGCTTCCAACTTGAAGAAGTCGAGTCGTGTGTGGGCCACCATCTCCATGATGTCGTTGTGGCTCATGCCAAGAAACAGCGGAAACTGCAATAGCTTGTCGTATAGTTGTAGTTCAGCCATCCTGTCTTCTTATTCTACAATTTTTCCTTTCAGCGATTCGGTACACCATGTCTTGTTGTTTCCATCCTTGTCGGCATATATGAAGTAAGCCATTATGCTGGTGTTGCGCTTCAGCAGTTCTTGGGCTTTGTCAAGGCCCATGACCATGAAGGCCGTGGCATAGGCGTCGGCTGTGGCGCAGTCGTTGGCTATTACCGTTGACGACAGTATGTTGTGCTGTACGGGATAGCCTGTGTGCGGATCTATTGTATGTGCATATTTTTTACCGCCTTTATAGTAGAAGTTACGGTAGTTGCCGCTTGTGGCCATGGCCTTGTCGGTCACGTTTATCACGCTCTGTATCTCTTGGCTTGTCGATAGTGAGTCGTCGATGGGTTTTGTTACGCCAATTTTCCACGGCAATCGTTTGGGGCTTATGCCTTTGGTCACTATCTCGCCACCTATCTCCACCATGTAGTTGGTCACTCCGCGGCTTTTCAGCAACCTTGCCACCACGTCGCTTCCGTAGCCTTTGGCTATCGAGCTGCAGTCGAGCATGGTGCGTTTGTCCTTTTTCACCACATGCTTGCCTTCGAGTCTGACTTTTTCATAGCCTATGATGGCTTTTAGGCTGTCTATGTCGTGTCGGGTGGGTGACGTGCCGTTTTTGAATCCAAATCCCCATGCGTTAACCAGTGGCGCTACGGTTATGTCGAATGCTCCGTCGGTGTCGGCCGATATTTTCTGTGCCAGGAGAAAGACGTCGCTGAACATTTTGTTCACCTCGACGTTCTTGTTTTCGTTGATTGAGGTTATTATCGATTTCTTGTTGAAGGGCGACAGTGCGTCGTCCACTTTCTGCAGTTCGGCCTTGATGCTTTCGTGCAGGTTTGAGTCGCATTGGTAGGTAATGTTGTATGTAGTTCCGAACACCATGCCGCTGTCCTTTTGGTAAGGTGTAGAGTTTTGCTGCCTTATCACCACCACAGTGCCTACTATCAGCAGTGCGAGGAAAGGCAGTTGCCAGATTAGTTTTTTCTTGTTCATATATCTATTATGACGTTAAAGTTTGCTCCAAGTCTTGTGTCGCCATATTTTCCATATCCTGGGATATACCATGTGTTGCCGGCGCTGCAGTCTTTGTGCGACAGCCTTCGCTTGTATCTCACGTTCCATCCCAAGTGCAGCGGCCCGAATATTTTTGCGTCGATGCCAAACACTAGTTCCGCCCAGTGCTGGTTGCACGACTCGCCTGTTATTTCAAACGAGGTGGGCGTACCCCATATAGGGTCTTCTATCGTCGGGCGCGACATGTCAACCTTATATGATGTGAATGCGTATCTTATGCCGCCGTAGATGCGGTTTGGCGCATGTTTGTTTTTCAGAAGGTTGAGGTCGCAGCCAATGCGGAAGTATGGTGCCTTGGTTGAGTATGACAGTTGCGTCACCTCGTCGTTGTGGTCGGCCTCGCCGTAGCCCAGTTCTACTATGGGGAAGTACTGGTCGTGCAGGTTGATGCGCAGTGCAGCTTCATATTCGCCATGGTCGCTCATGGCTTTGGCCATTGGGCCTGCAATGTCAATCGACACCGAGAACCCTCTGAACAAGGGTATGCTGTCCTTCACCAGCGCAAACAGCTTTCCCTGGGCATGGGCCGACGTGGCGGCTGCCACCATCAGCAGAATGCTAAATGTCAGCCTTGAAAAATATGTAGAAGTGTTCCGCATTGGTGTCATAATCTATTCGTACTTTGTTTATCAATATTGAGTCGATGCCGTGGCACGTATGCTTCATCGACAGCACGTCGTGGAAATAAACCAGTTTGCAGTCAACCGATTCGAATTGCGGCAGATTGGTCTTTTCAAGCAGCAGTGTGTCCTTCACCTCGTAGTCCGTGCCTGTGCGTATTATGGTGAAGGTGTCGATATCGTTGGTGTAGCTTATGGGCAGCTGAAACGATTGTGTGTCAACGCTTTTGTTCAGCAGGATGGTGTCGTTGCCTTTCGCTTTCCTTATCATCACCGTAATGGTGTCTCTCAGCGTGTCCTGTGTGCCGTCGGACTTGAGCAGCCTGTATTGAGTGGCCACATTATTTTCCACCGGACAGTCTATCGACGTGCAAGCTCCGAGCACCAAGGCCACCGCCATTGCCGTCATCAGTAGTCGCATCTTATTTCCTCCTCTATTTGATAGTCGTTGCGTGCCGATGACGAACGGCTGATCAGGTCTCCCACGAATCCTGCCAAAAACATTTGCGTGCCTATCATCATCATTGTCAGTGCAATGTAGAAGTAAGGCGAGTCGGTCACAAGGCGCTGCTGTATGCCATGAGCCAGACACCACAGTTTGTCGGCACCCAAGATGAATGCTGAGATGAATCCTATCATGAACATTATAGTTCCGAGGAATCCGAACACGTGCATCGGCTTCTTGCCAAAATTGCTCAGAAACCACAGTGTGATGAGGTCGAGATATCCGTTGAAGAAGCGGTTGAGGCCAAACTTCGACTTTCCGTACTTTCGTGCCTGGTGGTGCACTATTTTCTCGCCTATCTTGTCAAAGCCGGCGTTCTTTGCCAGGTATGGTATATAGCGGTGCATTTCACCATACACCTCAATGTTCTTCACTACGTCACGACGATAAGCCTTCAGTCCGCAGTTGAAGTCGTGCAGATTCTTTATGCCGCTGATTTTTCGTGCCGTGGCGTTGAACAGCTTGGTGGGTATCGTCTTCGACAGTGGGTCGTAGCGTTTCTGCTTGTAGCCCGACACGAGGTCGTAGCCGTCCTCCATTATCATCTTGTAGAGGCCCGGTATTTCGTCGGGCGAGTCCTGCAGGTCGGCGTCCATGGTTATCACCACGTCGCCCTGTGCCTGCTTGAATCCGCAGTATAGTGCAGGACTCTTGCCGTAGTTTCTGCGGAATTTTATTCCCTTCACATGTTCCGATTCGTTCGACAGCCTTTCGATGACCTCCCAAGACGTGTCGGTGGAACCGTCGTTTACGAATATCACTTCAAAACTAAAATTGTTGCCTTTCATCACGCGCTCAATCCAAGCGTAAAGTTCCGGCAGCGACTCTTCCTCGTTGTATAGAGGTACTATTACTGAAATGTCCATATTTCGTTGTTCTTTTTTTCACTTTTTGTTTTTTCTGGTCATCACGTTCACTGGTATTGTGAGCAGTAGTCCCAACACCAGGTTCATGCCCATAATGTTCACTGCTATTGCTATGGGGGTGGTGTCGGCAAGCTGTTCGATGCTTTCCATTGCCTGCTTTACGGTCAGGCCGTATGCCTTCAGCAGTTCCTGCGCCTCGGGGCTCGACATCATTCCTGTATATTGCCTTACAATGAATCCGTCGTCGATGAACTCAAAGTAGGCGTATTGTGCCACTGCAAATAGTATTGACGCGTAGAAGAACATGTAGAGAGTGTGTATGATGCATCTGTGTGTCGTGATGCTTCCGTCGAGCACCTCGTCGCGGAATTTGCCCAGTCGGCGTGCGGCAAAAAAAGGAGTAGCCAAAGCGGTGGCTGTACCTATCATGCCTATCACGGGCTGCGACAAGCCCATGATGTAGCAGGCGAAACTTATGGTCCATAGAATACCCAAGTATGCTCCGTCGATGCGTGCGAAGGCTCGTGTTTGAAGATGTTCAAGTATAGTCATTCTTACCTTATATATAAAATAATGGTGCAAAGGTAGCGCAAAAACAGTGAAAAACAAAATAAAAGCAGGAAAAAGTGCATTTTTCTTCCGTTTTATTTGCATAGTTGCGTTTTTTTGCTTACCTTTGCACCCGCTTTCGAGCAATACGGGCAAGTCTTGCACGGCCAGCTCCCTTCGAATCCTCCAGGACGGGAACGTAGCAAAGGTAGTTGGTTGTAGCGGCGCGATGTAAGTAGCTTGCCCACCCGCCTCTTTAGCTCAGTTGGCCAGAGCACGTGATTTGTAATCTCGGGGTCGTTGGTTCGAATACGACAAGAGGCTCAAACTTTTCACATAATCGTATGGGAAGTACAGAATTTTTAAGGAATGAAGAATGAAATATTCTTCATTTTTTTTATCTCCCTACCTCATCCCCATACATCTTCCTTCCTACATTTATGCAAAACTCGTAGCCCTGTAATGGCGGCATTCCCAAGGATAGGGCTCGCGCCCAGTGCTATTCTATGCCACCCTTACAAGGCTAATTCAACCCCAAGTTCAAACCCCTTCAAACCAAGTTCAAACCCCTAACACCATATGGCACTCTGTTAGAAATAGACGTTGGCTCCCATGCAGCTCGTAACGCCAAGAGTGGTAGCAATAGCCGTGGCTATCGACACAATGAGCTGGATAATCAGCTTCCAAGTGTTCTTTTTAGTTTCAGTACTCATAAGAAAAATAAATTTTAAAATGTTCATTAAAAGAACTCGTTCTTAAAAGACTGCGCCTTAAAAAAAGCCTTCCGGACGACCTCTTTAAGCACGCAGTGCTTTTAATTTTTAACGAAGTTTTAGTGCAAAGCACCTTCTACCGCTCTCTTTAAGCACGCAGTGCTTTTAAATTTTTTAGCGAAGCTTTAGTGCAAAGCACCTTCTACTCTCCCATTTCGCCGCCGTCCTCGACTCCAGAACCGCCGCCACCGGTCTCGGTGTTGTCGGTTCCGCTGCCCTCAGGGTCCTCCACCGTACCGTCGTCGCTCGAGGTCACTCGCTTCACCACCTCACCGTTGCGGTCGTAGCAGGTGATGTTCACCGAGGTGCGGGCGAGTTCGTCCTTGATGTCGGTGTTGGGGGTGAAGATCACTCGGCGGGAGGTGATGAGGTTAGCACCCACCAGGTTGACGTCGCTCACCGAGGTGGCGCGAAGTCCGAAGCGCATGGA
>JAQXRI010000110.1 GCA_029218445.1 Prevotellaceae bacterium | reverse complement strand
TTCTTCATAAAGCAAGCTGCAAAGACTGATTTTGCAGGTATGAAGAACGGTTCTCTTCTGCAAATAAAATCAATAAGGATGTTTGTATCAACAAATGCTTTCATACTCCATATTTCATACGTGCGAGTGCACCTTTTCCATCCTCATCTGCAGGTATCTCAGAAGACAAATCATCCATAACAAAAGAATCCATAAACGCCATTGCTTTTTTGAATTCCTCTGATTCCATTAAAGGTCCTCCACCCTTTTCTTGTTCCTTGGAGGAATAAAAATTGTCAGCCAACATGGCAACATACTTATTCACCAACTCTTTAAGAGTGGAATGATTAGCTTTAGCAAATAATTCACCACCTACGAAAACGTATGGATCATCAATTGTTATACTATTCATACTTATTCCTTTCTGTTTTAAATTCCCGCTGCAAAGATAGTGCAAAAAATCGATTTAGCAAAGAAAAAGAGAATAAATTATCTTTTTTGAGCAATCATCATATCCTCCTCTTTGTTTAAGAGTTGTATAATTTCAGTTGCTTGAGTGTGTCACCCCCTTCGCTCCATGTCCATTACAGACACTTTAACATTACTGTCCTGCCACCTCTATGCCGCATGCCGCAATGCCTAGACAGGTTATTGAAGAGACCTTCTCTCATCTCATTGGCAGTTACGGCTACATCTTATATGGAAGGTAGCCAACCCTTTATATAGATGTGCACCTCGTGGCACACGGACAGACCAACGACTCGTGTGTGGCCTTCCCTGCACTGACATGCCTCACCGCCACATGGAACCCCGCCCTCTCCTACCTCTACGGCGAAAGCCTTGGCGAAGAGGCACTCTACCGCAACAAGAACATGATACTCGGTCCCGGCGTGAACATCTACCGCACACCGCTCAACGGACGCAACTTCGAGTATATGGGCGAAGACCCATGGCTCGCATCGCGCATGGTGGTGCCTTACATTCAGGGAATGCAGTCGAAGGGAGTGGCGGCTTGCGTCAAGCACTACGCCCTGAACAACGACGAGGAATTTCGCCATCAGGTGAACGTAATCGTCAGCGACCGCGCTCTTCACGAGATTTACCTGCCCGCATTCAAGGCCGCAGTGACCGAAGGCAAGGCGTGGGGCATAATGGGCGCCTACAACCTCTACCAAAACCAGCACAACTGCCACAACGCCACGCTGCTCAACAAAATACTGAAGCACGACTGGCAGTTTGACGGCGTGGTGGTGAGCGACTGGGGCGGTACGCACGACACCGACGAGGCCGTGAAAAACGGTCTTGACCTTGAGTTCGGCACATGGACCGACGGACTGAGCAAAGGCGCAGCCAACGCCTACGACAACTACTATCTGGCCGAACCCTACAAGGCACTTATCAAGCAGGGCAAATACACCACCGCCGAGCTTGACGAGAAGGTGCGCCGCGTGCTGCGCCTCTTCTTCCGCACCACTATGAACCGCCAACGTCCCTACGGCTTCTTCTGCTCAGAAAGCCACTACAAGGCGGCAAGTAAGATTGCCGAAGAGGGAATAGTATTGCTGAAGAATGAAAGTATTAAAAGATTAAAAAATGAAAGTTCCTCACAAGTCTTGCCCATCGACTTGAATAAGGTTAAGAGAATCCTCGTCGTTGGCGAGAACGCCATCAAGATGATGACCGTAGGCGGCGGCTCGTCGTCGCTGAAGGTGCAGCGCGAGATTTCGCCCCTCGACGGACTGAAGGCAAGGCTGAAGGGAATTGCCGAGGTTGACTATGCACGCGGCTACGTGGGCGACGTGACGGGAGCCTACAACGGCGTGACCACAGGACAGGACCTCAACGACACTCGTTCGGCTGACGAACTGATAGCCGAGGCGGTGGAGAAGGCGCAAAAGGCCGACTACGTTATTGTGTTCGGCGGACTGAACAAGAGTGCGCATCAGGACAGCGAAGAGCACGACCGCAAGGAATTCGCCCTGCCCTACGGCCAGGACCGTCTTGTTGAGGCATTGGCCGAAGCCAACAGCCGCATCGTGTTTGTCAACATCTCAGGCAACGCCGTGGCCATGCCATGGGCCGACAAGGTGCCCGCCATTGTCCAGGGCTGGTTTATTGGCAGCGAAGCCGGCACCGCCCTTGCCTCAGTGCTTGTGGGCGACGTCAACCCAAGCGGCAAACTGCCATTCTCGTGGATGCGCAGCCTCAACGACTACGGTGCCCACGCCCAGAACACCTATCCCGGCACATGGCGCACCGACGAGAAGATAATAGACGAGGAATACAAGGAAGACATCTTCGTAGGCTACCGCTGGGCCGACAAGCACAACCTCAAGCCCCTCTTCCCGTTCGGACACGGCTTGAGCTACACGACGTTTGGGATAGAGGTGAGAGGTGAGAAGGGAGAGGTGAGAGAATACCAAACCGCCTCAAATCCAGGCTCAAGCACATCTCTCACCTCTCACCTCTCACCTCCATCAAAATCCTCATCACCAACACTGGCTTCCGCACTGGTTCAGAAGTAGTACAGTTGTACATACGCGACGTGAAGTCGTCGCTGCCGCGTCCCGTAAAGGAGTTGAAGGGATTCCAGAAGGTGACGCTACAGCCGGGAGAAACACGAGAGATAACATTCGACATCGACAAGTCGATGCTCAGTTTCTACGACGACACAAAGGGTGAATGGATTGTGGAACCGGGACGCTTTGAGGCTCTCGTCGGCACGTCAGCCCAAGACATAAAAGGAAAGGTTACATTCAATATCAGATAGCGTAAGTTTGTTTAGTTAGGTTTGTACAGATTGTAATTTAGTGAATGGGGATAACAGAGTGGCGGATTTATTTCAGATAAAACAATCCGTCACTCTTTTTTTCACCAGAACGACAAATAATCGGCTTTCTTTGACTAACGAAATAAAAAAAACAGTATATTTGCACCCATTAAAACTATAAATAATGAACAAAATAGCACTTTTAGTTTTGGCGATATTGGCCGCTATGCCAATGTCGGCACAGAAAAAAACGATGGACGAGTACATCGACCGACTAATGTCGAAGATGACACTCGAAGAGAAAATAGGACAGCTCAACCTTCTGCCCGGCAACGACATCACTACCGGAGCCGTAATGAACAGTCCGCTGGCGCAGCTCACCGCCGAAGGCAAGCTCGGCGCAGTGCTCAACGTGAAGGGTCAGGACAAGATACGCCAGCTGCAACGCGTGGCCGTCGAGCAGAGCCGACTCGGCATTCCGCTGCTCATAGGGCAAGACGTGATACACGGCAACCAGACCGTCTTCCCCATCCCGCTGGCCCAGTCGTGCTCGTGGGACCTCAAGGCCATTGAACGAGGAGCGGCCATAGCCGCAAAGGAGGCCACGGCACAAGGCATCAACTGGGTCTATAGCCCCATGGTTGACATCTCCATCGACCCCCGTTGGGGCCGCGTGGCCGAAAGCTCGGGCGAAGACCCTTACCTCGGCTCACGCATAGGCGAGGCTCTCATTCGCGGCTATCAGGGCAACTACGGCAAGCAGAACGCCATGGCCTGCGTGAAGCACTTCGCACTCTACGGAGCCGTTGAAGCCGGACGCGACTACAACACCGTTGACATGAGCCGCATCAGAATGTACAACCAGTATCTCGAGCCTTACAAGGCGGCCGCCAAAGCCGGTGCAGGTTCGTTCATGTCGTCGTTCAACATCGTCGATGGCATTCCCGCCACCTGCAACCGCTGGCTCCTGACCGACCTGCTGCGCAACGACTGGCAGTATGACGGTTTTGTAGTGACCGACTATGGTTCAATCAACGAGGCCGTCGTCCATGGCATCGGCGACCAGTCGGTGACGTCGGAGCGAGCCTTGAAGGCGGGAACGGATATGGACATGTGCTCCAATGCCTTCATCGCCCAGCTTGCCGGTCTGCTGAAGTCAGGCCGCGTCTCGCAGAAGGACATCGACACCGCCTGCAGACGCGTCCTCGAAGCCAAATACAAGCTCGGCCTCTTCGACGACCCCTACCGCTTCTGCGACCCCAAGCGTCTGACCACCGACCTCTATACCGAGGAACACAAAAAGGCGGCACGAGACATGGCGGCCGAGACGTTTGTGCTGCTGAAGAATGAAATCCTCCCCCTCAAAAAGCAAGGAACCATCGCCCTCATCGGCCCTCTTGCCGACAACCGCTCGAACATGGTGGGCTGCTGGTCAACGGGCGACACTCCCGAGCTTTATTCTACATTGAAGGAAGCCATGGAGCGTGCGGTGGGCGACAAGGCAAGGATACTTTTCGCACAGGGATGCAACATCTATGCCGACGAGGCCACACAGAAGGGCGCGACCTTCGGCCGTCCAATCGACCGCGTGGATGATGCACAGGCAAAGGCTGAGGCACTGCGTGTTGCCGCCGAGGCTGACGTGATAGTTTGCGCCATGGGCGAGATGGCAGAGATGAGCGGCGAGAGTTCGTCGCGTGCCGACATCTCGCTGCCTTGCGTGCAGATGGAACTGCTGAAGGCTCTCGTGGCCACAGGCAAGCCCGTGGTGCTGCTCAACTTCTCAGGCCGTCCGACGGTAATGGCGTGGGAGGCAGAACACGTGCCGGCCATTCTCAACGTATGGTTCGGCGGCTCAGAGGCGGCCGACGCCATCTGCGACGTACTCTTCGGCCAGAAGTCGCCTTCGGGCCACCTCACCATGACCATGCCCAAAGCTCTCGGTCAGATACCCATTTATTATAATCATCTGAACACGGGCCGCCCCGTGCCTGAGGGAGCCGCAGAATACCGCAAATATCAGAGCAACTACATCGACGTTCGCAACGATCCTCTCTATCCCTTCGGCTTCGGCCTCAGCTACACCACGTTCGACTATGGCGCGCCACACCTCAGCGGCACCACGATGAAGGCCGACGGCCAGCTCACGCTGACGGTGAACGTGAAAAACAGCGGACAGTATGACGCCGACGAGGTGGTGCAGCTCTACATCCATGACCCTGCAGCCACCATCAGCCGCCCCGTGAAGGAGCTGAAAGGCTTTGAGCGCATCACGCTGAAGGCCGGCGAGAGCCGCGACGTCAGCTTCACCATCACCGCCGACATGCTTTCGTTCTACAACAGCGAATTGCAGCTTGTGGCCGAGCCGGGCGAATTTGAGGTAATGGTAGGCGGCAACAGCCGCGACGTGCAAAAGCTGAAGTTTACGCTGCAATAATCGACAAATTGTCAAAACGGTTAAACCGCCGATGTAGGGGCGGTTTTTCGAGAGGAAAACTTTTGTTAGTTACCACAAAAAAAGGTGCAGTCAGAACGCTGCACCTTCTTTTTTTGTCGCTTTGTTTTTCTTCAAGTCACCTGACAATCTTCTTGCCTTTCTTTACAACGATGCCCTTATTGCCAGGGGCGACTTTCATGCCCTTCAGGTTGAACGACGATTCGTTGTCATCGGCAGCATTGATGCTGTTGATGCCTGTAGTATCGTCATCACCAATTTGTATAGACATTCGGGCGACAACCGTTTCTACATCTGTCGTCGTCACTCCACTAATGTCGAAATATGCCCTGAACGAACCTACAGTGGCTTCGGTGCCGAGCGGTGCGAGCTTGCCCTTGTCGGTCAGTCCCACCAGCTTGCTGTCGGCCGTCGGATGGAATGCTACGCCGTTGCCTTTCAGCGTGATGCCGTCGATTGTCTCCGTTCCGTTGATGTTGCTGAGTCCCAGGTCGCCCGTGCCTTCCGCCACGAGTTCAACGTCAGATGTTGCCTTGAGCAGATAAGGATTGTTGGCATTGATATAACCGCCTTCCTTCTTTGTGAATGTAATCTTGTCGTTGGCAAAACGCGTAAATTCATAAACCTCAATGCCATTGACAGGCGATACAGCCACAGGCAGACATGTGGTGTAATAGCCGTTGGCGGTGAGCCTACGGGTGATTTTATAGCCACGTGAGCCAGTGCTGATGAATGTCTGCGGTGCGCCTTCGCCATTCCAGAACCTGACATTAACGCCGTCGGTGAATTCGAGCTTGTCAACAGGGAACACCCATATATCAACTACGACCTGGTTCTTGGCCGTGAGGTTGGCATACTTTGCATCGGCAGTAGCCAAGTTGGCAGCAACTGTTCCGCTCACCTTTACAAGAGCATTGGGATTCTTTGGATTGAGAGTCACTGGCTCCTTTATCTCACTCACACCCGTCATGTCGATCATCATCACGTCGGCAGTGTTGATAGCGTCCATGTCATCGGCCTTCACGCAGCCTGTTATGGTGGCAACATCGTCCTTCGTTGTCATTCTGAACGGAATGTCATCAACATGATAGAAATACAAGTTGGCAATGAGAGCCTTGTTGTCGCCCGACTGGTAGTTGTTGAACGCAAGGAAAATCCAGTTAGCTGTGGTGTTGCTGACTGGCAGGTCGATGCTGTTCCATTGGCCTCCCACTAAGCTCTCGCCATACACCTTGTTGCTTGGTTCTCCCTCGATGTGTATGCTGAAGTCGGGAGCGTCGTTGGTGGGATAGATATCTACATGAATCATGTTGCAATCCTCCAACGGCATGTTGTTAAGCGCACCGAATCCGCAAGTGCCGAGGTCGCTGACCGACAGTACCCTGCAATTCTCAGTCAGATTAAATATCTCGCCGTCCTTGGTCGAACCTCCGTTGTAGGTGAAGTTCATTCCGCTCTCAACCGAACCTACAAACACCGGCACCTTGCCCGCAAGGCTCTCAGGAGCTTCAACGGCGCGGTCGATGACGAATATTTCGGCCGATTGCTCGATGTCGCCAATCTTAGCCGTCACATTGTATTTGCCGGTAGCCGATGCAGTCATTGTCAAGTTTGCCTTGTCGATTGTAACATTGCCCTCGATGTCGGGGACGGCTGTTATGGGAGCGCCAAACTGGTCTTTGCAATCCACGGTGAACGCATAAGCCTTGCCAACAATCATTGCCGAAGGAACATTCAATACCATGCTCTTCACTCGCCTCGACTCCTCCACGGTAAACTCCTTCGTCATGCTCATTCCGTCGGCCTCGGCTTTCACTGTGACAGTGCCGTAATGGGCGGGAGTGAACATGCCCGTTTCGGTTATTGTGCCGTCGGTGCTGCTCCATGTGGCTGATATGTTCTTCTTGTTCTTCGCATAGTCGTAGCCCACGATATTAATCTGTGAAGCCTCGCCTTCCTTCAGCACCTCCTTGTCGCTGCTAATCTCAACGCCCATAAGGTCGCTGCCGGCGGCAGAGTCGGGACGGCCATACACCTCAATTTCGTAGAGCGAGGTGCCATACGCAGTGGCACGCTTCACGCCCACAAGCCTCACGTATCGACCGCTTTGGTCGTCGAGCTTCATTTCAGTCCAGGCGTTAGGCTGTCCGTTGCCCGTCTTTCTGTAAGTTGCCTCGCCGTTTTCGGTGTCGCGCAGTTCTATGCGGTATTCCGATGCGCAAGCCGCCTCCCATTTCACCTTTACCTTATAGACTGACGTCTTTTCGCCGAGGTCAATCTGAATCCATTCGCCGTCGTTGTGTTCGCTTCCCCAGCGTGTGTTCAGGTCGCCGTCGGTGGCATTCTGTTTCAGTGTTCCTGCGTTTTCCTCGCTGCTTGCTGTGCATGCCTTGCCGAGAGCGATGTTTTTCATTACAAGACGTTCGCGAAGGTCTGGTTCGGTGTTGTCAACGGGATAGATGTAGTTGCAGGCAGTTGACTCCACGCCTTCTATCTTCATCTGGCGTGCCGGAACCACGAGACTTGTGCCGTCGCTATATGTGACGGTAATGGCCTCGTCGGTGGGGTTGAATGCCACGTGGGTTTTTGTTCCGTTCTTAACATACGCTCGTGCCGTGGGGCAGTTGGAGGTGACGCTCCAGTCGATGTCGCCCCACGACCTGTGGGAGTGGGTGACGAAATAGGTGATGCCGTTGGTTGAGCTTGTGCGCATGGTTGGCCAGTTGTTGTTCCAACCCTTGTCGAATATGGCAGCCGCATCGTCGGGGTCGCTCCATTGCCTGTAGCTTAGCACCACGTTGCCCCAGTCGCTATTGCCGAGCCATGCCGCCGAGCCGCTGTAGTCCTCCCATCCCACGTGTTCTTTCAGTGCCATAAGTCTCTGATAGTCCCATTCGGCAAAAGCCTTGTCCTCGCCGAGATAATCGAGAGCGGGCGAGATGGGCATCCACTGTATGCCCTGCATAAACACTGGGTCGCCGCCAAACCATGTCCACCAGCCCACGCCGTGGCTTGTGAGGTTTGACGAGTAAGGAATGGTGTAGTCAACGATGCCATCTCTTGTATGTTTGAATTTTGTGTAGTCGATATTATAGTCTTCATTCTTCCCTGTATGGAAGTCGTTACCGACGGCCTCGCCGTGGCGGTCATACCAGTATTCGGCCGTTGCCCTTGCCTCGGTGACCCATCCGAAGATGCCCGCATCGCGCATCTCGTTGTCACGCAGCGCCACGCCCAGCAGATAGAGTCCTCCCCATCCCTGCATTGCCTCGGATGTCGATTCCTGTCCGTTGCCTGCTCCGTCGCCCAGTCCGCCGGCATAGGAGTGTCCTGCCCACGGGTCCATCGTTCGCAGGAAGCAAGCCCACGAGTCGCGTTTGTAGTTGGCGTAGTCGCGGGCCACAAGCGAAATCATCCCGCCATAGTTCTCGCGGAAGTCATCATCGACGAGAGCCAGCAGAGCCGCCGCGAGCGTGAAGTAGCCATAGTGGAAGTGGTGGTCGTTGTATGTTTCTGAGTCATAGCTGGTGTTATATCCCACGAGTCCGTGGAATCGCTTGTCGTAGGCAAAGAAGAAGTTGTCCTCGCCTGGCGTGTAGGTCAGCCAGTTGACCAATGCGTCCTTCAGTCGGTCGTGGCATTGGCGGAACAGCTGCTCGTTGCCCATCTCGCGGGCGAAGGTCATGTTGAGCGCCATCTGCGTCAGGCTCTTGCCGCCCCAGTAGGTGTCGATGCCGAATGTGCCTGTCTCGGCATATTTCTGTATCATCTCTATCATGCGGTTGCTGTCGAAGGCATTGTCGCCCGTGACGTCGTTAGGCACGGCATACCATGGCAGCATACCGCTGAACTTATAGCCGATGCTCAGGTCCTTGCCCGTGGCGAGTTTCAATTTGCCTCGTGGCGTGTCGTAAGTGTTTTCGATAAACGTATGGCTGTAAGTGGCATATCGCTCGCGATAGTGATGGGGGATGAATCCCTGCATCACGTTGTCCGTCGGCATGTCGGTGTCAAGGTCTTTTGCCTCCACCTGCCATTGTGTAGTGAGTTGTCCGTCGGAGTAGTTCCACGTCACGCGGGTGTCGGTGGGTTTCGAGCGTGCGTAGGAGGCATAGGCGTTCAAGTCATTGCATGATTTGAGCAAACCCACCACCACATAGCTCTTGGCTCCCTTGAAGTTGATGGTTGCCTTTCCGTTTGTTATGCTCACCTCAGCGTCATTGGGCAGATAAACGCCATAGAGGTCTTGTGTGGCGTTGTTCTTGATGCTTACCACAAACTGCCGGCATATTCCGTCGGCCATTTCCTTTCCGTCAGTGTCGAGGAATGTTGTTTCCGTATTGCCATTGAGCAGGTTGTCGGCGCCGTCGTTGTTTGTCTTCTCAGCACTGATAATCGGCGAGATGCCGTTCATCTCAATCCATGTAAACGGCACTCCGTGGGCAAGGGTCGTTAGCATCTTCTTGTCGCCGTCGCTTTCCGAGAAGGTGACGGTCCAGTCGCTCCATTTCTCAGCCATTGGTACCGATGGATAGAAGTCGTCGCCTCCCTTTACTGTCAGTTTCGACTGAGCCTTCATCTCCGTTCCGTTGTCAACCCAGTATTTCGGGTAATGGATGTCGAGTCCGTATTTCATTCCCTGCACATATTGCGGATAGCTCCACAGATGTCCCGTGAGTTCGTTGCCCGAGTGCTTGTCGTCGCCGTTGATGAGGTTCGTCCACCAGTCGTTGGTGGGTATGGGCTTATCTGCCGCCTCGCGAATGTTCAACGGGCGGTATTGCATAAACTGGCTTTGGTCGCCTCCGTGTTCGTCGGTCTTGCTCTTGCTTAGTGGTGCATATTCGGCATAGCTTCCCTTGCCCACCGTCACCCTTTGCTGGGCGAGCGTCGAGCCGTTGGCGGCCATCAGTGCCACGCCGGCCACAAGGCATTTGATGTTTGTCCTAATGTTCATAATCATTTTTTTGTTTTTAATAAAAAGGCGGGACACGCACAAAGCCGCACCCCGCCTCTCCTTTTCATTTCACTATTTTAACATGAGTAAGACGAATTGTTTTAAACCGTCAAATCGCCGTCTGTAGGGGCGGTTTAGACAATTCGTCGAACTCACGCTATTTTAATACACTTCTTCATTATAAACGTCATCAGAATAGTCGAAACTCATAGTGTTTTGACCACTGCCCGCGAGCAGATTGTTTCTGCTTTCCATAACATACAATGTCATTTCGGGTTTAATATAATTCTTCTTCATAGCTTGGTATAATTTTCTGGTTATTATTTCACGATAACTTTCTTTCCGTTTATGATATACAATCCCTTCTTAGGATTATTCACCTTCTGACCCTGCAGGTTGTAGAATGTGCCATCAATCTGTGTGCCGTCGATGTTGTCGATACCAGTGGTCTCGCCATCGTCAAATATGAGTGAGTAGTGGGCAGCTGCTGCATCTGCGTCAGGAGTGGTTGTACTGCTGAAATCGAAATAAGCTCGGAATGCTCCTACGGTTGCGGATGTAGAAAGTGGAGCGAATTTGCCTTCGATAGTCAAGCCAACGAAGCTATTGCTTTCTGGTTTGAATGAAACACCATTGCCCTTGAATGTCAAATTGCCAATAGTCTTAGAACCATTAATATCATTGAGACCAAGGTCATCAGTTCCTACTACTACGAGTTCAACATCCTTTGTTGCTTTGAGGAGATACGGAGTATTTTTATTGATGTTTCCGTCAGCCTTCTTTGTGAACTTTATCTTGCTTTCGCTTTCATTATATTCCGTGAATTCATACACCTCAATGCCATCAGTGGCTGATACATTGTTGGGCAGACAGGTGGTGTAATAAGTGCTGGCTGTGAGCTTGCGTGTAATCTTATAGCCATTGGTTTTAGTGCTGATGAAGTTTATGGTAGTACCCTCACCATTCCAGAACTTGGCACCAACACCGTCGGTAAACTCAAGCTGTGCTACAGGATATACCCAAGTGTCAACAACGACCTTGTTCTTTGCAGTAAGGTTGTTGTATTTTTCGTCAGCCTTATATCCATTATCATCTTTTCCCGTCACCCAAACAAGTGCATTCGGATTCTTTGGATTGATAGTGATAGCATCCTTAATCTCATTAACACCAGTCATGTTAATCATTATTGCGTCGGCATTGTTGATAGCATAAACGTTATCAGAAGAAACATTACCAGTTACAGTTGCAACACCATCTGCAACGGAAATGTTGAATGGATTAGCCTCTACTGTTTTGTTGAGCATATAGATATTGGCAACGGCAAAGTCAGGATAAGCGTCACCCTTCTTATCAAGTCTGATGCTGATGTTTCCAACTGTAGCAACATCCTCGATACTAATTTGAATAGTCTTCCAAGTAGCGGCTTCAAGGGTAACAGGATGGGATTTTTCAGAACCGTCTTCGATAATCACGATATTTCCGCTCTGAGCATCTGCTGACCATAGGTCGAGTGAGAGGGTCTTATAGTTCTTGCCGTCATCAGCCTTGTTTGTAAATGTACTGTTAAGAGCAGCTGTCAACTCGCTATTATGGAAGAACAATTTTCCTGCATTTTGGGCATACTTTACCTTACTGCTTCCAAGTGCGATTTCTGTAGGAGCAACACCACTTGTGCCAAGGTCGTAGTTGATGAAGGATGTTGTGCCATTAGTTGTTGTACCGTCATTGCCATAGAGTTTAGCCTGAATCTCGCTCTCTTCAGGAGCTGCAGGAACATTTACACCATATACTTTTGCGAAAGCAGTCTTGCCATCGTATGTTGCAACAATGGTGTGCTCACCTTCCGTTACATTAACATTGTCAAGTGTACTGGATTCGCTGTCGAATGTATATGTAACACCAGAAGGAATTTCGATACCGGCTGTGCTGAATGCCTTAACGGTAAATGTCTGTGTACTACCAGCTTCTGCTAAAACAGGACTTACAACAATTGAGCCAAGTTCTGCCGCAGCATTATCGTAAGCTACGAAAGTACGGATTTTTACACCCCAACCATAGTTGGTTGCTTCTTGTGGTACGAATGTTATATATCGTCCAGTAGTTTCACTGGTTACATCAACGTTTTTTACGGTTTCTTGGCCTGCGCTTGTATATTCAGCAATTTGTGTACCAGGGTTTTCTGTTGTAGGTTCAGAATCTGATAAATATACCTTGTATGAAGCTGCTGCACCTTCCCATGTCGTATGGATTTTTGTTATCTTTGTGCTACTTCCCAAGTCGATATAAAAACCTTGGATACCCGTTGTTTTATTCGCATCTGTATCATACCCTCCTTCAGGGAACAAAAACACATTATCTGTATTACCATCTTTGGTAATCTTCTGCAAATCATCATTACTGATAGTGTACTTTGTGACATTATCATCTTTGGTATATTCCTTCAATCCACCAAGAGGAACAACCGTTTTCCCGCTTGTCACATTGTTCTGCGCCTGCACCAAATTAAACGATGCGAAGAACGCCAATAAGAAAAATAAAATCTTTTTCATACGCTAATTTTTTTAAAGGTTATTGTTAAATAAATGTTTTATCTTATAAGATACTTCTTGCCCTTGGCAATGACAATGTCGCCATGCGAGGGGCTGTCGTTGCGGACACCCCTCAGGTTGTAAAAAACCATGTCGGCTGTATTGTCGGTTGTGGCTGAAGCGATGGCCGTTGGCGAAGTGGTAAGGCGCAGGCGGTTCATCAGTATCGGCGACTCACCCATGTTGTAGAGCAAAAGCCCGTAAGTGCCGGCCTTGAGAGTGATGTTGACATCGACATCCTTCCACTGCCCCGACGTTGACGGAATGGTGGTGGAGAGCAGCTTGTTGGCTGCACCCGTGGCATCGCGATAGACGCGGAAGCTGTTGTCGGCCGACGTGTTGACGTGCATGGTCAGCACATAGTCGCCATCGGCGGGCACGTTCACCTGATAGGTCGCCCATGCGCTCTGCTGCCATTCCACCTGTAGCGTAATGTCGCTGCCTTCCTCGCTGTTGGGACGCACGCGAATCTGCTGGTTGTCTTTCGAGGCGTCGATATAGTCCTTTGCCAAGATGGTCTCGCCTGGGGCGTAGAACTTCTGCGCGTCGAACGAAGACATGTGGACATACACCTTGCCAAGGTCAGACAAATGACTTGTCGAGCTGTTGCTCTTAAACAGGCTCATATAAGGGAACTCGTTCTCGCCGCCCTTCGGGTTGGCCATAAACCATGCGTAGGCCGCCACGAGGTCGCTCTTTTCGAGCACTTGCAGCTTTTGGGTCATCTGGTCAATCTGGAAGTCGCGCGTCAGTCCCGCCTGATAGGGATAGGAGTTGGTCTCCCACGAGCAGAACTCGGTGAGGAACATGCGCGGATAGTGGCCGTTGGCCTCGCGATAGTCGTCCATGTACTTGACGAGGTTGGGGTAGAGCTTGCGGTTGGTGGCTCCCATGAGGTCGCTCTCGTCGTCGGTGTCGGTGTCGCTGTAGAAGTAGCGTGAAGCCACCCAATCGACGGCCGAATAGTAGTTCATGTAGCTGTGGAAGGCGAGATAGTCAACCTTGGCGTTGGGCACAAGACGGAAGAACTCGTCGTACCACTCAAACGGATGCCACACCTTGCCGCCCACCTTGTCGCCCGTGAAGTTGAGCGCAGGGGCTACAATCTGCAGATTGAAGTCCTCGGCTATCTTCTCCACCTTGGGCCATGCGTCGGCGGCCTGCTGCGGCGTCATGGCCGAACCGCCGACGTTAGTGCCAAGGTTTGGCTCGTTGAAAGCCAAGAGATACTTCACCTTGCCGTTGCGTGCAGTGAGATAGTTGCGGAGCTTGGTCTCGTCGAAATTGGCGTTCCAGCACATCGGCAGAAATGCCATGTCGGAATCGTAGATTGAATACTCTGTGCTTTTCTCGGCCTCACCCCATGTGTAAAGCCAACTTACTCCAGGAGCCATGTCCTCAACTGGCATGGACGACAGCACCTGATTCTTCTCGTCCCAGCAGACTCCGCGCTTGGCACTGCGCTGCTGTGCCAAGCCGGAAGAAACTACTAATAACAGAAGAAATAACGTTCTGATTCTGTCAGTCATCATAATACAACTTTTTTACCATTTATAATATATATACCTTTACGTAGCGAAGTGCGTCCCGACTTTACGTCGTCAACGTCGGCCACACGCCTTCCCTGCAGGTCATACACGGCTGCGGCGCGCTTCACGGCAGTGTCGGACAGTGGCAGCTGGTCAACCATCGTTGGCTGCTGGTGGTTGCGCCAGAAGAACATGTTGTCTATCTGCAGCTCGTCGCCCTTGCGGTTGCCGTTTTTGAACACGAAGAGGTTGTCTTTGTAAGCCGTCGCGCCGCCGTTGGCTGCGGGGAAGAGGTCGGTGCAGAGGTTGCGGAACTCCTGCATCGGTATGTCGAACGAATACCACTCGCCGTCGCGCTTGAAATTGCCGAGCACGGGATAAATCTCGCCATTCTCAACGAGCGCCTCGGTGCCGATGGTGAAGTGAGCCTTGCCAAATACGATGTTGAGGTTGCTGCTGTCGGTGCCGCGTGTGGCGAAGTGCAGATGCCAGTCGTTGTCGAGCATCGACACGTCGTAGCCTTCGTCGCTGATGAGTCCTGCTCCGGTCCAACCCTTGTCTGTCACCACGAGGTCAATCCATCCCTCGCCTTCATGGCCGAAGGAGTTGGGCACGGTGCCGCTCTGTGTGCCTTCGGTGTATGTGCCTTCCCACAGCCACAGGTGGGTGGTCTGGTCGTTGACGCTGAGGTCGCCAATGATGCGGTCGTCGCCTTCGCTTGCCATTGCCTTGCGCTCGGCTGTTCCAACGTTGACTATGACATAGTCCTTGCCGGCGAAGTCGAAGTAGCTCTTGCCGTCGGCGTCAAGGCTCTTGGTGGTGTATTGGCCCAGTCCGTCGTTGCCGTCGATGTCGGGAGTCGAACCGTCCTTCTTGTTCCAGAAGAACACGTTGTCGAACGAGAAGTAGCTGCCCGTGTAATAGGTGCTCATGGTGTTGATGCACAGCAGATATTCGTTGGCTGCGAGCTTGCCATCGGTGGCCTTGCTCCACAGTTTGCCGTAGCGCTTGAGCACCGATACCGGTATGTCGAACGAATACCACTCGCCGTCGCGCTTGAAGTCGCCTATGATGGGCGCCGTGCTGTAAGAGCCGAGGGTGATGATGGCGTCGGCGTCCTCGCTGCCGAGGCGGAACCTTACGGGAACGTGAGCCACTGCTGCATCTGAGCGCACTGAGAAGTGCAGATAGTAAGTGTCGTCGATCATGCTGAGGTCGCGCTCGACGGTTGTGGCGAATCCCATTCCGTTCCAACCGCTGCCTGATGTTGATGCCCATGAAGTCACACCACCGGTAAACACACCGGTTGAATTTGTTACACTTTCATCCTCAATACGGCTTTTGAATGTCTGAGGGTCGCCCCATACGTAGAAGTTGTTGGCCAACGAGTAGTCGTGTGATTCCTTCAACAAGTCATTCTCGCCGTATGTTCCGTCACTGCTTATGCCTTTCCAGAAGTCCTCGGAGAGTGTCAGCGGGATGATGTCGCCCACATTGCCGAGGTCGAAGGTGCTGTTGCCGTCTTCGTCGAGGCTCTTGTAGCCATACTGTCCGAGTTCAGTTGTGGTGTCGGTATATGAAGGCGTGCCCTTCGACTTGCTCTTGTAGAAGAACACGTTGTCGAATGTCATCTCGGTGTCTGTCACTCCACCGCTCATGATGGCAAATACGTTGCCTTCGTATGCTGCCACTTGCGATGCAGGGAAGATAGGGTCGGCAAACTCGCGTATTGTCTTGAGAGGTATGTCGAAGTAATACCACTCGCCGTTGCGTTTGAAGTCGCCAATGGTGGCCTCGGTGCCGTTGTTGTTGCCTATGAGGAACTTGGCGTCGCCTATAAGTATGGTGTGGGTGGCATGCTGGTCGAGGTCGCCGGCCTTCATGGCGAAGTGCAGCCAGTAGCTGTCGTCGAGCATCGTGAGGTCCTTGCCTTTGCCGTTGGGCGACGCGAAGCCAAGTCCCGACCAGCCTGCGCTTGCCACGTAATACGTGTTGTAGCCCTCGCCCCAACCAAACGAGTTGTCCTTGCCGTCGCGCGACTGAGCCACGTAAGTTCCGTCCCAGATATATAGGAAGTTGTTTACCTCGTCAACATTATAGTCTTTCAACACGGCATTCCTCGACTGGAAGTTGCCCGTGACGCCCTGGCTTGTGCTGATGAGCACTACGTCCTCGGCATCGTCGAAGTCGAATGTTGACGCACCGTCAACAATGGCGGCGGTGGCAAATCCCGACAGTTCGGTCTTGTTGTCCTCCTCTGGTTCCTTCTCGGGTTCTTCCTCGATGTTGGTCACTTTCTCGCCGTCGTCGTTGAAGAAGAGATACTGCGAGTTGGCGTCGTCGTCACTCTGATACACTCTTACCCAATCGACATACATCTTGGCCTCGTCGCCCTCGTTGGGCAGGGCGGTGATGGCGGCGGGGTCGTAGATGTTGGTGTATGTTCCGCCCACGGCCAGGTTGAACAGGAAGTAGAACGGCTTCTGGAAGTAGTGGCCTGCCGAGAGCTTCTCGTCACTGTAGGTAATTGGCTGTGTGAAATACAGTGCCAGGCGCTTCTTGGCGTTGGTGTATTTCTCGAGGTCGTAATACATATAGAGATAGTCGTCGTCCCAGATGACGGTGAAGATGTGGTATTCATCGTTTTGTATAGGGGTCATGGCCTCAAACTTGTCGCGGTCAAACTCCTGGCTCACCTGCTGGTGGTTTTCGTTGGTGGCGTCGGGACCGAAGTGCAGAGTGCCCGAGAAGTAGCGATCCTGCCATCCGGCGTAGGCACCGCTGATGGCGTTGAAGTGTCCCATCTCGATTATGTCCATCTCGCCGCAGCGAGGCCATCCGTAGCGGTCGATGTCGTCGCCCATCATCCAATAGGCGGGCCAGAGGCCGTTGGCTGTTTTTGGGAACTTGATTTTAGCCTGCAGAACGCCGTGTCGGAATGCAGCCTTGTTGTTTGAATTGATGCGTCCCGAGGTGAACTTCTTGCCCTGATAGTCCTCGCGTCGTGCAGTAAGCACGAGGTTGCCGTTTTCGACGCTCACGTTCTCACGGCGGTAGTACTGAAGTTCCTGGTTGCCGCCTCCCGTGCCGCTCACTTCAATATTCCACGCCTTTTCGTTGAGCGCGTTGCCCGTGAAGTCGTCTTGCCACACGAGTTTGTAGCCTTCAGGCGCACCCTCGATAGCCTGTGCGAAGGCTGCCGACGGAACGGCGGCAATGCACGCGGCATATAATAAGGTTGTTGCAAGTTTTTTCATATTGTTCTTGGTTATTTAATTAAAGTATCCTACCCTTTTTTATGCAGTGCGCTAGCTTGCTCCCCCTCTAAGATAGAGGGGGTGTCATGTAGTGACGGGGGCGTATGAAACTGCCGCATAAGTAATATTGACTACCGAGGCAGTACATACATTACCTACCGAGGCAGTACATACTCCCCCCCGTTGGGGGACTCCCCCTACCTTAGGGGGAGAGCAAGTTACTCCACTGCATTGATTTAGCCTTAATACTGCATATTGTAACGCGAGTTCGACGAATTTCCCGCCGATTGTAGGGGCGGACCCATGTGTCCGCCCGCCGCCTAAAAACAGCTAAAAAGGTAATTATATATGTTCAGACGATTGGTTTGCGTCGGCGGGCGGACACATGGGTCCGCCCCTACGGCGGGAAATTCGTCGAACTCACGTTATTCTAAATGCCAATGAACTTTAATTTTTAATTCTTTAATTCTTAAATATTCCTTTCTTCGTTCCGTTGGCTGTCTTCATAATGACTATGCCGTTGCCGCCCTTGGCAACACGCTGTCCCGACAGGTTGTAGATGGCATTGTCTGACGACTCGGTTTCTATGCCGTGTATGCCAGTGGAGTTGTCTTTCTTGTAAAGGAACACACCGTCGATGGCAAGGGCCGAGCCTTTTTCGGTGATGGTGATGGAATACATGCCAGTGTCGGGGTTAACGGCACCTTGGGTGTATTTTGAACAGGTGGCGCCATTGAATCCACAGGTGAATATCGAGCCGTCGATGGGCGAACTGAAGTCGTATTCAAAGCCAAAGTCACCGTCCTCGTCGATGAGGTCCTTCACGGGAATGTCAAGATAGTACCACTTGTTAACTGACGTGGCATTGCCCACACCAACAAATTTGCCCGACATTGAGCCGACTTCGGTGTTGACCTGCAGCTTGAATCCGTTGGCATCGGTTGGACCAAGCGAAAACTGGAACTGCGCGCTGGCGCCTTCGGCTCCTATGTTCATAAAACCAATGTGCAGGATGTGGTCGTCGGTGATGTCCGAAAGGTCGTAGGCCTTGGCCTTGGCCGAGAAGTTGCCGCTGCCCCACTCGAACAGGGGCGTCATGCTGAGCTTGTCGTCGCCGCCGTATGAGTTTTGTTGGGCATCCTCGATGTTGTAGAGCGTGAAGAGCTTCTTGTCCCAGTCGGCTGTCCAATAATAGAATTGGTTGTCAACCATCTCGGGGTCGAGGTTCTGATTGGACAGAATCTTGTCGCCCATTGCCGTAATCTGGCTCGCGGGCGAATAGATCACTACATAGTCCTTACCCTTGCTGAAGTCGAAGCCACCGGCTGGCGCTTCGGTGATGTACTGGGCACTGGCTGTTGCCGTTGCCAATGCGATGATGGCCGTCAAGGCCGCTTTGCTTGTAAAATGTTTCATAATATAATGTGGTTAAAATGATTGCTTGAATTTTCCGATTGCAAAATTACAGTCATTAGCCTACGACTCCAAACTTTTCACTACACTAAAAACTCACCTCTCGCCACTTGCCCCTCACCTCCCACCTCCCTCCACTCACTTTCCACCACTACAACACTACGCAAAAACCTCACTTTTTTGAAATAAACAGTACTTCTTTGGCTTTTTTTGTGTATCTTTGCCCAAGTTTTTAGCTTAACTTACAACGAAATGAAAAGATTGACGGCTACCTCTTTAATAATTATGCTCGTCGTGACGTACCTTTCGGCACAAACCATGATGCTGCGCAACTACGGCGTGAAGGACTACGGCGGCGGTACGCAAAACTGGTGCATTGGCTCAACGGCCAACAAATGGATTGTCGTGGCCAACAACTCGGGACTGCTGATATACGACAGCAGGCAGTGGAGCAAATATCCGCTGCCCAACTACACCACCGTGCGCAGTGTGCTGTACGACGACGAGACACGTATGCTGTGGGCCGGCGGCACCAACGAGTTTGGATATTTCGAGCACAACGCCTGCAACGACATCTTCTACAAGTCGGCCTCCGACAGGCTGCCGCTGAAGCAAAGGCAGTTTGGAGAGATATGGAACATAGTGAGGCACGGCGGCAGCCTCGTGTTCCAATGCAAGGACAGGCTGATAGTGATGGGGCGCGACAGCAGCCTGCACACCATCGAGGCGCGAATGGACATCGACTGCTCGGCGGTGATTGACGGCCGTCTGCTCGTGGCCGGAAGGGAAGGACTGTTTGAAGTGGAAAAGGGAAAGTGCAAAAAATTGCCCAACACCGAAGCACTGGAGGGAAAGGACATCAGGCAGATGCTGCCCTTCGGAAAGCGACGCATGATTGTTTGCACGTCGAACGACGGACTATACACCTACGACGGCAAGGCTACGACGGAGCTGCTGCCCGAACTGACACCCTTCCTGAAGCGCAACCAGCTGTTTTGCGCCGCCCTGCACGACGACGTGCTGGCCATGGGAACGGTGAGGAAGGGACTCGTGATGCACAACCTCAAGACGGGAGAGAACGCCTATGCCAACACCGACACGGGACTGGCCGACAACACCATACTCTCGATGTGCTTCGACGCCTCGGGCAACATCTGGCTCGGCCTCGACTATGGCGTGGCCTACGTGATGCCATCGTTTCCCGCCAAACGGCTGCTTGGCACCAACTGCCACATCGGCACGGGATATGCCTCGTTGGTGGCGGGCGACAACCTCTACATCGGCACCAACCAAGGACTCTTCGCCATCAGCTATCCCTTAGGGCAAGGCCCCACTCCACCGGTGCCGGCCGACGTGGCCGGACTGTCGGGACAGGTGTGGGGACTGTGGAACGTGGGAGGCAGAATACTATGCGCCGCCAACGAGGGGGCGTTCGTCATCGACGGACTCAAAGCCACACGCATTGAAGGACCAGTGGGCACGTGGTGCTTCACCAACCTGAACCATCACCCTCAATATGTGCTGGGCTGCGACTACAAAGGACTGTTTGTGCTTCACAAGGCCGACATGACGTTTGCTTGGAGGCTGAAGGGATTCGACGAGAACAGCGGTTCGATGACCGAGGCCGACGACGGAAGCATCTGGATAAGCCACTGGCAAAAGGGAATATACAGGCTGACACTGAGCGACGACTGCCGAAGGGTGGAAAAGACCGAAAGATTCGGCAAGGGCAACGGACTCGTGATGGACAACGACAACCTTGTGTGCAAAGTGGGACGCCAGGTGTATGTGTCGAGCGTTGACGGATTCTTCAGATACAACGCCATGAGCCGCCGACTGGAGCACGACGCCACCATGAACGGCATTTTCAACACCTACGGAGTGCCGCTGAGAATATTAGAGACACCCGAACACGACATCTGGGCCTACAAGCCCGGCTACTTGGCCATTGCCCACCCAAGGAAGGAGGGAGGCTTTGACATCGACTACATGTCGTACAACGGCATACTGCACGAACTGCAGATGGGACTGGGACACTCAGGCCACCTGCCCGACCGCCAACAAACCATCTTCTGCAGCCTTGGCGGATTCATTCTGGCCGACAACCACGCTTCATGCCCGCAAAACACCACCAAGCTGATGGTTGACAAAATATCGAGCATCAACAACGGCGACTCGCTGCTATACGTTTGCCATGCGCCCGCCGACGACATAACCTACGCCATCGACCACGACAACAACTCGCTGAGGCTGAGGTTCATCATGCCCGACTATGTCAACCCCGGCGAAATAGAATATTCGTGCTTGTTGGAGGGCTACGACTCCGAATGGAGCAACTGGCAAACCACAAACACCAAGGACTACACCCGACTGCCGAAGGGGAAATATACCTTCAGGGTGAAGGCTCGAAACAAAATGAGCGGACAGGAGCAGCAGACGGCGATAACGATGGAAATAAAACCCGCACTATACGAAACATGGTGGGCTTACATCGTATATATTCTGCTGCTGGCGGCGGCGGGAAAGGCCGTGATGAAAGCCGTGACAAGAAGGCAGGAAAGGAAAATAAAGCTGATGGAAATGAGGCAGGCGGCAAAAATAAGACGACAGCAGGCCGAATATGAACTGGAAAAACAAAAACTGAAAAACGAACAGCTGGAAACCGAACTGAAGCACAGGCAAAGCGAAATAGGCGACTCGACCATGAACCTAATGCGCAAAAACGACATGCTCCACTCGCTCGACATCAAGCTGAGCGAACTGTCGGAGAGCGTGAGGCGCGAGGACGCGAAGGCCAAAATCACTCAGAGCATCAGAGACATCAGGCACGAGGTGCAGGCCAACATCAACGACGACGAGGGATGGGAGAAGTTCAAGGAGAACTTCGACCTTGTTTACGACAACTTCATGAAGAGGCTAACGGCTCAATTCCCCGACTTGAAGAAAAACGACCTGAAGCTCTGCGCCTATCTCAGAATGGGCCTCTCGTCGAAGGAAATTGCTTCGCTGCTGAACATGTCGGTAAGAAGCATCGAGACGGCACGCTACCGCCTGCGCAAGAAGCTGGGCATAGGCCAAGGCGACAACCTGTCGGAATTCATACAGTCGCTCGAACAGGCCGACGAAGGCTAACTTACGCACAACGGGACACTCATCTCGGGGTCAAAATATCGACAGCTCGGTTTGGGTGGTAAGCAGTTCGAGCATCTTCATGCCTACGAGCGAGTTGCCCTTGTCGTTGAGGCGGGGACTCCATACGGCCACCGAATACTCTCCCGGAAACACCGCCGCAATGCCGCCGCCAACGCCGCTCTTGCCCGGCAAGCCAACGAGATAGGAATAGTCGCCTGCCTCGTCGTAGAAGCCGCACGTCTGCATCACGGCGTTGATGCGCTTGACCTTCGACATCGAGAGGCTAATGCCGCTGTGCATGAAGGGACGGTGGTGGTCGGCAAAGGGCAGGAAGGCGTGGGCCAGCTCGCGGCAGCTCATCTCAAGGCTGCACATGAGGAAGTAGAAGCGCAGCACCTGCTCAATGTCGCCCTCGATGTTGTGGTGGTGCTTCAGCAGGTTGACGATGGCGGCGTTGAGGTAGCCCTGCCGCCTTTCCGACTCGGCCACGCCCCTGTTGTAGTCAATGCTGTCGTTGCCGGCCAGGCTCCTGACGAAGGCCAAGAAGTCGGCCCCGGCATTGGGCAGCCGCGACATCAGCACGTCGGCCACCACAATGGCCCCGGCGTTGATGAAGGGGTTGCGTGGCCGTCCCTTTTCCATTTCGAGCTGCACGAGCGAGTTGAAGGCGTTGCCCGACGGCTCCCTTCCCATTCGCTGCCACAGAGCCTCGCCTTCAATGGCTAATGCCATCGAGAGTGCAAACACCTTCGAGATGCTCTGTATTGAAAACCGCGTGTCGGCGTCGCCGCAGGCGTACTGTATGTTGTGTGTCGTTTCGATGCACAGTCCCACTTGGTCGGGGTTGACCTTGGCCAGTGCCGGTATGTAAGTGGCCTGCTGCCCCATTCCGCGCAGCGGCTCTACATCCTTCAGGATGTTGTCGATTATTAATTGGTAATCCATTGTCGTTTGAAGTTTTGCGTGCAAATATACAGCTTTATTCCGACATGAGCAAGAATATTGGAAAGAAGTTAAAATGCTTCCAAATAATCGGCAAAGATTTTTGCGGCGGTGACCACCATGTTGACGCAGGGACGTGTCTTGTAGTACTCGGCGGTGCGCTCAGAGGCTTCGTAGCTCAGGGGCGCGCCTTTGCGGAGGTTGAGCAGCTGGGCACACACGAGCGAGCCGTGCTCGGCCTTGAACTTCTCGCAGAGCTGCTGCACCACCTTATAATTGCGTGACTTGCCCTCGCGGTCGGTGGCGTCGGTAGAGCCGCAGTCCATGCCGGCCAAAATGGCCATGGCGGACACGGCTCCACAGGTCATGCGCAGTCGGCCCATGCCGCCGCCCATGCCGGCACTGAGGCGTAAGGCCTGCTCGGGGGTGAAGCCGTAGATGTCGGCAAAGGCGGCCACCACAGCCTGAGAGCAGTTGTAGCCCTGGACAAACAGTTGCTCAGCCTTGCGTATGCGTTGCTCTTTGTCTATTTTCATAATCGTCAGTTATTCGTTTTTTTTTATTGATCCTTCAGTTTCTCCATCAGCTCTTCCATTCCCGCCGAAGCTCCCTTGGCTATGTAAGTGACGTTGCCATAGGCGGTTACGGGCTTGGGGTCGATAAGGTAGATGGGTATGCCGGGCTTGGTGTAGCGAATGAGTCCGGCGGCGGGATAAACGGCCAGCGAGGTGCCTATGATGATGAGTATGTCGGCCTCCTGCACGGCCTCGGCGGCAATGGAAATCATGGGCACCGCCTCGCCGAAGAACACTATGAACGGGCGCAGCAGCGAGCCGTCGCCGGCTTTCTCGCCGGGAGCCACCTCGTAGTGTTGGGCCGTGAGCTGAACGTGGTAGCGGGTGTCGTCGGGGTCGATGCTCGAGCAGGCCTTCATCAGCTCGCCATGCAGGTGTATCACGTTGGTAGAGCCGGCCTGCTCGTGCAGGTTGTCAACGTTTTGCGTAACCACAGTCACTTGATAGTAGTTTTCAAGCTCAGCCACAAGCTCGTGGCCTCGGCAAGGCTTCTTGTCGAGCATCTTGCCACGAAGCATGTTGTAGAAATTGTTTACAAGCACTGGGTCGGCCAGCCATCCCTCGTGTGAGGCGACCTGCTGTACGGGATATTGCTCCCACAATCCGTCGGCGTCGCGGAATGTTGACAATCCGCTCTCGGCCGACATTCCTGCTCCTGTAAGAACCACTATTTTCTTCATAATCTGCTGTTTTTATATAAGTAAATCAAGTTTTCTTCTTAACAATGCACAAAAATAGCAATTTTTCTCGAAATAGCAATGGAAAATCAAAGAAAAGTGTTACCTTTGCACGAATTTTGAATGTATCACATTATTTAATAGAACAGAAAATGGACAAATTCAGTTATGCTATGGGGTTGGGCGTTGGTCGCCAACTGGCACAAATGGGTGCCGAGGGCATGAGTATAGAAGATTTTACCGACGCTATCAACGACGTGCTTGGCGGCAAGGAGATAAAGATGTCGCACCACGAGGCACAGACCATAGTACAGGAGTTTTTTATAGCTCAGGAGAAAAAGATGCAGGCCATCAATGCCGAAAAGGGAAAGGCCGCCAAAGAGGCCGGCGAGAAATTCCTGGCCGAGAACGCCAAGAAGGAAGGCGTAAAGACCACTGCCAGCGGACTGCAGTATGAGGTGCTGAAGGAAGGCACCGGCCGCAAGCCAAAGGCTACCGACACCGTTGAGTGCCACTACGAGGGATTCCTGCTCGACGGTACTTTGTTTGACAGCAGCGTGCAGCGCGGCCAAACCGCCAGCTTCAGCCTGCAGCAGGTTATCGCTGGATGGACCGAAGGACTGCAGCTGATGCAGGAAGGTGCAAAATTCCGTTTCTACATACCTTACATGCTGGCTTACGGCGAAAGCGGTGCCGGAGCTTCCATTCCTCCTTTCTCGACACTGATATTCGATGTTGAGCTGATTGGAGTGAAGTAGGATTTTTTTAGAGGGTAGAAGGTAGAAATTTTTAGAAGGTAGAAAAATAATATTTAAAAAACGAAAGATAAAAAATGAAGAAATTGACAGTTTTGGCCGCTATGGCCGTTGCCGCTGTTGCTGTTACATCGTGCGGCAATTCAACTCCTAAGGCAAACCTTAAGAGCGACGTGGATTCAATGAGCTACGCCATCGGTATGGCACAGACTCAGGGCTTGAAGGAATATCTCGTAGGCCGCATGGGTGTTGACACAACCTACATGAGAGAGTTTATCAAGGGACTGAACGAAGGCGCAAACGCCGGCGACGACAAGAAGAAGGCTGCTTACTATGCTGGTATTCAGATTGGACAGCAAATCAGCAACCAAATGGTTAAGGGCATCAACCACGAGGTGTTTGGCGACGACTCTACAAAGACCATCTCGCTGAAGAACTTCATGGCAGGATTCGTTTCGGGCGTTACAGGCAAGAAGGGCGTGATGACCATGGAAGAGGCCAGCATGACAGCTCAGGCAAAGATGCAGCAGATCAAGGCCAAGACAATGGAGGCCAAATATGGCGACAACAAGAAGAAGGGCGAGGAGTTTATGGTTGCCAACAAGAAGAAGGAAGGCATCAAGACTCTGCCAAGCGGCGTACAGTATAAGGTGATAAAGGAAGGCAACGGTCCTATTCCTGCCGACACATCAATGGTTTCGTGCCACTACGAGGGACGCACCATCGACGGCAACGTGTTTGACAGCTCTTACAAGCGCAACCAGCCTCTGAAGCTCCGCTGCAACCAAACCATCAAGGGTTGGACCGACGCTATGGTTCACATGCCTGTTGGCTCGACATGGGAGGTTTACATTCCTCAGGACTTGGCCTACGGCGAGCGTGAGCAGGGCGAAATAAAGCCTTTCTCGGTTCTTATCTTCAAGATTGAACTCTTAGGTATTGAAAAATAAGTTCAGTTGACTGTAAGAAGATAAAGGGAGCGATAACTTCCCGTAACTCCTTTTAACTCCTAAAATTGACACTTTATTAGTAATAATAATGAAGAGAAATACTATGATAATTGCACTCGCCATGATTGTGGCGGGTGCTTTTTGCGTTGATGCCAACGCCGAAAAGAAAAAGGACAAGAAGGCTGCGGCCAAGGAAATGAGGCAGCCGGTGGTGATGAACAGCTCAAGCGACTCGCTGAGCTATGTGGCGGGAATGAGCATGACACAGGGACTCATACCGTTTCTGAAACAGCAGATGGGCATCGACACTGCCTACATGGCAAAATTCATCGAGGGATTTGAAACGGCCGTAAAGGCGGGAGCCGACCCAAACATGAAAGCCTACATGGCGGGAATGGAGATAGCACAGCAGTTTCAGAAGAAAATGCTGCCGGGACTGGCTCAGGAAATAAAAGACTCGCCCGACTCGCTCGTCGAGAGCCTTGCCGTAAGGGGATTTGTTGATGCACTGACTGCCGACACCACCTATTATAATATAGATGACGCCGCACTGCTGTTTAAAGACAAGATGAGCGACCTGAAGGAAGCCAAGATGGAGAAACTCTATGGCGAAAACCGCCGACAGGGCGAGGCCTTCCTGGCCGACAACGCCAAGAAGGAAGGCGTGACCACCACAGCCAGCGGACTGCAATACAAGGTTCTGGTGGAGGGCAAGGGCGAAAAGCCGCAGGCCACCGACCGCGTCAAGGTGAACTACGAGGGACGACTGGTGGACGGCACCGTGTTTGACGCGTCGGCTAAACATGGCGACAAGCCCATAGAGCTGAGGGTCAACCAAGTGATAAGCGGATGGACCGAGGCGCTGCTGATGATGCCCACTGGCAGCAAGTGGGAGCTGTACATTCCTTACGACCTGGCCTACGGCGACCGCGACCAAGGCAAGATAAAGCCATTCAGCGCGCTGGTTTTCACTGTTGAGCTTGTAGAGATAGTGAAAAAGTAGGCAATTTGTAATTTTTTGCAGTTTTTTCTTGACTATATCAATAAAATGTCGTACTTTTGCTGACAATTTGCGAAATAGGCGGCTAAATGCCGCCTTTAGCTAAACTATCAACTAAATAAAGCACAGACAGAAAAAAGATGGAAAAAATTGACAATCTCGACAAAAAGATACTAAGTATATTGTCGAAAAATGCCAGAATCCCATTCAAAGACGTAGCGGCGGAATGCAACGTTTCGCGCGCTGCCATCCACCAGCGCGTACAGCATCTCATCGAGGGCAATGTAATAATGGGCAGCGGATTTGACGTCAATCCCAAGTCGTTGGGCTACTCTACATGCACTTACGTGGGAATAACGCTCGAACGGGGCAACATGTACAAAAACGTGGTGGAAAGGCTCATCCACATTCCAGAAATAGTTGAGTGCCACTTCACCACAGGGCCTTATACAATGCTTGTGAAACTGTATGCACGCGACAACGAGCAGCTCATGGACCTGCTCAACGGCCAGCTGCAGGACATACCGGGCGTTGTGGCCACCGAAACGCTCATTTCGCTCGAACAAAGCATAAAGAGGGAAATAGCCGTGAAAGTTGACAAATGACTATGAACAACAAGTTTGACTGGCAAAGCAGGCTGAACAACGTGTATGACCGATTTCCGGAGGCCAAGAGGCGTCCGGTAATCGGCATTACAGCCAATTATGCCGACGGAGAAGAAAGGCTGAGCCAATACTACTATAAAGCCGTGGAAAAGGCGGGAGGAGTGCCGATGGTCATTCCGCCACTGTCAGACACCGACACCATCATCAACACACTCGAACACATCGACGCACTGCTGCTGAGCGGCGGTGGCGACTTCAACCCCTTATATTGCGGCGAACAGCCAAGCCCGCGGCTGCACTCGATTAACAGCGAGCGCGACCTGCCCGAACTGCTCATCACAAGGCTGGCCTACAACAGGCAGATGCCTATGCTGGGCATTTGCCGTGGCATACAGACACTGGCCATGGCACTGGGCGGAAGAGTGGAGCAGGACATAAGCACACGAAACGGTCTGATAAAACACAGCCAGGATGCCGACCGCCGCGAGCCTACCCACACCGTGACGCTCAAGCCAAAGTCGATGCTCAACGGCATCTTCGGCACCGAGACGATTTGGGTGAACTCGTTCCACCATCAGGCCGTGGCCGAGACGGGACACAGGTTCACAGCAACGGCAAAGTCGGACGACGGAATAATTGAGGCCATGGAAAGCAGCGAGTATAAGCCCATAATAGGCGTACAGTGGCATCCCGAGTGCATGGACGAGTGCCAGCCGCTGTTCAGATGGCTTGTAAAGCAGGCCGCACTGTACGACGAGACGAAACGCCTGCACCACAGAATACTGACCCTCGACACCCACTGCGACACGCCAATGCTGTTTCCGCAAGGCATCAGCTTCGACCACCGCGACACGAAGGCCTTGGTCGATCTGCACAAGATGACCGAGGGAAGGCTCGACTCGACAATAATGGTGGCCTACCTGCCACAGCCGAAAATGGGCGAGGCCTTCTCGCAGATAATACGCAGCGCATACCCCGACGAGCCAAGGCTGCAGGCTGCCACGCCAATGGACTACGCCAACTACATATTCGACCGCATAGAGGACATAGTGGCCGCCAACAAGCACCACGTGAGCATAGCACGCACACCGTCAGACTTGTATGAGGACAAACGCAACGGACGGAAGTCGATAATGCTGGGCATTGAAAACGCACTGGCTCTAAACGGCAACGCCGCCAACGTGAAGCACTTCGCACAGCGCGGAGTGGTGTATATAACACTGTGCCACAACGGCGACAACGACGTGTGCGACAGCGCAAAGGGCTGCAACACCCACAACGGAGTGAGCCGCCTGGGCGAGCGCGTGATAGAAGAGATGAACCGCCACGGCATAATGGTTGACCTTAGCCACGCCGGCGAGAAGAGCTTCTACGACGCACTGGAGATAAGCCGACAGCCCATAGTGTGCAGCCACAGCAGCTCACGCGCACTGTGCGACCATCCGCGAAACCTCACCGACGGGCAGATGCGCCAGTTGGCAAAGCACGGCGGAGTGGCGCAGATAACGCTCTACAACGGTTTTCTGCGCAAGGAAGGCGAAGCCACCATAATGGACGCACTGCAGCACCTCGACCACGCCATCAGCATTATGGGCATCGACCACGTGGGACTGGGCACCGACTTCGACGGCGACGGAGGAGTGAGGGGCATTGCCGACGCATCGGAGATAATGAACTTTACCAGAATGCTGCTGGCGCAACGCTACAGCGCCGACGACATACAGCGCATTATGGGAGGCAACTTCCTGAGAGTGATGGCCACGGTGCAGAGGGCAAGGCAATGAAAACACATCATTTTTTTCTTTTCAGCTATGAACATCAGACATTTATTACTTGTCGTTGCAGCTACGGCAATGTTGTCGTGCGGCAATACAAAAAACACACCCACTACCGACAATGCGGCCATAACGATAGTAGGACCGGAGTTTTCGGCCGACAGTGCCTACGCCTACTGCAAGGCGCAGTGCGACTTCGGACCGCGCACAATGAACAGCGACCAACACGAACGCTGTGCGAAATGGATTGCCGACAAGTTCAGGCAGTTTGGACTTGAAGTGACATTACAGCAGGCCACACTGCAAGGCTACGACGGCACTCCACTGAAGGCCACCAACATAATAGCCACCCACAACCCCAAGGCCACAAGGCGCATACTGCTGTGCGCACACTGGGACTCGCGCCCCTGGGCCGACAACGACGCCGACAGCGCCAACTGGCACAAGCCCATCATAGGAGCCAACGACGGAGCGTCGGGAGTGGGCGTGATGCTTGAGGTGGCAAGGCTCGTGGCCGCCGACGACAGCCTGCTGGTGGGCGTCGATTTCGTTTGCTTCGACGCCGAAGACTGGGGAACGCCACAATGGAGCGACAAGGCCGACGACGGCAACTCGTGGGCGCTGGGCGCACAGCACTGGGCATCCAACCCTCACGTCAAGGGCTACAAGGCCGAATACGGCATACTGCTGGACATGGTGGGCGGCACCGGAGCTGCTTTCTACCGCGAGGGCATGTCGATGCACTATGCGCCGGAGATAGTTGAAAAGGTGTGGAACGCAGCCCACGCTCTGGGCAACTCGTCGATGTTTCCGAAGGCCGACGGCGGCATGGTGACCGACGACCATGTGCCTGTAAACGAGAAACTTGGCATACCCACGATAGACATCATACCCTACTACGAGTCGTGCCCACAAAGCTCGTTTGGACCCACATGGCACACGGTGAACGACACGATGGACAACATCGACACCATCACGCTGAAAGCCGTAGGCCAAACCGTGATACAGGTAATTTACAGCGAGTAGGAGCGCAAACGTTTACGACCGTTTTTGCAAAGAATATGGTAATCAATTCATTTTTTAGTATTACCTTTGCACACGAAAAACAAACTATCCTACATATAGAGCCAAGAGAATGTCGTGAGGACATGTGGTTCGCAAGTGACAACAAGTGATACAAATAGTATTGGTTAATTTTGAGGCTGGCAATTGTAGAACCCTACAATTGGCCAGCCTCAACCATTAATACGACACGCTCGGTAAGGCGGTCGGTGCCTTCCGGGTCGTAGCCCTTCTTCAGGCTTGCGCCGAAACACCAGGCGAAAGCCTGCCAAAAACCTGCCCTCACCGGACCAAGCACTGCCTTTACGATGTCGTAGGACGACGAGTCGCACTCTCTGTAAACCAGTTTTATCAGCAGCTTTCCCTGCGAATAGGTGAGGTTTTTCATCTTTGGCTTATAGTCTCTTACAATGCTTTTCTCCACCAACTTGAGATGCTCGTCGCGCGCCTTCTTGTCGGGCAGCGTCTGGAGGTAATCATACGTTTCCACTATAATATGGTTGGCCTCCTTGGCTATCGGGAGCACCTTCTTCACGTTTCTCACCAAGCGCAGATAGGCGCTCATCTGCTTCTTGTTGCCAAACTGCAACTGCGGATAGACATATACATTGCTCATCTCCATGTAGGGAATGCTGTCGCCCTGGTCAACCACCTTCGACACCTTGACGGTGGGCACAAAGGCAGGGTCGTCGATGTCGGCGGCCTGAACGCCGTCGTCATCCTCCGTTTGGGCAAAGGCAGTGGCAAAGCCCAACAGCATAAGCAATAATGTGACTGTTTTTCTCATATCAGCCGCAAAAGTAATTATAAAATCTGAAATACGGCCATCTTTCCCGATTATTTAACCCTTTTTATTTTGCTTTCTAACGACGTTTTATTACTTTTGCACATTTAAACGACAAAACATGACTGCAAAAAAACACATAATGGCAGTAGCCGTAGCCTGCACGACACTGTGGCTCGCCTCGTGCACACCATCAAGCCAAAAGGCCTTGCCGCCAAAACGCTTCGACAACGACGTGCTCAACGGCTATACGCCCATAAAGGACCAAGGCCACAGCTCTACATGCTGGATTTATGCCATGCTGGCCGCCATCGAAACCGAACGCATCATGAAAGGCGACTCGGTGAACCTCTCGCCCGACTATGCGGCACGGCGAATGCTGGAAGAACAGTTTGACCGTCACGTGCTGACCGGAGGTGCGGCTGAAATAAGCGACCGCGGCACGGCCTCCGACCTGCTGCGACTAATGGAACGCCACGGGGCGATGCCATTCGACAGCTACACCACGGCAAAGTCGGGCCATTCGCCCGCCGCCGGCTTCAGCCTGCTTGCCCGCAAGACCAAGGCCATAGCCCAAAAGGCCGTCAACAGCAAGTCATCGCCCCGCAAATTCAGGCCAATGCTCGACCACATGCTCGACGAGAGCCTCGGCCCGGTGCCTCACCACGTCTATATGCTGGGCGCCGAATACACGCCCGAGGAGTTTGGTCGCAGCGTTTGCCCCGGCAGCTACTTCAAGGCACTGACCAGCTTCACCCATCATCCGTTTGGCCACAGCATCGACCTCGAACTGCCCGACAACCGCCGCCACAACCTCTTTCTCAACCTTCCGCTCGACTCGCTACTGAGCGCAACGGTGGAGGCGGTGGAGCAAGGACACGGAGTGTGCTGGGAAGGCGACATAAGCGAGCCGCTGTTCTCGTTCAGGCAAGGCATGGCCCTTACCCCCACCAATCAGCGCCCCACACAGCAACTGCGCCAACGCCTGTTTGAGACGCGACGCACCACCGACGACCACTGCATGGCCATAGTAGGCATTGCACACGACGAACGTGGACAGCGTTACTTCATAATGAAAAACTCGTGGGGAACAGCCAATCCCTACCAAGGCCTCATGTACATGTCGGAGCCATATTTCATGCTCAAAACGATAGCCGTGTGGGTGCCTTGCGTCAAATAACGACAATAAACCGGCAATATGTTTGCACATTTCAACATTTTTATATAATTTTGCGGCGTAAATATTAGGATAGGTTAATAATTAGCGAAATGAACAGTCAAACGTCAAGTAAGGCAACACTCCTTTGGATAAAAGAAATGCTGCATAACGACAAGGTGCAGGAGTTTGTGCGTTTCTGCATAGTAGGTGTCATCGCCGCCGCCATACACTATGGTGTCTATTGGCTGATACAGCAGGCGGCTGAAGGCAGCTTCTGGCTCAGCATGGCCTATTCGGTGGGTTATGTAGTAAGTCTCGTGTGCAATTTCTTCATGACCACCTACTTCACCTTCCGCTCGGACGTGTCGGCAAAGAAGGCGGCGGGGTTCGGCGGAAGCCACTTGGTAAACTACGTTCTTCACATTGCATTGTTCAACTTGTTCATTGCCATAGGGGTGCATAGGCTGCTGGCACCGCTGCTGGTGCTGTCAATAGCCGTCCCCGTCAATTTCACATTACTGCATTTTGTGTTTAAAGGAAAAAAAGGATAGAACTATGATATTATTGAGTTTTGATACCGAAGAGTTTGATGTGCCTCGTGAGCATGGTGTCGATTTTTCGCTTGAAGAGGGCATGAAGGTGTCGATAGTGGGCACCAACCGCATTCTCGACTGCCTGAAGGACAATGGCGTAAAGGGCACTTTCTTCTGCACGGCCAACTTTGTAAGGCTTGCACCCGAGGTGATGCGGCGCATCATTGACGAAGGACATGAGGTGGCTTGCCACGGCGTTGACCACTGGCAGCCAAAGGCCACCGACGTAGAAGAGTCGAAAAACACCATCGAGTCGCTCTTGGGCATCGAGGTGAAGGGCTACCGTCAGCCGCGCATGTTCAGCGTGAGCGACAGCGAGATAGAACGCATGGGCTACACCTACAACTCGTCGCTCAATCCGGCATTCATACCCGGAAGATACATGCACCTCACGGCTCCACGCACATGGTTCATGCGCGGTGGAGTGATGCAGATACCGGCATCGGTCACGCCGCTGCTGCGTTTCCCGCTGTTTTGGCTCTCGCTCCACAACCTTCCCCAGTGGCTCTACCACATGATGGTGCGCAGGGTGGTGGCCCACGACGGCTATTTCGTAACATACTTCCACCCGTGGGAGTTCTATGAGCTGAAGGAGCATCCCGAATACAGGATGCCGTTCATCATAAAGAACCACAGCGGACTTGACATGAAGGCTCGCCTCGACCGCCTCATAAAAATGCTGAAGGCCAAGGGACACCGCTTTGCTACATTCACCGAGTTTGTTGGACAACAAAAGAATAAGGAGCAGAAAAAATGATACGACTATCCATTGTCTCGCCATGCTATAACGAAGAGGAAGTGCTCGAAGCCTCGACGCGGCGGCTCACCGCACTTCTCGACCGACTCGTAGAAGAGAAGAAAATACGCCACGACAGCTTCATAATGTACGTCAACGACGGAAGCCACGACAGCACGTGGCAGATTATCAGCCGACTGAACGACAGCAACAAGTATGTCAAAGGCATCAACCTCACGCGCAACGTAGGCCATCAGAACGCCATCATGGCCGGAATGATGACGGCCAAGGACATGGCCGACGCAGTAATAACCATCGACGCCGACCTTCAGGACGACATCAACACCATTCCGCTCATGATTGACGAATACGAGAAGGGCTACGAAATAGTATATGGAGTAAAGGTGTCGAGAACGGCCGACCCCGTGCTGAAACGCATGTCGGCAGTGGCCTTCTACAAGCTGCAACGCAAAATGGGTGTGGAGATAGTACACAACCACGCCGACTTCAGGCTCATGAGCAGCCGCGCACTCAACATTCTGGCACGCTATCAGGAGAAGAACCTGTATCTAAGGGGACTGATACCCATGATTGGACTCGACTCGACAACCGTGGACGACATCATAGGCGAACGCGAGGCAGGCCAGTCGAAATACACACTTGCCAAGATGCTCTCGCTCGCACTCGACGGCATCACGTCGTTCTCCGTCAAGCCCATCTTCTTCATAATGTATATCGGACTGCTGTTCATCATCGTATGCCTTGCCATAGGCGTTTACGTCATCCACGCTCTCATTGTGGGCACGGCCGTGCCCGGATGGGCGTCGATTATGCTCAGCGTATGGTTTGTAGGCGGCGTGACGCTCATTTCCGTTGGCCTCGTGGGCATCTACATTGGCAAGATATATAAAGAGGTGAAAGGCCGACCATTGTATAACATTAAAGAATTGAAAAAGTGACTGCGATAAAGGAAAAGGCAAAGGCGTTGTTCAGCCATCCGTTTTTCAGCGACTCACGCACGCTGTTGGGCCTTTGGCTGTTGCTGCCATTGGTGGCTGGACTGATGAAAATCAGCAAATGCAACAACTTCCTCATCTTCAAGTATGTGTTCTGGCATACGTGGAACGGCACGCCTCTTTACGAGGCTTATCCCAACGAATACTGGGATGTCAACCACTACGGCCCGCTGTTCAGCCTTGTAATAGCTCCGTTTGCCGTTGTACCCCACCCTCTCGGCCTCATCATGTGGGAGATAATGCTCTCGCTCGCATTGTTTGTGGCCATACGCCGCATGTCGCTGCCATACGGCAACCAGCTTTTCATTCTTTGGTTCTGCGCCCACGAACTGCTCACCGCGCTTTTCATGAGCCAGTTCAACATTGCCATTGCCGCCATCATCATCGTGGCTTACTGCTGCATCGAGCGCGGCAAAGACCATTGGGCCACGCTGCTCATTGTCGTCGGGACACTGGTGAAGCTCTATGGCATAGTGGGGCTTGCCTTCTTCTTCTTCTCGCGCCACAAGCTCAAGTTCATTCTCTCGTTTGTAGGTTGGAGCTGCCTGCTGTTTGTGCTGCCGATGCTGATAAGCAGCCCCGAATACATTGTCGAGCAATACAAGGAGTGGTACATCTGCCTTACCGAGAAGAATGCCGAGAACATTGTAAGTGGAGGACAGAACATATCGCTGCTTGGAATGGTGCGCAAGACCAGCGGCCTTGCCGACTACTCCGACCTCTGGCTCATACTGCCCGGAATGGCTCTCTTCTCACTGCCCTACCTTCGACTCCGTCAATATGCCAACGAAGCCTTCCGCTACGCCTTCCTTGCGTCGGTATTGCTCTTCGTTGTGCTGTTCAGCACGGGGTCAGAGTCGAGTTCCTACATCATAGCCCTTGTCGGAGCAAGCATCTGGTATGTCACTTCGCCGTGGCGCCGCAGCCGCCTCGACCTTGCACTGATGATATTTGCATTCATCCTTACCAGCATGTCGCCCTCCGACCTCTTCCCCGCCTTCATCCGCAAGACCTACGTACAGCCCTACGCCCTCAAGGCCCTGCCCTGCGTGCTGATATGGCTGAAGCTGATTTGCGAGATGCTGACAAAAGACTACGTCCCAAGGCCGCATAGGTAACGACGCTTGACACATTATCCTGAAAAATAACTGATACAGTATGGTATTCTCCGACTTGTTTTTCCTCTTCGCCTTTCTGCCGGCCTTCATCGCCTGCTATGTCATGGCGGCGGCCGTCGAAAAGGGAAATGCGCTGAAGAATGCGGTGCTGGTGGCGTTTTCGCTGCTGTTCTACGCATGGGGAGAACCCGTATATGTATTCCTTATGCTGGCTTGCGTGGTGGCCAACTATTTCTTCGGCCTCGGCGTCAGCCGCGCACGCCGATGGCGCAAGTTGACGTTGGCTTTAGGCATAGCGGCCAACATTGCCGTGCTCGGAGTGTTCAAGTATGCCGGATTCATTGCCTCAACACTGTGCAGCTGGGGCCTGCCCATGGGCGTACCCGACATTCCATTGCCCATAGGCATCAGCTTCTACGTGTTCCAATCCATCTCATACCTCGTCGATGTACATCGCCGCGAGTCGCCCGTACAGCGCAGCTTTCCCAACCTGTTGCTCTACATCTCAATGTTTCCACAGCTCATAGCCGGACCTATAGTCCGCTACGGCACCATAGCCCACGAGATAACCCACCGCAGGACAAGTGCCGACGACGTGGCCGCAGGCATGACGCGCTTCATGATAGGACTGGCCAAGAAGGTGGTACTGGCCAACCAGCTGTCGGAAATATCCGACCTCCTGCTCGCCAACAATCTCAGCCAACTCACCACCACGGGAGCATGGATAGGCATTGTGGCCTTCACGCTGCAAATCTATTACGACTTCTCAGGTTATTCCGACATGGCCATCGGCATTGGCCGCTGCCTCGGCTTCCACTTCCTCGAAAACTTCAACCATCCCTACTTCTGCCGCACCATTACCGACTTCTGGCGACGCTGGCACATTTCGCTTGGCAGCTTCTTCCGCGACTATGTGTATATTCCCATGGGAGGCAACCGTCGCCACCAGGCAGTCAACATCCTCACGGTGTGGCTGCTCACCGGACTGTGGCACGGAGCCAGCTGGAACTTCGTGATATGGGGCGCCTACTTCGGCATCATCGTAATGGTTGAGAAATACACCATACTGAAGCTTCGCAGCCGCTTGCTCACTCCCCTGCTCCACCTCTACAGTCTGCTGCTCGTAACGGCTGGATGGGGCATCTTCTACTTCGACGACTTCGCCTCGCTTCACACTTTCTTCAATGCCTTCTTCGGCATGGCTCCCACGTTCACCAACTTTGTGTCCGAAAGTGTCTTGACCGACAGGTTCTGGCTGTGGGCGGTGGCGTTGGTCTTCTGCATGCCACTGCGCAGTTGGGCCGACAGACTGCTGCACAAGCTGACGGGACGACACACTGCGGCCTACAACGCCATGCTGTTCGTGTCGCGCCTTTCGTTCTCCCTCGTGGCCTTGGCTGCCTGCATAGCCCTGCTGGTAGGAGCCACAAACAACGCATTTATCTACACCCGTTTCTGACATGATGAACCGTCTATACATATTCATAATGGCATTGGCCATCGCCTCGGTAGCCTTCGTCTTCGCCTTCTTCCCGCGCAGCGTCTATTCGCCGCTTGAGAAGCGCGACCTGGCGGCCTTCCCGCTGTTTTCGCTCGACAAGCTGCGCTCGGGACAGTTCACCGCCGAAGTGTCGGCATGGTTCAGCGACAGCGAGCCTTTCCGCGACAAACTCATGGCAGCAAGCATGAGGCTGAAGTCGATGGAGCGCATCAGCATTGCCGACGAGCAAATCACATTCCACGCCTCGGCCGGTAGCAACACAGGCAAAGAAGACGTTGACGACAACACGATGAAGGGCGACGGACAAGTGAAGGCATACAACAACGACAACGATGGAACGGCAAAGATAGCCAATGCAGGCATACTGATAGTCGGCAACGGACCAAAGGTAAGGGCGCTGATGGTTTTTGGCGGAAGTTCAAGGGGAGGAGTGGCCTACGCCAACGTGGCCAACGAATATAAGAAGACATTCGGGCCGTCGGTCAACGTCTATTGCATGGTAATTCCTACGGCCATAGAATACTACTGTCCCGAACGCGCCCAAAAGGCCACACAACGGCAGTGGCCTACGATAAACAATATCCACTCGCACCTCGCCCCCGACGTGATGGCTGTCGATGTATATACCTCGCTTGGCCAACATGCCAATGAAGACATCTATCTGCGCACCGACCACCACTGGGCGCCATTGGGTGCCTTCTATGCCGCCAGTGAGTTTGCCCGTGTGGCCAAGGTGCCCTTCCGCCAGCTCGACAGCTACACCCGCAAAGTCGTCGGCGGATTTGTAGGCAGCATGTACGGTTACTCACAGGACATTGCCATAAAGAACGCCCCCGAAGACTTTGTGTATTACGTACCCAACAGCGTGAAATATACCGTCACCTACACCAACTACACCATCGACGAAGACTATCACGTCACGGGCATAGGCAAGCCCTATCGCGGTCCCTTCTTCTACCACTACCGCAACGGAAGCGGCGGAGCCTACAGCACCTTCATGGGCAGCGACGCAAAGATAACCCGTGTGAAGACCTCAACCGACAACCATCGGCGTGTGCTAATACTCAAGGACAGCTTTGGCAATGCCCTGCCCGGCTATCTCTTCTACTCGTTTGAAGAGGTTCACGTGGTCGATACGCGTTACTTTACGAAGAACATGGTGGACTATGTCAACGACAACAACATTACCGACATTCTCTTTGCCAACAACATCTTCAACGCCTACAACCCCAAATTCTGCCGCCGCTATCTCAACTTCCTCACGCAGAAAGAACAAGACGTGATGGCAAAGATAAAGCACAGCCCGGCCCCCCCGGAAAGCCCGGAACGCCCGGAAACCCCGGAAAATCCGGAAAATCCGGACATTCCGGAAACCCCGGAAAATCCCCCAAAAAATCAACAATAAACAAAACACATAATAATGGCACTAATAAAATCAATTAAAGGCCTGACCCCAAAATGGGGTCGCGACTGCTATTTCAGCGAAAACGCCACCATAGTTGGCGAAGTAACCATGGGCGACGAATGCTCCATCTGGTTCAATGCCGTAGTTCGCGGCGACGTGGCACCAATCACCATCGGCCACCGCACCAACGTACAAGACGGCTCGTGCATCCACGTGACCAACACCACAGGACCCACCGTCATTGGCAACGACGTGACCATCGGCCACAACGCCACCGTCCACGCCTGCACCATCAAGGACGGAGCACTCATTGGCATGGGTGCCACGCTGCTCGACCATTGCGTCGTAGGCGAAGGAGCCGTAGTGGCAGCGGGTGCCCTCGTGCTGCAGAACACACAAATAGGACCCCACGAACTTTGGGGTGGTGTGCCAGCCAAGTACATCAAGACCACACGCCCCGACCAAGCCGAAAGCTTCGCCCGCCACTATGTAGAATATTCCAAGTGGTACATGGAAGAAGAGGAAAGCAAGTAAGGACAATGACAAACCAAAAAGTGCGCAACCCTCACGGGCTACGCACTTTCCTACTAAAATGTATACTTTATGAAAGGATGTAAAAATGTTCTTTTATTCACATCACTACACGCTTACTCGTCAGCGTCAGGAGCCTTGTCGATAAGGTCCATAAACTGGTCGAGCTTTGGAGTAATGATAATCTGAGTACGACGGTTGCGCTGCTTGCCCAGCTCGGTATCGTTTGAAGTAAGCGGGTTATACTCGCCCCTACCACCGGCGGTCAACCTCTTGGGGTCAACCCCATACTGGTTTTGCAGAGCCTGCACAACACTTGACGCACGCAGACAAGAGAGATCCCAGTTGTTGCGGATGTTCTTCATCGTAGCAGCCGTAGCGTTCACAGGAACATTGTCGGTGTTGCCCTCAATCAGCACATCGTAGTCGCTGTAGTCCTTGATTATCTTGGCTATCTTGCTCAGAGTTTCGGCAGCCCTGTCGTTTATTTCATACGAGCCGCTCTTGTAGAGCATGTTGTCAGCCAATGAAATGTAAACGACGCCCTTCAGCACCTGCACATCCACCTCCTTCATCTCCTCCTTGCTGAGCGAACGGGTGAGGTTGTTGGTGAGCACCATGTTCAGCGAGTCGCTCTTGCTCTTAACCTCCACGAGATGACGTATGTATTGGTTCGACTCGTTTATCTGGTCAACCAGCTTTTCAATGCTGATGTTGTTCTGGCTGGCATTGCTCAAGCTCTTGTCGAGTGAACCCTGCAGGGCGGCCAAGTCTTTCTTCTGTTGGGCAAGCTGGTCTTCCAGCGATGCCACGCGGGCCTTGCTGGCAGCAAGCTGCTCTTTTGTGTCCTGATAGTTGCGAGTAAGCTCGCGGTTTTCGTTCTGGCAGTTCTGCAAGTCCTTCTTGCTTGCGCAGCTGCCCAGCATCAGCATGGCCGCAGCGGCGACCATCAAAAAGCTTTTGTTCATACTCATGTCAATCTTCTAATAATTAATTGTTTTCTTCTATTTCTGTTGCAAAGTTATCAATAAGACACCAAACCACATAAATAGTAAAATGCATTTAAGTGATTTTAACTATAAAAGTTCCCTTTTATCATTGTTTTACAAAGAAACTGACAAAAGCTCCATCATCAGAACTGCAGTATCTGCAGAAACTTTGCCATGGTTTTCGAGTGCTTTATAGTCCAGACGCCTTGCATCAGCCTCACGTTCTGCGGCAGCAGGTTGGTGTCGCGCAGCTTGATGAGCATCTCCCTCAACGGGCGTCCCGGATGAGCCTGGTCGTCGTTCAATACTCCGGCGCAAGCCAAAGCCTGATTGGCTTCTATTTCGCCGATTTCAATTTTCCCAGTCCGCAACATATAGTCGTCGAGACATTTCTGAATGGTTTGTACATTAGAGTTGATCATAATACCTAATTGTTAATTAATAGTGATATGGTTTACTTTTCTCCGTTTTGGTTTAAGTTTATTGCAAAGATAGCGTTTTTAATTATAAAATGCAACCTTTTTACCTCTTAATTTTTATTATTTAAAACAATTTTAATCTTTAGTATATCAATTTGAAACATCGACATGGCAAACTTACATGCAAAGTATGAACTTTACGAACCAAAAAGAAGAAAAAATTGAGAAAATGTTTGGCGGATATTGCTTTTTTTCTTACTTTTGCAGAAAATAAACTGCAAAAAGCACGAAACAGAAACCTAACAAAATTACAAAAATGAGAAAAACTACCTTACTAATGTCTGCATTCATGGCTGCCGCTACGGCCATGAACGCACAAGTAAAAATCAATGTCGGCAATGCCGAGAAAGCCCTCGACGTGAGTCCTATGCTTTATGGCATCTTCTTCGAAGACATCAACCATGCCGCCGATGGCGGACTGTATGCCGAACTGGTAAGCAACCGCTCCTTTGAAGACAACGAGAAAGTGGCCGAAAACTGGACTGCCAACGGCGGTGCGCAAATGCGCCTCACACGTGAAAAGCTGCTCAACAGCGCACAAAAGCAGGCTCTTGAGGTGACATTCACCGCCATGACCGACTGCCCACAGGGCATTGCCAACAGCGGATTCTGGGGCATAAACATTGTACAGGGACGAACCTACAAACTCTCGTTCTGGGCCAAAGGCAAGCTGTCGAGCAACCTTGCCGTGTCGCTTACCAACGCCAACGGCGACCGTGTGTATGACATGGAGGCCATCGAAGGCAAACTCACCAACAAGTGGCAGAAGTTTACGGCTACCATCACCGCCACCGCCAACGACCCCAAGGGACGGGTGGAGATTTCAACCGACGGCAAGGGCGTAGTGACCTTCGACGTGGTGTCGCTGTTCCCGCCAACGTTCAAGAACCGCGACAATGGCTGCCGCCCCGACTTGGCCGAACTGCTGCACGGACTCAAGCCTACCTTCATGCGCTTCCCTGGCGGATGCTTCGTTGAGGGACAGGAGTCGCCCGACAACGCCTTCCACTGGCAACGCACCGTAGGACCCATCGAGGAACGCCCCGGACACCTCAACCGCAACTGGAGCTACCGCACCAGCGACGGTCTGGGCTTCCACGAGTTTCTGCAGCTGTCGGAAGACCTTGGCGCAAAGCCGCTCTACGTTGTCAACATAGGCTTGTGGCACGGTGGCATGACACCGGTGGATTCAATACAGCCTTGGATTGACGAGTGCATGGAAGCCCTGGAATATGCCAACGGCCCCGTGACGTCGAAGTTTGGAGCCATGCGTGCCGCCAACGGCCACCCCGAGCCTTTCAACATCGAATATCTCGAAATAGGCAACGAGAACAACCAGGACGACCCATCACAGCAGAGCGACCGCTACTACGAGCGCTACCGCAAGTTCAAGGATGCCGTACTGGCGAAATATCCTAAGATGCACCTCATAGGCAACGTTGTGGCATGGGGCAACGACAACCCGAAATGGAACAGCAACGAGGAAGTGGAACTGCTGGACGAGCACTACTACCGCACACCGGGATGGTTTGCCGAAAACTTCCGCAAATATGACGCCTACGACCGCAAGACTCCTAAGATTTACTGCGGCGAATACGCCGTAACCAACAGCTTCGGCACAGTGGGCAACCTCAACGCCGGCCTTGGCGAGGCAGTGTTCATGATGGGCATGGAGAACAACTCCGACCATGTGGTAATGTCGAGCTACGCCCCAATCTTCGTCAACGAGAACAACGTGGCATGGCAGCCCGACATGATACGATTCAGTTCGGCGCGCGTCATGTGTACGCCTTCATACTACGTGCAGAAGCTCATGGCCGAGAACGTGGGAACAAAGATACTCAAGGTGGAACAGCAGAACCCATACAGCATGGTAAAGATGGAAACGCTGTATCCCGAAACATATAAGGTGGGATATGCCACATGGGGCACCAACGCTTCGTTTGACTTCAAGAGCCTTACCCCACAATACTCTCCAATGATAGCCCAACCATCGCACATAGCCTCAATTAAAGGCGACTGGAGGCAGAACGGCAACATCGTAAGCCAGACATCTGACCTCGACGCCTGCGTGGCTCTCGCCACTGCCGACATCAAGTTTGACGGCGGATATACTTATAAGGTGCGCGCCCGCAAGGACAAGGGAGCCGAGGGCTTCATGATTGTGTTCAACTATCAGAACCCCGACAACTACTGCTGGCTGAACCTTGGCGGATGGGGCAACACCCAGCACGGCATCGAGCAGATAATTGACGGAGGCAAGATGCAGACAGCCACAAAGCCCGGAAGGGTTGAGGAAGGACGCTGGTATGATGTGACAATCACCATCGACGGCAAGACCGTGAAGTGCTGGCTCGACGACGAGCTGCTGTTTGACACCGAGCTGAAGTCGCCGCTGAACTACGACATCTACTCAAGCGCGACATACGACGAGAAGACCGGCGAGACCATAGTCAAGGTGGTCAACACCAGCAGCATGTCAACCACTGCCGACATCACCATCGACGGCAAGAAGCCCTGCTGTGCGAAGCTCATACGCCTGTCGTCGCTCTCGGGCAAGGACGAGAACACCATCGACAATCCTACCAACGTTTATCCGACCACCCACACCATCTTTGCCACCGACGGCAAGCTGAACGTGGACATTCCGGCTTACTCGTTGAACATATACAGAGTTAAATGACAATGAGTCACCACCACCATCACCACGAGCACCCGCTGTCGCCCGCCGAGGGCCAGCGGGGCATAGTCCTTTCAATAGTCTTCAACCTGCTGTTTGTAGGCATCGAGGCTTTTGTGGGACTGGTAGAAAATTCGCTCTCGCTGCTGTCCGACGCGGGCCATAACCTCAGCGACGTGTTCAGCCTTGTGCTTGTGCTCGTGGCGTTCAGGCTGTCGAAGATACACGCCAATGGCCGCTTCACCTACGGCTATCGCAAGAGCACAGTGCTCATCTCGCTGCTCAACGCCATCATACTGCTCGTGGCCGTTGGTGCCATAGTGATAGAAAGCATCCACAAATTCTACGCCCCCGCCCCGGTCAACGGCGAGGCGGTGTCATGGACAGCAGCCGTCGGAATCGTCATCAACGGTCTGACGGCGCTGCTCCTGCTCAAAGGCCAACGAAACGACATCAACGTCCGCGGAGCCTTCCTCCACATGGCCGCCGACACCCTTGTGTCGGTTGGCGTCGTCGTTTCAGGACTTGTCATAACATTCACCGGCTGGAACGCAATCGACCCCATCGTGAGCCTCATCATAGCCATGGTCATCCTCTTCTCCACCTGGGGACTGCTCTCGGCCAGCCTCCGCCTGTCGATGGACGGCATGCCCGAAGGCATCGACCTCACCCGCACCGTGGCTGAAATGAAGAAGGTGGAAGGCGTGATGGACGTGCATCACGTACACGTATGGGCAATAAGCACCACCGAGAATGCACTTACCGCACATGTTGTGATAAGCGACATTGCGGTCATGGAGCATACCAAACAATCGCTGAAATCAGCCCTAAAAGCCACAGGCATAGGCCATTCCACCCTTGAATTTGAAACGTCGGAATGCAATTGCCCGTGCCACGACTGCCATTGAATAGATAAAATCTATTATGCTATAGATACTTTCAGTTTGCAAGTTTCTGAAAAACTTAGTAAATTTGCAGCAGATAAAAAATAATTATTGTTGAACCTTTTAACTTATAGGAGAAAAGAATTATGAGAAGTATCACAACTTTTGACTTGCAGTATGCACACCGTTTCTATGGCTTCCAAGGCGAGGCTCAGTATCTTCACGGCCACACTGGCGTCTTGACCATCGAGGTGGAAGACAGCATCAACGAAGGCGTCAACATGGTTTATCCATGCAACGAAATACAGAAAGTGGCTTGGGACGTGCTGAAGAACTTCGACCATGCGCTCATCCTGCGCGAAGACGACCCACTGCTGCCGGCAATACTCGACGTATATGAGAAGCAGGGCATCAAGAACGGCCACCGTCAGAACACCATGAAGGGCGAGGCTTTCAAGACTGAGCTTGCTACGGCATATCCCGACTCTCGTCTTGTAGTTACCAAGGAGACAATGACTGTTGAAGGCATGATAAAGATTGTTTACGACCTGCTGAAGGACAAGCTCAACATTGCCAAACTGACATTCACCAGCGGTGTAAACGCTGCATGTGCCGAATTTACCGACCGCAAGCAGATTGACCGTTGCCCACTCTGCGGAATTGCCCTCGACGAGAACGGCGTATGTCCAAAGTGCGGATATAAGAAAAAGGCATAACGGCCATTTTCCATCTATGCTACAACAGCTGCCAGCCAACTGGCAGCTGTTTTTTTGTTTAAGGCCACGGCGCATGCAATCTCTTTCAAGAAAGTTTTTATTTTTACCATCATACCATCACCTTTAATTTAACATACTGTCAATCAGCTTGTTTGCTGACGGCATAAGGGTGAGGGTATGAGGTTAATTAGTGATGAAGGGGTAAAAAGCCCTTATTTTTAACATAAATTTTGACGAATTTAGTGCCTTATTTAGTCATTTTATCTGCTTTACGAGGTATTGCACGCCATATTTTGACGTTCTTTTCACAATTCCTGGCAGGTTGGAGAGGTAGCGGCCAAACTTTTGTATCGACTCTGTTACGGCTGTGGCCCCCGCCTTCTTGCGCAGTAGGGCATAGATTGCGCCGGCGGTCATATACTCTCCGTCGGCGGTGTCGAGGGCAATGTCGAAATGGTCGTGGAAGAGCATGTCGGCCGAACCGCGCAGTTCGTAGCTGCGGTTGTGCTCCATTACGAGTGCCATTTGGTTCTTGTCAAACCATCGCTGCTCATTGCGCATCACGGCTTCCACTGCCTGCGCATAGAGTTGCTCGTAGTTTGGCTTGTAGTCGGTGTCGATTGGCTCGGTCAGTCTTACCACAAAGAATCGGCGTGAGCCTGAGGGGTCGCTCAGCACCTCGGTCATGTTCGACGTGGCTATAAACGACGCCAGTCGTGGCAGGTCTTCGCGCCGTTTGGCATAAGGACGTTTGACGTTGACGGTGGTCAGCTGAATGGTATTCTTCAAGAATCCCTGTTGTGTCTTGGGCGATATGGAGTTAAACTCGTCGAGGTTAATCAGCAGGAAGTCGGCCATGGCCTGCATCACCGACTTCTTCTCGTCCATTATCAGGTTGTCGAGATAGCCCCATCGCAGCTCTGGCGGCAGCAGTGCGCGGCAGAAGGTCGATTTGTGGTAGCCCTGAGGCGATATCAGCAGCGGCACGATGCTGTTGGCATACTTCACGTTGCGCCCCATCCATTGTGCCACCATGCCTACGAACCACAGCCTGAACCACTCTTGCCACTGCTTGAGGTCGGTCTTCACCGTCGATGCGAGCCGTCCTATGTGGTCAGTGCCGTCCCATTTGTTGCCGAGGGCGAAGAGATAGTCGTCGAGAGGGTCGTAGGTGGTAATGCGGTTGGAGTTGAGATAGCGCGCCACGTCGTTGTTCCACACGTCGAGCCCTATCTCCCTCGCACTGATGGTCAGTCCGTTGCGGAAACGCTCGTCGGCGGGCGACCAGCCGAGATAGCTGCGGTTTTTGTCGAGATACTCCACGCAACCTCTCAGGCGGTTGAACCTAAGATGGTATTTGTCGTTGACGAAAGCCATCAGCCCCTTGGTGTCGGCATTCTTTATCTCATCGGGCAGTAGGATGTAGCCATGGCCTGCAAAGACGTTCTCGTTGCCGGTAACGGCAAGTGGCGCCGCCTTGTGGTTCATGTAAGGTTGGGCGTCGGCCGTTATACGGCAGCTTGCCATCATTGGCGACTCGCCGTCGGCCACTCCCGACGCGTTTACCGGCTCGTGGAACAGCGAGCCGTAGATGTTGGTGGCTATAAGATAAGCGGTAGAAAAGAAGCTCTTCATGCCCTCCTCGCTCTGCTGCATCATGTCCGACGGCAGCTCAACGCGCACCATCACTTTCAGCGTGGCTCCGCTTGAGCCGACAAAGGCCAATGCCGTAGTAGGCAGCACCTTCACCATTTGCTTGGCTGCCACGAGTTGCTGCTCTTCATAGAAAGGCCCTATCGAAAGCAGCAACATGCCGTTGTAGCCCACCACCGAGAGCGAGCCGTTGGCAGAAACCTTTAGCCTGACCGAGGCAAACACACGATGCAGGCCGCTAACCATTTCGGCGTAAAGGTCTTTGCGCGTCGTGCCCGCCATTCGCTCGCGCATGGTCATGATGCGCTGGTTTTCTACGTTTCTCTGCAGCCTTGACATGAGTGTTGCCGCAGATGCCACCGACACTTTCTTCCTCATGTTCTTGTCGGTTCTTACGAGTGTAAAGTTTGTCATAACTGTTGTTCTTTGAAAATTGATAAACATAACGTTGCGTTTCGACAAGCGCAACGTTGCACTGAATTAACCGCAACGTTGCATTTAAATAACCGCAACGTGAGGTAAGATTTGTTTCCACGCTTGAAACCAATAGTTTCACCCTGTGAAACCAACAGTTTCAACGTGTGAAACTGATTGAAACCAACGTGCTGGCGTTTCAGCAAGAATGCTCCCTCAGCTGTTATACCTATCTACATAGTGCTCAAACAGATTGTCGGCCGAGTAGCCTTTCTGCCTGAACAAATTGGCTATCCATTCCTGTTGTTCCTCGCTCAGCAGTTTTTCGCCACGATAGTATCGGTAGTAAGCGGTATGTCCGCCGAGATACTTCATTACCTGCGACTTCATCCTTACGGCATCGGCTTGGACAACGCGGTCGAACATGCGTTTCAGCCCCCAAGCCTTGTGTTCAAGCTTGAACTCGACAAACTCTGGGCATTGCGGCTCGTCCCACACTTTAGGCAACACACACGAGTGACGCTTGGTGTCATCGGGCAGTCGGCGATAAGCAATGTAGCGCATGCAACATTCCCGTTTGGTGCAGTTTTCCGCGAAGCACACGGTATAACTGTCGGTAATTTCCTTAAAAAGATTGTTATTTTCCATTGTCTTTGATGATTTACTGCGTCAAAATTACAATTTTAACACGAAAAACGCAACAAATTCGCATTAATAAAAGTGAAAAACTCATTTTTTTTGCCCCTTTACAACCAACATCCCTCATACCCTCACCCTGCCACAAATACGTAACACACTAAATGTAAACAAGTTACAGCAAGGGTGATGATATGAGGGGTAAAATAAAAAAACAATTCCGCCAACAGGTTATTGTTGATAACCTCCTGACCACAGCCGTTTGAGGAAATCAAGGACGTGGATGCACTCTATATTGCCCATGCGACGGTTGAAGGGGTCGAGACTTACGATTATCAGATGTGCTGAGGAATAGTCCTCGGCAAATGAGTTCAGCCCCTTCAGATGTCGGGGAAGAACTTCCTCTACAGACTTTATCTCAATGGCAAGACGTGCGTCACCTACCACGGCATCAACCTCAAGGCCGTTATGAGTGCGCCAAAAAGTAAGGCGCTCGTCGCTCTCGTTATAAGTGAGCCATGCCTTAAGCTCCTGTATCACAAAATGCTCAAAGGCGTGCCCGTATTCGGCAGTGCCACGGACAAGATTACTTCGGTGCAATAGATGATTGACTATACCCACGTCAAAGTAATAAAAGCGCGGGGTCTGAACCAAACGGCGTTTCATCACCTTGGAGAATGCCGGCATACGAAAACCCACGAGTGTGTCTTCAAGAATGTCAAAATAGCTGGCAGCCGTATTTGCGCTTACTCCGCAGTCCTGGGCTATATTATTGTAGTTGACCATTTCTCCGTCAGTCAGTGCGGCCACTTCAAGAAACCGTTGAAATGCCGACAAATTCCTGACAAGGGCCTCCTGTTTGATTTCCTCTTTCAGATAGACATCAATGTATGCTGACAGTCGCTTTGAGGGATTCTTCGCAAGATAGTGAGGTGGCAGCATACCATAGTTAATGGCATGGTTGAGGTCAAAGTCGGGTATCTCTGCACTGACGAAGGGGCATAGATATACAGGATATGCCCTACCGCCAAGGGTGTTGTAGCCCTTTCGCTTCAGTTTTCTTGCGCTTGAGCCGCAAAGGATAAAAACGAGCCCCTTCTCTGACATCAGACGATGCACCTCATTAAGCATTTCCGGCACTTCGGGTATCTCGTCGATAATCACTAATGTACCTTGTGGTTTATCAATGAGCGTGTCATACAGCAGCGATGGTGTGCGCTTGAAGCGTGAAGCCACTGTTGTATTGAGTAAGTCGATATATATGCTGTCGGGGAATTTTTCCCTAAGAAAGGTGCTTTTCCCCGTCTGTCGTGCGCCGAATAGGAAGATACTATCTTCTAATTCCTTGTCAATCTTTAATTTACGCTCAATCATGCCTATAATGTCTAATCGTTACTACTGCGGATTTTCATTGAAAATGCGCAACGCTACTGCGGATTTTCATTGAAAATGCGCAGCAAAGATACATATTTTCATGCTTCGGGGCAAGGGTCTTGGCAGTTAATTATTAATTATTAACAGAACAGCAAACGACAGGGTTACTATTCAGCTGGTTAAATTTTAAACACAAAGACACGAAGAAACAAAGCATTTTTGGGGCTTACGGAAGAAACTATGAGCAGCAAAGCTGCTTACAAAGTCCACAAAGTTTTCCCTCTGCAAGCCTTTGTGGCAACTTTTAGTCGCTTGTTGTCTTTGTATCTAAAAAATTCTTCGTTTCTTTGTGTCTTTGTGTTCTAATATATAGGATTAGCTGAATAGTTACCCGAAAGTTGAGAAAATAATGGCCAAATACGAAATTTTACCCCATAGATACGAATTTCACCCCTCTATTATTGGATATTTTAAAGTAATTTTGCACCATCTAAGCAAACTGAAACCTATTTTTAAAAATATTCTAACAATTAAATAAGAGACAAATGGATAAACGTTTTCAACTA
>JAQXRI010000109.1 GCA_029218445.1 Prevotellaceae bacterium | reverse complement strand
GCGACACATACTTGTCGTCGGTGCTGTTTGCCGTCTCGCCTTTCTTTGCGAAAACCACAGGCACGTCGTAGAGGTCGCCGAGCAGTGTGGCAATGGCAATGCCGCTCGCCTCGATGGTAAGGATTTTGTTTACCTCTTTCCCACGGAAACGACGTTTGAACTCGTAAGCTATCTGTCGAATGATATCGACGTCAATCTGATGGTTGAGGAAATTGTCAACCTTTAGGATGTTACCTTCCTTGATAACACCGTCTTCAATGATTTTTTCTTCGAGGAAATTCATGAGTCATTCAAGTTTTGCTTGTGTTCAACTTAAGAAGTAAGAAGGAGTTAAATCTTCCCTTATCTACTACTTAAAGTTGATTGTTATTTTAGTTTTTGTGCGCAAAGGTAATACTTTTTTTCATAACAAAAGGAAAAACTGGTAAAAAAATGTTTGTCGATAGGCTTTTTATAAGTAACTTTGCAGCAGTTATTATAATAAACGGTATGAAGAGACTGAGAAACATAATGTTTGCGGGCACGGGAAGCGATGTGGGCAAGAGTGTTATTGCCGCCGCTTTCTGCAGGATATTCCGTCAGGACGGCTATAGTCCTGCTCCGTTCAAGGCGCAGAACATGGCCCTGAACTCCTACGCCACGCCCGAAGGACTGGAGATAGGCAGGGCGCAGGCGGCACAGGCCGAGGCGGCGGGAATAGCATGCCATACAGACATGAACCCGATACTGCTGAAGCCGCAGTCGGACCACACGTCGCAGGTGGTGCTCAACGGAGTGCCAATAGGCAACCGCGACGCCTACAGCTACTTCCGCGGCGAGGGGAAGGACTACCTGCGGCGTGAGGCCTGCGAGGCGTTCGACCGACTGGCCAGTCGCTACAACCCTATAGTGATGGAGGGCGCGGGAAGCATTTCGGAGCTGAACCTCAGGGAGCGCGACATCGTGAACATGCCCATGGCATGTCACGCCGATGCCGACGTGATACTCGTAGGCGACATCGACCGTGGCGGAGTGTTTGCAAGTCTCTACGGAAGCGTGATGCTGCAAACGCCCGAGGACCGACGGAGGATAAAGGGCATAATAGTGAACAAGTTCCGTGGTGACTTGAGGCTCTTCGACGACGGGCGACGCATGATAGAGGACATCTGCCAAGTGCCGGTGCTCGGAGTGGTGCCTTACTTGGAAGACGTAGGCGTGGAGGACGAAGACAGCGTGGTGCTCGACAAGAAACGGCGCAGCGCCACCGAGGGGAAGACGAACGTGGCTGTGGTGAAGCTGCGCCACCTGAGCAATTTTACCGATTTCAAGGCAATAGAGCAAGATTCAAGGCTCAACGTCTATTACACCACCGACCGCGAGGAACTGCTGAAGGCAGACATCATAGTTGTGCCAGGGAGCAAATCGACGATAGACGACCTGCGCCGACTGAAGGAGGAAGGCGTGGAGGCAACCATAAAGGAGGCACGCAAACGAGGGCAGACCATACTCGGAATTTGCGGCGGCTACCAGATGCTTGGCATCAGCATCGACGACCCACGGCAGACGGAGGGCGAGGCTATGCACATCGACGGAATGGGACTGCTGCCTATAACCACCGTAATGGGCGAGAAGAAGGTGACTTGCCAAACGGAGTTCACGCTTGTTGACGGGAGTGAAAGGATGCGTGGATATGAGATTCACCAAGGCATTTCTACGGCCACCGACGGCGGCTATCGTCCGCTGACCATTAAGGCCGACGGACAGACGGAAGGCTGCTTTGTAGATAACCACTGCATGGGAACCTACCTGCATGGCTGCTTGGACAATCCTGCCTTTGTAGATTTCCTGTTGAGTGGCGCTGGGGGCACTGGGGGTGTGGGCGGTTTCGACTATGCAAGATATAAGGAAGAGCACTACGACAGGCTTGCCGACCACGTGCGGAAGCATGTGGATATGGCAAAAGTGTATGAGATATTGCAACTTTAATATTTTAATGTTTTAATTCTTTAATTTCATCAACGATGATAGCTGGTCACGGTGACGACATACACGAATATGAGGGCATAACGATGAACTTCAGTTCAAACATCTATGCCCATGCCAACCTTCAGCCGCTGTTGGAGCATCTGCGGAAGAGGGTGGGGCTGATAGCCAACTACCCTGAGCCTGAGCCTCGCTCGTTGGAAGTGAAGTTGGCGGCAAGGCTTGGCGTGCCTGCGGAATGTGTGGTCGTGACCAATGGCGCAACGGATGCCATCTATCTCATTGCAGAAACTCTGTACAGGAGAGGCTTGGTGAGGCAGAGGATAATGAGGCCTACATTTGCCGAATACGAAGATGCCTGCCTGGCGATGGGAATAAGCCTCGACGACTCGGCCGACGTCGTTTGGCTCTGCAATCCCAACAACCCTACGGGAAACGCAGTGGAAAGCAGCGAGTTGACGCGAATGGCAACTAAAGAGAGGCTTTTGGTGGTTGACCAGTCGTATGGCTTGTTTACCGATGTTGAGGAACTCTCGGCCAAGGATGCCGTTGCTATGGGCAATGTCATTCAGATACACTCGATGACGAAGAGCTGCTCCATACCGGGACTTCGCCTTGGCTACGTCGTGGCAGCGCGTGAATGGACCGAGGAACTGCGAAAGCGGCTAAGGCCTTGGGCGGTAAACGCACTTGCAATAGAGGCAGGACACTATATAGTTGACAACGGCTTCCATGCCGTGGACAACGTTGAGGCATACCTTAAGGAGACTCAACGGCTGCTTGGGAAACTGAACGAGATAGAAGGAATCTGCGTCGAGCCGACGAGGACAAACTTCATGCTCTGCCGACTCCTGCATGGAACGGCGGCTGAGCTGAAGCATAGGCTTGCCACACAGTATGGCATATTGATACGCGACGCGTCGAACTTCAAAGGCCTCACTCCGCAACATTTCCGCGTGGCGGCACAAAGCAGAGAAGAAAACGACGCATTGGTGGAAGCGATAATGGAACAAGTTGACAAGTTAACAAGTTGACAAGTTAACAAGTTGACAAGTTGACGAGTTGATAGAAATAATAAAACAAAAGAAATGAACACCTTTATAACATATCTCTACCTTCTACCCTCTACCTTCTACCCTCTAATAATCGGCTGGTTGCTGGACCTGATGTTTGGCGACCCTGAACGGTTGCCACATCCTGTGGTGCTGTTCGGCAAATTGATTGCCAAGGGCGAGAAGCTTCTCAATAGGGGAAGCTGGCGCAGGACAAAGGGAGCGTTGCTTGCCGTGGGGCTTGTGGCTGCCACGGTTGCCGCCACTTGGGCTTTGCTGCAGCTTGCCGACGCTATATATATAATAATAGGTGTAGCAGTGAGGGCAATACTCGTGTTCTACTGTCTTGCCGGAACTACACTGATAAAGGAAGTGCGTGACGTATTTCTTGCCCTCGACCGCTCGCTGGACGAAGGCCGCCTACAAGTGGCACGCATCGTGGGGCGCGACACGTCGGAGCTTACGCGCGAGGAAGTGCAGAAGGCTGCGCTTGAGACTCTTGCCGAAAACTTGAGCGACGGAGTGGTAGCCCCGCTGTTCTGGTATGCCATTGGCGGAGTGCCGGCAATGATGGGCTATAAGATGGTGAACACGCTCGACTCGATGATAGCCTACCACTCGCCACGCTATCTGCGATTCGGCACTGTGGCTGCGAGAATGGACGATGTGGCAAACTATCTGCCGGCGCGCATCACGGCGTTGCTGATGATACTGGTGGCTGGAAGGCCGAGGCTGATGGGGTTTGTAGTGAAATACGGCCCATGTCACGCCAGTCCCAACAGCGGATGGCCGGAGGCGGCCCTTGCCGGCATACTCGGTTGCCGCTTTGGCGGACCGCACAAATATTTCGGCGAGATGTTCGACAAGCCTTTCATTGGCCACGCCGACCGTGAACTCTCTGTAGAGGACATGCGCAAGGCGGTGGGAATAAACCGAAGGGCGGAGATTCTTGCCGTGGCAATAGTCGCACTGCTGTTGTTGTGATCTTGCGCCCACACCCCCAGTCATTGCGGCGGCTTGTGCGGGCGAGGACGCCCACACCCCCAACAGCCCACAACCCTGTGTAAGTTTTTGAGAAAAAAGTTTGTTCTTTAGGAAAAAGTTTGTAACTTTGCCAACAAATTATTATTGAAATGGACGAGAAACAGAGAATAGAACAGCTCAGACAGGAGCTGCACGAACATAACCATCGTTACTACGTGGAGAACCAGCCCACGATAAGCGACCAGGAGTTTGACGAACTGATGCACGAGCTGCAGCGGCTTGAGGCGTTGCACCCGGAGATGTTTGACGCCAATTCGCCTACGCAACGTGTGGGCAGCGACCTGGGCGGCGAGTTCAAGCAGGTGGCCCACCGCTATCCAATGCTCTCGTTGGCCAACACCTACAACCAGCAGGAAGTGGCCGACTGGTACGACAGCGTGAAGCGCGGACTCGAGGGCGAGGACTTCGAGGTGTGCTGCGAGATGAAGTATGACGGACTTTCGATAAGCCTCACCTATGAAGACGGAAGGCTCGTGAGGGGAGTGACGCGAGGCGACGGCGTGAATGGCGATGACGTGACGGCCAACGTGCGCACAATACGCAGCATACCGCTGGTGCTGTCGGGCGACGGATATCCACGTGAGTTTGAAATAAGGGGCGAGATACTAATGCCATGGAAGGTGTTTGAACGTCTGAACGCCGAGCGCGAGAAGGCCGAAGAACCACTGTTTGCCAATCCGCGCAATGCCGCCAGCGGCACGCTGAAGAGCCAAAGTTCGGCACTCGTGGCAAGTCGCCAGCTTGATGCCTATCTCTATTATCTATTGGGTGGACAAGTGCCATGCGACGGCCACTACGAAAATCTTGAAGAGGCACGAAAGTGGGGATTCAAGATTAGCGAAGGAATGAGAAAGGTGAAGACGCTCGACGAGATTTACGACTTCATAAACTATTGGGAGACAGAACGCAAGAATCTGCCCGTGGCCACTGACGGCATCGTGCTGAAGGTGAACTCTCAGCGGCAGCAACGCTCGCTGGGATTCACTGCAAAAAGTCCACGATGGGCCATAGCCTATAAGTTTAAGGCCGAACGTGAACGCACTCGACTGCTCGAAGTGACGTTCCAAGTGGGGCGCACAGGCGCAATTACGCCCGTTGCCAACATGGAGCCGGTGCAGTTGGCCGGAACGGTGGTGAAGCGCGCAACGCTGAACAACGAAGACTTCATCCGCTCGTTTGACCTACACATAGGCGACTATGTGTTTGTGGAAAAGGGAGGCGAGATTATTCCAAAGATTGTCGGTGTCGATACTGACAGCCGTGAAGCCGACGCCAAGCCCGTAGAGTTTGCCAAGACATGCCCTGAGTGTGGCACACCTCTTGTAAGATATGAAGGCGAGGCAGCCCACTATTGTCCCAACGACGCTGGATGCCCGCCTCAAATCAAGGGCCGCATAGAGCATTTCATCTCACGCAAGGCCATGAACATAGAGTCGCTGGGGCCTGAAACCGTGGATGACTACTATCGTCGCGGACTGATAAGTAATGTGGCCGACCTTTACGACATAAGCGTAGGGCAGATAAATGGCGACGGAAGCCGCGAGAAGTCGGCGCGCAAGATTGTCGAGGGCATAGCAGCGTCGAGGCAAGTGCCGTTTGAGCGCGTGGTGTTCGCCCTTGGCATACGTTTGGTGGGTGAGACTTCGGCCAAGTTGCTTGCCCGCCATTTCAAGAACATCGACGCTCTAATGAATGCCACACTCGACGAGCTGACCCATATTGACGGCATTGGCGAGGTGATGGCAAAGAGCGTGATAACATATTTCCATGCACCGGAGAACATGGCAATAGTAGAGCGCCTGCGAGGCTATGGACTGCAGATGAGTCTGAGCCAGGAACAGTTGGACAGCCATACGGAGCTGCTGAAGGGACAGACAATAGTAATAAGCGGTGTGTTTCAGAAGCATAGCCGCGACGAATACAAGGCCATGATAGAGCAGAACGGCGGAAAGAACACAGGTTCGATAAGTGCCAAAACCACGTTTATTCTGGCAGGAGACAATATGGGTCCGGCCAAACTGCAGAAAGCTGAAAAGTTGGGCGTAAGGATAGTAAGTGAAGACGAATTTCTTGGAATGTTGAATGGTTAAACGTAAAAAACGTTAAAATAATGGAATGTAGAATAAAATACTTCATTCTTCATTCTTCATTTTTCAATTTTATTAGTACCTTTGCAGCCGATTTTCATAAAATAGTTGAATGAAGAATGACAATATAAAGAATCAGTACCGTGTTAATGAACAGATACGTGTACGTGAAGTCCGCATAGTAGGAGACGGCGGCTCGACAGTAGTTCCTACACGCCAAGCATTAGACATGGCACGCGACCAGGGAGTGGATTTGGTTGAAATATCACCCAATGCCAATCCTCCTGTTTGTCGTCTTATCGACTATTCCAAGTTCCTCTATCAGCAGAAGAAGCGTGCAAAGGAGATGAAGGCAAAGCAGGTGAAGGTTGAGGTGAAGGAAATAAGATTCGGACCTCAGACCGACGAGCATGACTATCAGTTCAAGCTCAAGCATGCCAAGGAGTTTCTTGAGGATGGCAACAAGGTGCGTGCCTACGTGTTCTTCCGTGGCCGTTCTATTCTGTTCAAAGAGCAGGGTGAGGTGCTGCTGCTGCGTTTCGCCAACGACCTTGAGGAATACGGCAAGGTGGAACACATGCCTTCACTGGAAGGAAAGAAGATGTTCCTCTATTTGGCACCAAAGAAGGCCGGAGTGGCCAAGAAGAGCCAGCAGGCGTTGGACCGTGAAAAGAAGGCCAATGAACTGAAAGACGCTCCAAAGCCAGAAGACAACAAAGCCGAAGTGGACGTGGAGATACCTGCCAACGGCGGATTGTTTGCCAATGCAAAGATAAGTGCCGACGCCAAGAAGAAGTTGAACATTAAGGACTAAGAAGAACTTTAATTCTTTCATCTTTTAATTTTTTAATTTCTTCGAGAGAAACGAGAAGACAAAGTGCGTAACGCCCGGTATATGCGTTGCCACTGTAGAATAAATAACAATTAATTAAAACATTAAAAAAATGCCAAAAGTAAAGACAAATTCCGGAGCGAAGAAGAGATTCCGCTTCACCGGTACAGGTAAGATTAAGAGAGCACACGCTTACCACAGTCACATTCTGACCAAGAAGACAAAGAAGCAAAAGCGTAATCTGGTACACGACACAATCGTTGACAGAAGCAACATGAAGCAGGTTCGTGACCTGTTGTGTCTCCGTTAATCCCTATTGTCTAACATTTTAAAGTAAGAAAAACTATGCCAAGATCAGTAAATCACGTTGCTTCAAGAGCAAAGAGAAAAAGAATTTTAAAGCTTACTCGCGGTTACTATGGTGCCCGCAAGAATGTTTGGACCGTAGCGAAGAACACTTGGGAGAAGGGTCTCACATACGCATATCGTGACCGCCGCAACAAGAAGCGCACTTTCCGCGCACTGTGGATTCAGCGTATCAATGCCGCTGCACGTCTTGAGGGTATGAGCTACTCTGTTTTGATGGGTGCTCTCAACAAGGCTGGCATCGAGATTAACCGTAAGGTTCTCGCCGACCTCGCCGTCAACAACCCAGAGGCTTTCAAGGCCATCGTTGAGAAGGTAAAGTAAGAAAGTATTGAAGGAACCATAGGCTCTTTCAGTCGTCATAAAAAAGCTGCAATTCGCATAGATTGCAGCTTTTTTTGTCTTTTATGTTTTTTTTCTGCAAAATATTCATTTTTGAGGTCGATATTTCAGTATTATTTAGTATTTTTGCATCGAAAAGTTGGCGATGCCTTTTGAGGAAGCTGTAGATGGCACTTTTTTATGGAGTTGGCCGACGAAAAGTTTTATTCAAAAGCTAAGTATTAATATGAAAATATATCTAAAGAATAATACAGAATTCTGTAGTGGCATTAGGCTTAGGTTGATTGCTTTGGTCTATGCCATCATGACTGTGATGGGTGTAAGGGCATTGGAGCAGGTGGTATTTGCACCGCAATGGCACGCACAGGCACAGTTTGCAGGATATTTTGTGGCCAAGGAGATGGGATTTTATAAAGCAGAAGGACTCGACGTAAAATTTTTGTTTCCAACAAGCTCCATTTCGTCAGATGTATTTTTGGATAAAGGCAAGTGCCAATTTTCCACCATGCACCTCGCCGACGTAGTAAAGAGTGTAAGCGAAGGAAAGCATTTCGTGAACATACTTCAGACCTCAATGCGCAATGGAATGATGTTGGTGGGACGAAACGGAATGAATCCGATGAAGATGAAAGGAAAGCGTGTGGGAATATGGAAGGCGGCCTTTTCCAATCTTGTCAAGATAATGAACAAGAAGGAAGGACTCAACTACGATTTTGTTCAGTTTACCGACAATGTGTCGCTGTTCTTGTCGGGCACCATTGATGCGACGCTTGCCATGAGCTACAACGAGTATTACCAGCTTATGCAGTCGAACGTCATGCTTAATGATAAATCGGTAGTTAGGTTTTCCGACCGTGGATATGATATTCCTGAAGATGGAGTATATGTAACACTCGATTATTACCGTAAAAACAAGGCGACAGCCGAGAAATTTGCAAGGGCAAGCAAACGCGGCTGGCTGTGGTGTCATGAGCATCCCGAGAAGGCTTTGGATATCGTGATGAAGTATGTTGACAGCTATAACATAATAACCAACAGCACTCTTCAGCGTTTAATGCTCAAGGAGATACTGCGACTGCAGAAAGACAAAAAGACGGGCAAGCCACTCTTTGTACTTCGCAGGGAGGACGTTGACAAGGTTTCGAAACTAATGTTGGAATGTAAGATTATAGATAAACCAGTAAAATACGAAGATATTGTAAAATAAGAGCTTATGAAAAAGTTTAAACAGTCTTTTGCCGCTCAATTGAGTGTTTTCGTTGCTTTGCTGGCTACATTAATATTCCTGTCAGCCTTCGGGACTACGTTCTATTATGCCAGAAAGAAAATTATGGAGGGAGCCGAAGGGAAGGCTCTTTGCCATCTTGACAATACGGTGTTGAGAATGAGCAATATCCTGAATTCTGTAGAAATAGCCACTACCAATATGCTTCCTTTCGTGCTGCGCAACATTGAGAAACCCGATTCAATGTTTGCCTATAGTAGGCTGATTCTGCAGAGCAATCCCTACATCATTGGATGCTCAATATCTTTTGAACCTTATTACTACAAAAGCAGGGGCAAGTATTTCTCGGCCTATTCCTGCGTCAAAGACGGAGCCATAGTGACTGAGCAGGAAGGAAGTGAAACATATCAGTATCAATATATGGACTGGTATCAGATACCAAAGCTGTTGAACAGGCCTTATTGGAGCGACCCATATATTGATTTGCCTGATGCGTCGTCTGATATTGTTGTTGACGAGCAGATGTGTACTTATTCAGTACCGTTTGACGACAAATATGGCAACTTTGTTGGGGTAATATCGGTTGACATATCAATGAAATGGCTTTCGCATCTGGTCAGCACGCTGCGTCCCTATAAAAACTCGCACACCATAGCCCTTGGCCGTGGCGGCGTGTATTTGGTGCATCCCGATACAGCCATGCTGGTGAAGCATACCATTTTTACTGAAACGCTTGAAAATGATGTTCCGCAAATAGTGGAATTGGGCAAGGCCATGGTTGAGGGTAAGCGTGGCATGATGAAGCTGACTGGCGAGAATGTAAGAGGAGGCGAGGATTCTTACGTGTTCTTTACTCCTTTTAAAAGAGTGGGGTGGAGTGTGGCCCTTGTATGTCCTAAAAGTGATGTCTTTGCTGATTACAATGGTTTGAAGATTCTACTGATATACATCTTGGCCATAGGTATTTTGATGATGATGGTAGTTTGCATATTGGTGATTCAACGGAGGCTGAAGCCACTTGAGAAGTTGGCGAAATCAGCTAATGTCATTGCCAAGGGAAACTTTACACAAGAGATACCGATAATAAAGAGCGACGACGAGATAGGAAGTCTGAGCCGTGCGTTCCGCGACATGCAGCACTCTCTTGAAAACTATATAGAAGAGCTGAAGGCCACAACAGCCAAAAAGGAACGCATCGAAGGTGAACTGCAAATAGCCCACGACATACAGATGGGCATGATACCCAAGATATTCCCGACGATACCCGAATATGAAGACATAGACGCTTTTGCCTTGCTGAAACCAGCCAAAGAGGTGGGAGGCGATTTGTATGATTTCATATTCATAGGAAAGAAATTTTATTTTGTCGTGGGCGATGTCAGTGGAAAGGGCGTGCCGGCTTCACTTATTATGGCCGTATGCCGAAACTTGTTCCGCACTGTAGCATGCAAGGAATTGTTGCCGGCACAGATAGTCTCGTCAATCAACGATATTCTGAGCGAGGGCAACGACAGTGGAATGTTTGTAACTCTGTTTGTGGGTGTAATTGACTTGCAAACTGGAAAAATGAAATACTGCAATGCAGGCCATAATCCTCCAGTAGTTGTAGAAAAAGAAGGAAAGGCGAAGTTTATGCAGGTACAATCAAATATTCCGGCTGGACTGTTTGAAGGGTACGACTATGTGGAAGAAGAAATGGAAACGGTAAACAATAAGCTATTGTTCGTCTATTCCGACGGGCTTACAGAAGCTGAAGACAATGAGAAAAGAATGTATGGTGAAGAAAAACTTATAGAAGAACTTTCAGGAAAAGAGAGTTTAATGGCACGAGATGTGGTGCAGGGCATTGAACAAAGTGTTGCCAACCACGCTGATGGAGCGGCACAAAGTGATGACCTCACCATGATGGCCATAAAGATAAAAGTGAATAAATAGGTCGAACATGGCTTATTACAATAACATGAAAAAAGAAATGCAAACAAAAAATTGAAATAATAGGAGAAAAAAGACAATGGCAAAAATAGTTAGAAATGGTAACAATGTTGTAATCGAGTCCGATGTTAGGTTGGACACTGTTAATGCTGGAGATTTTGAATGCCAAATCGAGCCGTTCTTAAAAGAAGCAGGTGTAGATGTGGTGTTTGATTGCCATCAACTTGACTATATCAGCAGTACAGGACTTCGAGTATTGTTGAAAGCCCAGAAAAACATAATGGCTAATAAAGGCAATATGAAACTAACAGCTGTGAAACCCCAAATTAAGAAAGTATTTGATATGACAGGCTTCTCAAGATTTTTGAAGATAGAGGAGTGAGGAGAGAAGAGTGTGGGAGAAGAGAGATGGTAGATGGTAGAAGGTAGAGGGTAGAGATTACCAAGTTCGCATAAGTCTTTTAATTAAGTAAAAAAGGCATGACATTTCTCTACCCTCTACCCTCTACCTTCTACCCTCTAAAACTCCCTCACTCCTTTATCCTCAACAAATACTGTCCGTAACCGTTCTTCGCCATTGGCTGGGCCAGTTCGTGAAGTTGGTCGAGGGTTATCCATCCTCGTTTATAGGCAATTTCCTCAAGACATGCTACTTTCAGGCCTTGGCGCTTTTCTATCACTTCGATGAATGTACTTGCTTCGCTCAGGCTGTCGTGGGTGCCGGTGTCGAGCCATGCAAAACCTCGCTGTAAAGGCAACACTTTCAACGACTCTTTATGCAGATAGTCTTGGTTGACGGTAGTGATTTCCAGTTCTCCGCGTGCGCTTGGCTTAATGTTTTTTGCCACTTCTACAACGCTGTTGGGATAGAAATAAAGTCCTACGACGGCATAGTTCGACTTTGGCTTTGCCGGCTTTTCTTCAATACTTAAACATTTTCCACTTTCGTCAAACTCTGCCACTCCATAACGTTCCGGGTCGTTGACATAGTAGCCAAACACTGTTGCAATGTTTTTCTCCTCTGCATTCTTCACGCTTTCCTTAAGTAGTCCTGTGAAACCACTGCCGTAGAAGATGTTGTCACCGAGAACGAGACACACAGAGTCGTTGCCAATGAACTTTTCGCCGATGATGAATGCCTGCGCCAAACCATCGGGTGAGGGTTGCTCAGCATATTCAAACTTTACTCCAAGGTCATTGCCGTCACCCAACAGACGACGGAATGCCGGAAGGTCGTGCGGTGTGCTGATAATCAATATTTCCCTTATTCCTGCCAACATCAACACCGAAATAGGATAGTAAATCATGGGTTTGTCGAAGATGGGTATCAACTGTTTGCTGATTCCCTTAGTGATAGGGTACAGTCTTGTACCACTTCCACCTGCCAAAACAATGCCTTTCATTCTTTCAATGATTAAAATTATTAATTATTATGGCGCAAAGATACAAAATAATTTTAATGAAAGGATTATTTTGTCATTAAAAAACATAGAATATGAAGAAAAAAATGTAACTTTGCACCCAAAAACTAAAATAATGAGCATACTATCAAAGATTTTCGGTCGTAAAAATACCGATGAACAGCAAAAAACAGGAGGCATGGAAGACTTCATGACTCTGATACGTGTATATTTTCAGGCTTCTATGGCAGCCGATTTGGGTATAACCAATCTCGCTGCTCTTCCTGATTTGAGAGTCTTCAAGACAACACTTCGTGTACCTACAGTCAACAATCGTCTTGGAATAGGTGAACGTTCACGTTGCAAGAAAATGTTGAAGGATATTTACGAGATGGACGATGTGTTCTTCAAGGAGATTGACTCAAGCATCCGAAAGCGTTGCCGCAGAATACAGGACGTGCAGGTTTATATGATACAGTTTCAGGGATTCACCCAAGACCTTATGCTGCTTATCAGCAACCTCATGAAGTTTAAGCTACGCTTGCCGTCGTTTATGAAGAAGGCAATTTACACAATGACTGAAAAGACTGTCAACGACATATTCAACAAGAACGACTACACCGATCCTGGAGTACTAAAGACCGTTGTGTCGGTGCGCCAATATGCGGCAAAGTTGGGCTTCTCACAGCAGTGGACTACAGCCTTTGTTTATAAGGTGGTAATGCTGGCAAAGAAAGAGCCAAAGCCAAAGGAAGAGGATTTGAAAACAAAGTGAGAAGACACCATTAAGGGTTGAAAATGAAATGTTTGATTAAAAAACATTAAATTTTTGCTCTTGACGGTATGTTTGTTAGAAAAAAACAATACCTTTGTACTATGTTGAGTAAAAAGTATGAGTCCAAGTGAAGTTACATTGGCTGCGTTCGAGGCGCGTTTGCGCCAAATGATTCTCCAATTTCAGAATCTGAAGGAGGAGAATAAGGAACTTTATGCCATGCTCGAAAAGAGTGAAGAAGACAACAAAAGGCTCAGTTCGCAACTCGACGATGTCAAACGACAGTTCGACACCTATAAGATGGCAAAGATGATTGAAGTGTCAGAGGGTGATGTGGAAGCCACTAAGGCTAAGCTCGCAAAAATCATCCGTGACGTCAACAAATGTATTTCAATCTTAACTGAATAAACAGCTTTTCGAGGTATGGCAGAAGACACCAAACAACATATACGTATCCATGTCTATGACCAGGATTTCGACATAGCGGTCAAGCCAGAACAAGAGCCTTTGTATCGCAAGGCGGCGAAGTTCATCACCGACCGTTACAACAAATATGCCGAAATGTTCAAAAGCCATAAGAGCGACCATACGATAGCTCTTATGACACTTATCGACATTGCTCTTCTCTATGAGATTGAACGACAGAAAAATGATGTCGCACCCTACGATTCAACACTCAAGCGTCTTATGGATGAAATGGACAAAGTACTTGCGGGCAAATAGGCATGGAATATTAACATTATATAATTAAATAACTAAATTTATGACATTGACAATTATTATAGCCGCAGTGACACTCGTTTTGGGTGCCGTTGGTGGATATCTTGTGTTTCGATATGTACTTAAAGGCAAGTACAACGAAATGATAGCCACGGTAGAAAAAGAGGCTGAAGTTTTGAAGGAGAAGAAACTCCTTGAAGTGAAGGAAAAATTCCTAAACAAGAAGAGTGAACTAGAAAAGGAAGTGCAGGTAAGAAACCAGCATATTCAGCAAAGTGAAAACAAGCTAAAGCAGCGCGAGTTGTCGCTCAATCAGCGCCAAGAGGAATTGGGAAGGCGCAAAAACGAGCTTGACAATTATCAGACCCGCATAGACAACGAGAAGAAGATGCTCGCCATCAAGAATGATGAGCTGGAGAAAATGCAGCTGCAGGAGAGGGAGAAACTTGAGGAACTCTCAGGACTGAGCGCTGAAGAGGCAAAGCAGAGACTTGTCGAGGCAATGAAAGACGAGGCAAGGACAAACGCCCAAAGCTACATCAATGAAATAATGGACGAGGCAAAGCTGAATGCTAATGCACAGGCACGGAAGATTGTAATACAGACAATACAGCGCGTAGCTACAGAAACTGCCATTGAAAACAGTGTGAGCGTGTTCCATATTGACAATGATGAAGTCAAAGGACGAATTATTGGACGTGAAGGCCGAAATATACGTGCACTCGAGGCAGCTACTGGTGTTGAAATAGTTGTTGACGACACGCCAGAGGCTATTGTCATCAGTGCTTTTGACCCTATTCGCCGTGAGGTTTGCCGTTTGGCCCTGCATCAGCTCGTCACTGATGGACGTATTCACCCCGCACGTATAGAAGAGGTGGTTCAGAAAGTTAAAAAGCAGCTCGAAAACGAAGTTATTGAAACAGGTAAGCGTACAGCCATCGACCTTGGCATACACGGCCTGCATCCAGAGCTTATACGTATTGTCGGCAAGATGAAATATCGTAGTTCATACGGTCAGAACCTGCTTCAGCATGCCCGCGAAACAGCCAACCTTTGTGCTGTAATGGCATCTGAGCTTGGGCTTAATCCTAAGAAAGCCAAGCGTGCCGGCTTGCTTCATGACATTGGCAAGGTGCCTGATGAGGAAAGCGAACTTCCACACGCATTGTATGGTGCAAAGATAGCCGAGAAATATAAGGAGAAACCTGACATCTGCAATGCCATAGCGGCTCACCACGACGAATGCGAGATGAACACTCTGCTGGCACCTATTGTTCAAGTTTGCGACGCTATCAGCGGTGCACGACCAGGCGCACGACGTGAAATCGTGGAGGCCTACATAAAGCGTCTCAACGACCTTGAGGCCATTGCCATGAGTTATCCCGGTGTCACCAAGACATACGCCATACAGGCAGGTCGTGAGCTTCGTGTGATTGTTGGTGCCGACAAGATGGATGATGCCGAGACAGAGGCTCTGTCAGGTGAGATAGCTAACAAGATACAAAACGAGATGACCTATCCTGGTCAGGTGAAGATAACGGTAATCCGCGAGACTCGCAGCGTTGCATACGCAAAATAGTAAATCGTTATATTTTACACCCCATAACGAGGCCTCCCTTGCTAAAAAGGAGAGGTCTCGTTTGGTGTTTTGACATGGTTTTAAAGTATCAATTTAATATTTTTAAAAAAGAAATTAATCAAATGTTTGGTTAATTCGTGGTTTAGTGTTATATTTGCACGAATTTTTTAACCTAAAAAAAATATTGATATGAACTTCAAAGATAGACTTTTCGTATTGAGTGGCCTATTGCTCATGGCATTGTCGGCCATTGCTGATGGTAGGGCAAAATATGTGTTTTATTTCATTGGTGACGGTATGGGTGTCAATCAAGTGAATGCAGCCGAGACGTATCTTGGCGCAATGGAGGGACGCATTGGAATAAAGGATTTGTGTTTCCCTTCTTTCCCTTATTCTGCTTTCGTCAACACACAGAGTGCAACTAACGGCGTAACAGATTCGGCTGCCGGTGGCACCGCTCTTTCAACAGGTCACAAAACCATAAATGGCGCATTGGGTGTATTGAAAGACAAGACGACAGCGGTGTCAAGCATTGCCGATTGGGCACGTGAGTCGGGTGCTGCCGTTGGCATCACAACGAGCGTTAGCGTCGATCATGCAACGCCGGCCGCCTTCTACGCCCATGTCGGTAGTCGTGGCGAGTCATATACCATAGGAACTCAGCTTGTAAACAGCGGCAACGATTTCTATGCAGGCTCTGACTTCGTAAGTGCAGAAAATCCAGAAAAAGGAGGTCCTGACCTGTATGTGCAGGCTGCCGAGAAGGGCTTTACCATAGCACGCGGCTACAAAGACTATCAGAAAAAAGCCAAGAAGGCCGACCGCATGATTCTTTTGCAGAGCGAGGAGGCGAGCAAGAAGGACAAACACAGCATTCCGTATGCTATAGACAGAGGCAAAAACGACCTCTCGCTTTCTGACATAACACGAGCAGCCATAAATTTCCTCACCAAGAAACAAGGAGAGAAAGACGGATTTTTCCTGATGGTTGAGGGTGGAAAGATTGATTGGGCTTGTCATGCCAACGACATGTGCTTCATTCATGAACTGATTGACATGGACAATGCAGTGAAGGTGGCCTATGAGTTCTATCAGCAGCACCCCGACGAAACCCTCATCGTGGTGACGGCCGACCATGAAACAGGTGGTGTGGTGCTTGGAAGAAACAAGTATGAGTTGCATCTTGACGTTGTTGGCAACCAGCGTATGAGTATCGACCGTCTTGGAAAAGAATTGCACAAGATGCACGACACTTATGGTGAGAAGTATGATTGGAATGTGGTAAGAAATTATCTTGCTGAGAACTTTGGCTTTTGGAATCGTGTGGAACTCTCCGACAAGCAGACCAAACGCTTGGAGAAGGCTTTTGAGTACATACAGAAAGGAAAGGGAGAGTCGCAGGAGAGCCTCTATCAGAAGGATGACGAACTGGCTGTGGCAGTAAAGAATATACAGGCAGAATGTGCCCTCGTGGGTTGGCAGGTGACAGGCCACAGCAATGGCTATGTTCCTTGTTTTGCCATCGGAGTTGGGGCCGAACAGTTTCATGGCCGCATAGACAACACCGAGATATGCAAGAGAATGGCAAATGCTGCGGGATATGTGGTGAAGTGACATCAATTATACAATTATAATCATTTTGACCTGTATGGTTGCAAAAGGACATGACAATTCCACCATACAGGTCGTTTTTATTGTAAATGGACATAATTATATATAGAAAGATTGAGATAATAAAATAATGATTTCAGTAGAACAACTAAAGGTGGAGTTTGGCGTGAAACCTTTGTTCAGCGGAGCTTGCTTCGTTATAAACGACCGTGATCGCATAGCACTTGTAGGTAAGAACGGTGCAGGTAAATCGACACTGCTCAAGATTATCTGTGGAATGCAGAAACCAACCGAAGGAGTGGTGGCTGTACCAAACGACACCACCATAGGATATTTGCCTCAAGTGATGGTACTGCAGGACAACACCACCGTAAAAGACGAGGCACGAAAGGCTTTTGCCAACGTTACCGATTTGGCCAAACGTGTTGATGAACTTAATCGTCAGCTAAGTGAGCGCACTGACTATGAAAGTGAAGAATATGCCGCATTGGTGGAAAAGTTTACAACAGAACACGAACGCCTGTTGATGATGGGTGCAGAGAATTGTGAGGCTGAACTGGAGCGCACACTGGCTGGACTTGGATTCCGCCGTGAGGATTTCAACCGCCCGACCAATGAGTTCTCTGGCGGATGGCGCATGCGCATTGAATTGGCCAAGATATTGCTTCAGAAGCCTGATGTGCTGTTGTTGGACGAACCTACCAACCATTTGGATATTGAGTCGATACAGTGGTTGGAGCAGTTCTTGTGTACTCAAGCTAAAGCGGTTGTATTGGTAAGTCACGACCGTGCGTTCATCAACAATGTTACAAACAGGACATTGGAAATTTCATGCGGAAAGGTTATCGACTATCGTGTGAAGTACGACGAATATGTAAAGCTGCGTGCCGAGCGTCGTGAACAGCAAATGCGTGCATACGAAAATCAGCAGAAGGAAATAGCGGATATAAAAGACTTTGTGGAGCGTTTTCGCTATAAGCCTACTAAGGCCGTACAGGTGCAGAGCCGACTTAAACAGCTTGAGAAGATTGTCCCGATAGAGATTGACGAAGTTGACAATTCAGCATTGCACTTGAAATTTCCACCATGCCTGCGCAGTGGCGACTATCCGGTGATTTGTGACGATGTACGTAAGGACTATGGTGAACAAACAGTTTTTGACCATGTTACGCTCACCATCAAACGCGGTGAGAAAGTGGCGTTCGTCGGTCGTAATGGCGAGGGAAAGTCAACATTGGTAAAATGCATTATGAACGAAATACCTTTCACTGGTGAGCTAAAGATTGGACATAATGTGCAGATAGGATATTTTGCACAGAATCAAGCCCAGTTGCTGGACGAGAGCCTCACGGTGTTTGATACAATTGACAATGTAGCCCGTGGTGAGGTGCGCCTAAAGATAAACGACATATTGGGAGCTTTTATGTTTGGCGGAGAGGCTTCTGAGAAAAAGGTAAAAGTGCTCAGCGGTGGAGAGCGCAGCCGTTTGGCCATGATACGCCTATTGCTTGAGCCTGTCAACCTGCTCATTCTCGACGAGCCAACCAACCACCTCGACATGCCGTCTAAGGATGTACTGAAGGAGGCGATAAAGGCGTTTGACGGTACGGCAATAATCGTAAGCCACGACCGCGAGTTCCTTGATGGGCTTGTGTCGAAGGTGTATGAGTTCGGAGGAGGTAAAGTGAGGGAGCACATTGGAGGCATATACGACTATCTCCGCACTTGTGCTGCCGCAGGCATTGAAGCCTTCTCCGTGAGGACGGAATGTCCTGCAAATTTGGAAAGTTTGGATAGTCAGGGAAAATTGAAGGAAAGTCCAAACAAAACAAGTTATGCTGAACGAAAGGAACAGCAGAAGCAGATAGCCAAGGCTGAAAAGGCGGTAAAGGAGTCGGAGCGGAAGATTGAACAGCTGGAAAAACGGCTCAAGGAACTCGACGAGATTCTATGTCATCCCGAGAATGCAAGCGACATGACAATAATAACCGAATACACCTCTACAAAACGTGCTCTTGACGAAGAAGTTGAACGTTGGGAAGAGGCAAGCATAAAGGTCGAAGAACTCAAGGGTTGTTAATCAAAAGAAAAACTGATTGACACCACAAACCGTCAATGCTTAGAGCGAGAGTCTGGAACTGTGGCGATAGGCTAAACATTACAAAATTGTATAAAGACCGCTGGATTTGAAAAAAATCCTGCGGTTTTTTTGTTTGTTAAAGAATTATTTTATATCTTTGCAAACGTATAATATTATACGGCCTTGGGCAAAAGCCAAAGGCAGACACCAACAAACCTAAAAGGACCTTTTTATGGACGACAATAAAGCAAAGACAAATGCGGTTGGCACTGATAGAACTGTACCGTCATTTTTGCACGACATGCCAAAGAGTGTTCTGGATTACAACGACGACACTATTATGGCCAATGCTGTTCAGTATGATGCTGTGCAGCAGTCGGATTCTATGACGTTATGCCCCAACTGTGGGGCTATGATGAGCCAAGGTGCCGACTATTGCGAGTCATGTCATCACTATATCAATTATAATGCCTGTTCGTTCTGTGGCGCCGAGTTGCAGGGCAATGAGGCCTATTGCCCTGAATGCGGCAATCCAAAGGGTGGCATCGCATGTCCACGATGCAACACTATGAACGATTTCGCCTTTTGCAAACAATGCGGAATGCCTCTTACCCACGAAGCAAGGCAATTGTTGCTTCAGGTGAAAAACACTCCCGAATATAAGCACATGCAGATGCTTGCCGACAAGCTTTCTGATTTGGATAAGGTAGTGCCTATGACTTCAGAAGTAGAGGTTGAGCACGAGGAGGCCAACAACGCCTTGCGATTGCGTGTACTGAAGTTGCTTGCCGAAGATAGGGGCGAGTCGGTGGACGACATTAAGGATGTGCCTTCCAAACGCATGACGGAACAAAAACTTAAGGAAAGCAAGCAACAGCTTGCCAACCAGCTTGTCGAGGCTTTGGAGCTGATGCAGACAAAGCCAACGGAAAAGCCTGTCGAAGCCCGCAACTATGCCATGGCCATGAAACCAGCCGGACTAAGGTTGGCGTGGAAGTGCAATTATAAGAATGCCATTCACAGTAGTCCTTGTGGTTGCGCCAAGCCTCAAATGGGTGGTAAATGGATAATATTAGGACATACTTCAAACTCAAAAATTGTAGATGACAATGGATGAAAGGACGATGAGAAACAACAATGACGAACTCGAAACGACATCACGTTTGGGCAGCTCATTGGATTCAACTTCACGCATTGATGATGCGATGGACAAAACGTCGCACATTGATGCTCCCTTTGACATTGACTCTTTGCTCGCCAACGACCTCGATATTACGGGGCGTTTGGACGATGTTTCAGGGCAGCAGTCGGATTCTGACGATGATGATGTTGCGTATAGTGACACGTTCGAAATAAAGGGGAAAATATATAAAAAGATAAAATGCCTTAGCGACAATTCAGGTGAAGCGCAAGTCTTTCTTGTCGAGAGTGAGGGGCGTGAGCTGGTCCTGAAGATATATTATCCCAATTTCACAGTGAAGCGCAAACTGATGAAGATTGTCGCCAATTTCAACTTTGAGATGATAATGAACATTTTTGACTACGGCAAAATGTATGTCGAGGGAGTGAGTCGCGACTATGAGCTTATGGAATATCTCAAAGGCGGCACTCTAAACAATTATCATTTGAAGGGTGATTTCAACAAGTTCAGGCGCATTGCGCTCCAATGTGCAGCAGCTTTGGCATATTGTCACAATAACAATGTGATACACAAGGATATAAAGCCCGGCAATTTCTTTTTCCGTGATGAAGAGCAAACACAAATTGTATTGGGCGACTTCGGTATTTCGTCGATTATAAAAGACAAGAACGAAATGCATCGCACCACTCAGGCCCGTACTCCTATTTATGCTTCGCCCGAGATGTACAACGATGTCATTGACGGCATTGTCGAGCTGACTCCAGCCACCGACTACTATTCCTTGGGTATTACGCTTTTGGCCTTGTGGCTTGGCAATAGTCCGTTCAATGTAGGCGAACGCACAATAATGAAGCGTAAGAATGAAGGCCGTCTTCCTGGAATTGACGCTTTGCCTGAAAGGGTAAGGCTCCTGATTAGTGGTCTTACTGCCGTAAACATCCACAAGCGTTGGGGATATGAAGAGGTGGAGAGATGGTTTTTAGGCGAATCGCCAGACATTGACACCTCGTCACCATTCCTTCGTTACAACACTTTCGTCGTTGACCCCGAGCGCAATCTTGTAGCGGAAAACGTACATGAACTGATACCTTTGTTGCTCGACAATGAGCGTATAGCCAAGGGCTATCTTTATGAAGGTCGCCTGACCAACTGGTTTGAGACGTGTGGTAACAGCAAGATGGCCATGATGCTCAAGGACATTGTTGTCAACCGCTATCCTTCTGACCAACAAGCAGGTTTGATGGCTGCCGTTTATGCCATGGATCCGGGTTGGCCATACGTTGATGTCAATGGCAAAGAATGCAGCGACATGCACAATCTCGCCATTACAATGCTGGTAAACTCAAGTGAATATCAAATGGTTTTGCGCAATCCCAACGATCGTCTTTGGGTGTATGTGGAAAGCCATTCCGACTGCGACGTCAACCGCTTGCGCAGCTTTTTTGCGGGTGTGCCGCTGTCAGAACTTGGTAATGCTCTGCTGCGTTCGGTGTATGAAATAGACAAGGAGATGCCTTTCTTTACAAAGCACAAATCGAACACAATAAAGGACATCGTACATTGTTTTGGTTATGACGACATGACCGAAAACGACTGGCAAAGCGTTACCGACGGACGCTTGCTGTCGTGGATGTATAGTCATGAGGATAAAATGGCTTGCGAAGCGCTGCGAATAATGACCGAAGGCCAGCCTTACAGCAGGACGCTGGCCTACAAGGTGCTGTATAATCTTGACCGCAGTGCTTCTTACGACTTGCGTGGAGCTGATTCTCCCTCTAAGGTGGGACGCATTTTGGCCGAGGACTTGATAGAATGGCAGAATCATGACGACCATGCTTTTGCCGACTGCATAGAAGACTTTTCTTCAGGCGGCGGACGATTCATGTATTATGCACAGTTGCATGGTTGGAGTCGTGAAGTTGAAGAGTGCCGACGATGCTTTGACCTTAACAGTGCAGAAAACAGCGAGCGCTTGGGCGACTACGACTTGAAGACGGCAGCCTATCGCTTTTGCAGAATACTTGATACGACTCCATTTTATAGGCTACCATCAGGAAAAATCTTGGACGATGGGCGGAAAATGGATAAGACCGATATTGCTGAAATGCGCAACGAGATGCGTAACGGCAACCTACGCCAATGGATGGCAGCTTTCTTCCACGAGAATCCATACGAAGACTTCAGTGAGGAATACAGCTATGAAAAGTGTCTTGGACAGTGGATTCAGGCCTTGGGTGACATCGATCCACAGCAGAAGTTCTATCGTCGTTTCGTCAAGGCAAAGGACGAGACTTTGCGCAAGTATGAAGAAGTACGCAGAGAGTATAAACGTTCGCAGAACCAGGCCATTATGCTTAAGCGCATTTTCTATTTCCTTGCCGTGCTGTGGGCTTTGGCTGTAATAATTTATGGTGTTGGAAACCCCAACGAGCTACTTGACGAAGGTGTGAAAAACATATGCCTTCCTATAGGTCTTCCCACGGCATTGATAGTGGGAGTGCGCTATTATTTCAAGGGTTTTGGCGTCATGTTGTCGGCCTTTTGTGCTGCACTTGGTTCATTGACATCGTTGGTGCCGCTTTTCGCGCTGCGTTTTGTCAACCACACTCTGCCGTCAATGTTCATTCCTGCCATATTGGTATTGTCGGCCATCTACGTGCTTGCATGTCTATACACCGACCCCGGCAAAGAAGCGCCTGGCGATAAAGGATTAATGGCGGAGGTAATGGATGACGATATGAAATCGACGTTGCTTGAGCCACTTTATTATACATTCAAGACACGTGCAATGCGCTTCAAAGGGTCGAAGTTTGGAATCCTCGACGAGGCAAAGAACCAGTTTAAGGCTGAAAGCGGCGACTCAGTCATTCATTACACCTTATGGAGCGTGTTGGCAGCGGTAGTTTTGATAGATATAGTTGTAAATGTCATATTATGAAATGCGAACATTGTCATAAGGAAAATCGCTCTATAGCAAAGTTCTGCCGTTGGTGTGGCAAGCCCATGGCAAGTCAGGACGTGCTGTCGAAGATGGTCGGTCTTGACGAGGTGAAGGCTCAGCTCAAGACCGTAGTTGACACTTATACGTTCCTTCATTCGCGCAAGGATGTCGTCAATGTCAGACTTAGCGTCAATGCCATTGTAATAGGTGAAACAGGCACAGGAAAAACTATGCTTGCTGAGGTCATGCGCGATTATTTCTATCAGAACAAGATTATATCAAAGTCAAAGCTGACCATGGTTGACGCTGTAGATTACAAGCGTTTTGTTGACAATTGGGACGACAATATCAAGAAGGCAAAGGGAGGAATCCTTTTCTTTGACAATGTACAGAAACTTCTTCCCGACAGATATTCCAATCAGGTCAATCCGCTTGACAAACTGTTTGTCGAGATGGACCATTGGGATGACGACCCCATTGTAGTGATTTCAGGATTGACACGCGGACTCGACGATTTTGTCAGCAACAATCCTGCCGTCAGCAACCGTTTTAAATATAAGTTCTACCTGCCCACTCCAAGCTACAAGGAACTGGCTGCCATTTGCCGCAACGTGCTGCGTAGCAAATACGGACTTGACAGTTTCAGTAATGATGCAGAACGTAAATTGCAGCGTTACTTTAAATATCAGGTCAAAACCAAGGACGAGACTTTTGGCTTTGCCCATGAGGCAACCAAGGAAGCCGAGAATATCTTTACTTCATTTATAAGTAGAGGACTCGATACGCATGTTGTTGAAGCAGAAGACATTAAAGGATATGTTCCGGAAGAGCGCTCGCTTGACGACATCCTCGCCGACATGAACCATTTCATAGGTATGGACGAGGTGAAAAAGGTTGTTAGGGAGATTGCCTACTCGGTGAAGAATGGCATTGAACGCCAAGGACGTGGACTGGGTGGAGGCGACAAAATGTCGATGCACGTTGTGTTGACGGGTAATCCCGGGACAGGAAAAACAACCATAGCCCGAAAACTTGGCGAAATATTGGCTGCCATAGGTTATCTTGACAGTGGACATGTGGTTGAGGTTGACAGGGCTCAGATGGTAAGCCCGTATCAGGGAGAAACGCCTAAACTTGTTGACAGGCTTTGCGACAAGGCTATGGGTGGAATACTTTTTGTGGATGAGGCCTATACGTTGGCTCCCATCAATCAAACTGGCGAGCGTGACATGCAGGGTGCCCAGGCTTTGGAGAAACTCATGAAACGCATGGAGGACGACCGTGGTAAGTTTGTATGCATCGTGGCCGGTTACCGCATGGAAATGGACAATCTCTTCCGCATCAATCCCGGATTCAGAAGTCGTTTCAATTATTTCCTGAACATCGACGACTATACTCCGTCTGAACTATACCGCATAATGCTGACGTTTGCCGCCGACAAGAAATATGTTTTCTCGCCGGAGGCACAGGATAAGACCATGATGGTCATCAACGACATGTATGAGCATCGTGACAAAAATTTTGCCAATGGAAGGGCCATGAGGCAGTTGTTTGATGCTATATGCAAGCAACAGGCCGAGAGACTTGAAAAGAATGACCTTAAAATGCTCACCAACGAACAGTTGATGACAATAGAAGATACGGATGTGCCTTACGACCGTCCGCAGACCATTGACTACACCGACTGTCTGAAAGACCTTGAGGGACTTGTGGGACTGGCTTCGGTTAAGCGTGAAATAAGCAATCTTGCTTCATACATCAACCTGCAGATACAACGTGGGGCCAACGATACTTTCCAAGGCAAGCATTACATATTTACAGGCAATCCGGGTACCGGCAAGACCACCGTGGCGCGTATTATGGCCAATGTGCTGAAAACTCTTGGCGTGTTGTCGCGCGGACAGCTTGTTGAGGCCGACAGAAGCAGCCTTGTGGCCGGGTTTAGTGGGCAGACTGCCATAAAGACCAACCAACTCGTCGATTCGGCCATGGGAGGAGTGCTGTTTATCGACGAGGCATATACTCTGAAGTCGAACGACCAGGATTCCTTCGGTTCGGAGGCCATCGACACTTTGCTCAAGCGGCTCGAAGACGACCGTGGCAAGTTTGTGTGCATCGTGGCGGGGTATACCCAGCAAATGCACGACTTCATAGATTCAAATCCAGGGCTGAAAAGCCGATTCACTCAGACCATTCATTTCGACGACTATAATGCTGACGAGTTGACGCAGATATTCCTCAATATGGCCAAGACGCGTAAGTTTACCGTCAACGATGAAACACAGGCTGCGGTACATCGTCAGTTTGAGCAGCTGTGCCTGCGCAGCGACCACAATTTTGGCAATGCACGTGAGGCCCGTAAACTGTTTGACGAGTGCGTGGAGAGGCAGAGTCGCCGACTTGTAGAGGAGATGAGCGGCAGGCAGCTTTCCGAAGACGACATGTATGCCATCACCATTGCCGACCTTGGCGTTGGCCAGGCCGACAACAAGCGTCCTCTCGATGAAGTACTCAACGACCTTGATGGCTTTGTAGGCATGAGGATGGTGAAGAATCTTATCCGCCGTCTGGCTGTCCAGAGCATGTTTATGAAGCAGAGGTCGGCCAGTGGAGTGGGGAAGGTTCAGCAGATGATCATGAACTTTGTCCTTACAGGCAACCCCGGAACAGGAAAGACATCGTTGGCGCGGCTGATGGGTGAGCTGCTGCAGAGCATGGATATTCTGCCAACGAAGAACGTGATTGAAGTGACGCGGGCACAAATGGTGGGCAAGTATATGGGTGAGACACCGAAAATAGTCAATCGGCTCTGCGACCAGGCCATGGGCGGTGTGCTGTTCATCGACGAGGCTTACGCTCTTTGCAACGGTGGCGACGACCCCTACGGACGCGAAGCCATCGACACCCTTGTCAAGCGCATGGAAGACGACCGTGGCAAGTTTGTTGTCATTGCGGCCGGATATAAGGACAAAATGGCCTCGTTCTTGCTTGAGAATCAGGGTTTGGCGAGCCGTTTTACCCACAAGATGAACATTGAGGACTACAACGAAGACGAACTCCTTGCCATTTTCAAGAAGATGGCCGCCAAAGACGACTACCAGCTTGCACCCGAGGCAGAGTTCAAACTTATGGGAGTGATTTGCCAGAAAGTCATGAGCAAGGGTACTGCCTTTGGCAATGCGAGGGAAATGAGGCTGCTGCTCGACGAAACGGTCAGCCACTTGTCGGAGCGTGTGGCAGGCATGTCGCCTTCCGACATTACAACCGAGACTTACAGAATCATCACTCCCGATGACATTGAGTAGAACAAAAGATGGAGACTAAAGAATATGATAATATGCCCCAATTGCAAGGAAGAGATTGACTCCGGGTCACACTATTGCGACCAATGCGGCAAAATGCTGATGTATTGCGCTAAGTGTGGACATGTGGGTACGGGACGACGTTGTACGTTGTGTGGAGGCCTGATGATAACGGCCGAAGAGTTGGAACTGCAAAATCAGCAGACCACCATGTCTGAGCATTCCTCCATGCCGTCGGCCGTCACTTCCGGACAAGCACAGCTATCGACGTCGTTGGTTGACATGTCCATACCGCAACTAACACTTGTCAACCATCAGCTTAATTTGAACATGCGAGCCATCAATGGTGCCATCATCGGACGGCGCCAAGGTCCCTACAAGGCCATGTTCGAGCAAAACAAGTATGTGTCGGGAATACACGCGCAACTGTTCTACAGAAATGGAGAGGGATGGTGTATTATGGACAAGCACTCGTCCAACGGCACTATGCTCAACAGGCACAGGCTGATGCCCGACGTTTGCATGACTTTGAATAATGGCGACCTGGTGACGATAGCCAACGTCAATCTGCAGGTTATAATAAATAATGTATCAACAAATTGACCCCTATGAAAATTGACAAGATAAGATTATCGGCGTCGAGCAACGTCGGCTTGATAAGGCACAACAACGAAGACATGATTCTTGTTCGCAACAAGTATGTAAGGAATGAGGATTACAGTACAGAAATTGACATGCACATCTGCGACCGCTTTGTTGTGGCCGTTGCCGACGGCATGGGTGGTTACAATGCCGGTGAAGTGGCAAGCCAGGAGGTTCTGACAAGTTTGCATTTCTATATAGGCGATTTGCCTATGAAGCTCACTCCCGAGCATTTTGTTGAGGCTCTCGTAGAGTGGCTCAATAGTATCAATTCAACTATCAATACGAAAGGGCAGTTGAGTCCTGAAACGCAGAATATGGGAACGACTTTGGTGGGAGTCATAGTCTATGAGGGCAGGTTCTTCTGGATTAACTGTGGCGACAGCCGTCTTTATAGGTTGCGCGACGGAAAGCTGCAACAACTCTCCACCGACCATTCGCTCAGCAGTCTGCTTGGCGAGTCAAAACACTCCAACATAGTGACCAATTGCATTGGCGCAGGATGCACCACCTCGTATCTCGACATCAACGATTTTTCTGACGATGTCAGGCATGGCGACGTGCTGATGCTCTGTTCCGATGGAATGAGCGACATGGTTGACGACAGTCTCATAGAGCAGTTGCTTGCCATCGAATGCGATGCACAGCAGATGTGCCAAGCCGCCATCGATGCCGGAGGCTTCGACAATGTGTCGTCATGCGTAATGAAGATAGTATAATAAACAATGGGTTTCAAGACAACTCATAATAACATAAAAAGAAATAATAATGCCTTTAAGATTACCCGACAAGCTGCCTGCAATAGAGCTGCTTAAGAAAGAAAACATTTTTGTAATGGACAATTCGAGGGCCATTACTCAGGATATACGTCCTTTGAAGATTGTAATACTGAATCTTATGCCATTGAAGATTACAACGGAAACCGACCTCGTACGACTGTTGTCAAACACTCCGCTTCAGCTCGACATCTCGTTTATGAAGCTCAAGAGCCATACGCCCAAAAACACGCCAATCGAACACATGATGATGTTCTACCGCGACTTTGAGGAAATGAGGAAGGAGAAATTCGACGGAATGATCATTACTGGAGCACCAGTGGAGACCTACGATTATGAGGAGGTGACGTATTGGGACGAGATAAGCACCATCATGAAGTGGGCCCGCACTCATGTCATGTCAACCATGTACATCTGCTGGGCTGCCCAAGCAGGCCTTTACTGCCATTATGGTATTCCAAAATATCCTTTGGACAAGAAGATGTTCGGCATTTTCAAACAGCGCACACTTGAGCCGCATCTGCCCATCTTCCGCGGCTTCGACGACGTGTTCTATATGCCCCATAGCCGACACACTGAGCTGCGCAGGGAAGACATTCTGAAATGTCCTGACCTTACGCTCATTGCCGAGTCGCCCGACAGTGGCGTGAGCATGGTGATGGCCCGTGGCGGACGTGAGTTCTACGTCACAGGACATCTCGAGTATGCTCCCGACACGCTCGACAAGGAGTATCGACGTGACATAGGAGTGCGCAACGATGTGGGACTTCCTGTGAACTATTATCTTGACGACGACCCGTCAAACAGGCCGGTGGTCACTTGGAGAGCCCATGCCAATTTGTTCTACCACAACTGGCTCAACTACTATATCTATCAGGTCACTCCATACAACATCAACGAGATATATTAATGCCCGGATTCCCACATCTACAGTAGAATTATGAGGACACTTGAACTTCTTGCACCTGCAAAGAATCTTGAATGTGGCATGGCGGCCATCGACCACGGTGCCGATGCCGTGTATATTGGCGCCAACCATTTTGGTGCACGTGCGGCGGCAGGCAATTCGGTTGACGATATTGCCCGCCTTTGCCTCTATGCCCATCAGTTTGGGGCTCGTGTGTATGTTACGGTCAATACCATCGTCTATGACTCAGAGCTTGACCGCATCACTCGTCTGCTTCGTGAGCTTGACGAGGCAGGCGTCGATGCCATATTGGTTCAGGACATGGCTCTTGTGGGCATCATGCGTGAGATGCAAGCCGAAGGTTCGACGATGGAGATGCACGCCAGTACACAGACCGACAATCGTTCGGCCGAAAAGGTCAGGTGGCTCGCCGGATTGGGATTCCGTAGGGTCGTTTTGGCCCGCGAACTGTCGATTGACGAGGTTGCTGCTATTCACGAGTGTGTACCCGACGTTGAGCTGGAGGTGTTTGTGCATGGAGCCTTGTGTGTGAGCTATAGTGGCCAATGCTATGCTTCGCAACATTGTTTTGGGCGGTCGGCCAACCGTGGCGAGTGTGCCCAGTTTTGCCGATTGAAGTTCGACCTTGTAGATGCCGACGGACGCGTGCTGGAACACGACCGTCATCTGCTTTCACTGAAAGACATGTGCCAGTTGGACAATGTCGAGCGTCTTGCCGCCGCAGGAGCCGTGTCGTTTAAGATAGAGGGACGTCTGAAGGATGTGGCCTACGTAAAAAATGTTACGGCAGCCTATAGCAGAAGACTTGACAAAGTGGTGGAGGCCAATCCCGACAAATATCGACGGGCATCGTTTGGCAGGGTGGAGTACAACTTTGAGCCTAATCTTAAGAAGACGTTCAATAGGGGCTATACCACATACTTTGCCGATGGCCGACAGCCCGACATGTTTTCGCCTGATACGCCCAAGGCGTTGGGTGAATATGTTGGAAAGGTGAAGGACATCAGGCGACAGTGCATCACAGTGGCTGGCGTGTCGGCTTTTGCCAATGGCGATGGCCTTTGTTTCATCAATGGTGAGCGACAGCTTGAAGGCTTTAGGGTCAACCGCGCCGAGGGCAATCATCTCTATCCTTCGTCGATGCCGCACGGTTTGCGTCAAGGCATGCCCCTTTATCGCAACAACGACCAGCAGTTTGAAACGTTGCTTGCCCGCCCTTCGGCCGTGCGCCGTGTTGGACTCAAGATGTCGTTTGCCGCAACGGCCCAAGGCTTTGCCCTCGCTGTTGAGTCGGAAGATGGACGCAAGGCAAGGGTGGAGGTAGAGGCTGAACATTCGGCGGCACAAAAGCCTCAACGCGAGAACATCATCCGCCAGCTCACCAAGCTTGGCACAACAATTTACGAATGTTCGTCGGTAGAAATAGCCGACGATTTTCCATGGTTCATTCCCTCAAGTGTGCTGGCACAGATGAGAAGGGATGCCGTTGAGAAAATCTCTACCTTCTACCCTCCAAAACTTCCCTCTACCTTCTACCCTCCAAATCTTCCCTCTACCTTCTACCCTCTACCTTCTACCCTCTACCCTCTACCCTCCAACTACCTCTATAACGCATCCAATCGTGCTGCTGTCGCTTTTTACGAGGGTCAGGGTGTTAGTGGAGCCGGGGCCTTTGAGACAGAGAAGAAGCATGGCGAGGGAGCTATGGTAATGCAGTGCAGATTTTGTCTGCGCCATGCCCTTGGCTGTTGCGTTGCCAAGGGAGGCACGACTCCCAAGTGGCGTGAGCCATTGTCGTTGCGTCTGCCCGACGGTCGCTCTTTCAGGCTACAGTTTGACTGCCGCCACTGTCAGATGAATGTATTGGTCAACAATTGAAAAGCGTAAATAAGAATATGTATAGGTGGTTTTGTTTGCTTCTGTTGAGTTTGGCTTTGACGGCTTGCTATAATCAGGCAAGCCAAACGCCTGATGCTTGGAGTCTTACCGAGGAACAGCAGGACTCCATCTCATTTTATTCTACCCACCACTATACCCAAAACTTCAACTTTGTGGTCAAAAACGATTCGCTTGTGCTTTATGCACAGCGGAGCGACCAAAAGAGTGGCGACAACGCCAATGCTGAGGCCAACGACTCGGTTGTTGTTGCACCTGGCGACAGGGTCGTTGTGGCCGACATTACTTATGTCACCACCGACACCATCGACTCTGTGTGGGTGAAACTTGCCCACGACCAGATGACCCAAGGCTGGATACAGGAAAGCCGCATGTTGCCCAACGTCAAGCCCGACGACCCTATATCGTGGTTCATCGACACCTTTTCCGACTCCCACCTCCTTTTGTTTCTTGCCCTCGTTGTGGTGGTATTGGCTGCTTACGGCTTGCTGCTCATCAAGCGGCGCAAGGCCAGGATAGTGCATTGGAACGACTTCGAGTCGCCATTCCCCATGGCTCTTGCCTTGCTCCTTTCCACTGCTGCCGTAGTGTATGCGTCAATACAGCTTTTCGACCCCGACGCGTGGCGGCATTTTTATTATCATCCTACTCTCAATCCATTTGCGTTGCCTCCCAAATTGTCGGCTTTTATGACTCTCGTTTGGACAATACTTATAGTCACGTTGGCTGCTCTCGACGACATCTTCCATCGTTTCTCCTTTGGCGAGGCGTTGCTCTACACTATGGGGCTTGCGGCGGTGTGTGCCGTTGACTATGTGCTGTTCAGTATTTCCACGTTGTATTACGTTGGCTATCCGCTGCTTGTCGCCTATATAGTTTATGCGCTTTATCTGCACTTCCGAGTGAAGCGTCCAAGCTATCGTTGCGGCAATTGTGGCCAACCCATCGGAAGGCTTGGACGTTGTCCTCATTGCGGAGCTGACAACGTGTAGTGCTGTCAATAGCTGTGCATGCCTCCAAGCAGGTCAACTCCATAGTAAGTCATCATTACGCAGAGAAAGGCCAATATCATGTAAGCATGATAGATGGCATCGCGCCGTAGCCACGTGAGCGAGTGGCGGTGCAGGGGTATGGCATACACCATCATCGTTATCAGTGCCCATACTTCTTTCGGGTCCCAACCCCAATAGCTTCCCCACGACAAGTTGGCCCATATTGCACCAACGAAAATTCCCAACATCAACAAGAACATTGCATTAGGTAGCAGATGGTTGACCAATATGGTGATTTGGTTGCGCTTTCGACTGTTGCCTGCCTTCCGCTTTACTAAGAACGCCGCCGACAATAACAAGCATGTTGCCAGTAAGATATATGCCGTAATGATTAGTGAAACATGAATGGGCAGAATAGGTGTATTGAGCACAGGCAGCAAGTGACCCGAATGCTTGTTGAAGTAAGTGTAGTGGGTTATGGCATATACTACGAAAAACATTGCGATGCAGGCTGCCGATGCCTTGTGCTTCTTGCGTGTAGTAAGCCACCACAACAGTATCGAACAGGCCAACAGGCCATAAGCCGCATAAGTGAGCGGGGTGCCCCATGGGTCGTATCTTATGCTTAGCACCGTGCCTTTTAGGTCGTCATCGAACGACGCCTGGTAGAGTCGGTAGCCATTGTGCTTATATATGTTGTTCATCGATATCGTAGCCTTTTTGCCTTCCACGCTGATGTGGCTTCTGAAGTCGCGCGGCTCGTTGGTATTCCTGTAATAGTCTATGCAGAACGAGTCGAGCCTTACCTTAAACGGCGTCTCGTCCATTTGGCGATCGTTGCGCAGATAGTAGCCTGTTGTCTCGCCTTGGCGTATGTGCATCATTCCGCTTTCCGATGTTGCCCACGACACGGCGGCTCCCAGCAGTATAGCTATCAGCGAAGCGTGCATCATGGTGAGTGGCAGTTTCATTGTTCTCCGCTTGGCCAATAGGGCGGCAACTGCAAGTGTGGCAAGCAAAGCCCAGAGTAGTGCAAACCACCATGAATGGTAAATGTTTTCCAAGGCGAAGGCCGTGCCTTGGCTTTGTTCCAACGCTGTGGCTATAGCCAAGGCAAGAATGATAATCGTATAGATAAAAAATAAAACGGCCTTCATAATTACTTTCTTTTTTATTGTTGAATCCTTTAATTCTTTAATTTTTTTACCCCCATGCACTCCATTTCTATCAGCCATCCTGGGCGGCACACAGGAGCATGAACAATCAGCAGCGGCATGTCGGCGAAGCGGTCTTTCATCAATCCCGACACTACGGTATAGTCGGCAATGTCGCGCAGATATACGATAATTTGTCCCATGTCGTCAAAGCTGCATTCGGCTTCGTCGAGCAGCGCCTCCACGTTTTCAATCATCCTGAGCGTCTGTCCCACTATGTCGCCCGGTTTCACCACTTGTCCCTTGTTGTCGATGCTTGCAGTGCCGGAAATGAACACGTGGCGGCGGTCGTCGTAGTCAACACAAGTGCCGCGCTCGAAGCTCACGCCGTAGTCGCTGGTGCGGTTGAGGTGGGAGGGCGCATACAGGTGTCTTATCTGACTGGGCTGTATTCCTGCCACGGCATAGCTGTCCATCTGCGACAGTACGTTGGGGTCTGCTTGTCGGCCCGCAATGCCTGTGCTGGCAATGAAGTGGGTGTCGTTGGTAAGGCCTTGTGCAAAAAACACTTGGTTGCGCGCTCTCACCACGCCGCCGTAGTTGAGGTCGATGTCGTTTACGAAAAACCATGTCCTTATGCAGTTGTCTTTCAGCGTGCAGCCTTCTTTGGCCAGTTGCACAATGTATTCGTTGAACAGCAGTCGCGTCTGATATTCCGAGTTGGCGGCAAGGTTGTGGGCACTGCCTCCCCAAAGGTGTCGGTATGGGCCTTGCTCTACGGCATATAGTCCGCTTTCCAATGCCTTTGTCTTAACGCCGGTCATCATGTAGCACCATAGGGCTATTTTCGTGCCGTCGAGTGGCGGCTGCTCTACTATCGACAATGCGCAGCAGTCTCCCTCGGTTTCCGTCAGGCAAACGTGGTCGGCCTGTGTGGCGGCGTCGCTTAGGAAGTAACGCTTGAACACTGGCATAAACCCCTTCATCTGGTTTTGCATGATGTCGCCGAAGGCTTCGCTCACGGCATTCAGCTGCATGCAGAAGCTGATAGTGTCGTTTGTTACGTGGACAATCAAGTGCGCCTCCTTCACATTTGCGCCATTGTCGAACGTGAAAGTCTCGACGCGGGCGTTGTCGTATGTATATGTTTTCTTCATTGTTCTATGTTTTCTATCCAGTCTTTCAGTATTTTTCTCCATGTGTCGCTAATGTCGGCCCTTTGGTGGTCATAGCCCCAAGTTGACGTCAGGTTGGTGTCGAGCATCAGCCCGAGCACGCTTTCGTCGTAATTGTTTGGCTTGACTATGTTTTTTCCTTCGATGTGTTTCGATGGCTTGCCTACAATGTTGTTGTAGGTGTTGCCTTCGGTCAGGTCGATGCCGGCTGCCGTGTGTGAACTCAATCCGTGGCATCCGGCGCATCGAGGAGTGAACACGTTCTGTTGCAGCAGTGCCATCATGCCTAAGTCGATGGTGCCTACGTCCATCGTCAGTGTGTCGCGCGTGTCGCCGAGGCTTGCCGTGTTCTGTTGCGCAATGGTGGCAATGCGTGTCCTGAGTCGGTCGATAATGCACAGTTCCACCTGTGTCGCCTCGGCCGGAATGGCGTTCATCACTATCTGCACGTCGCCTTCGCCTGTAATGTTTTTGGTTATCAGGGCGTAAGGGCTTTCGTCGTCGAAGGCCGCCACCGCCACAGTGTAGCCATCAGCCCAGCTGTTGGTGCCGGTCAAGTGTCCGGTAAGCTTCATTGTCAGTCCCTCGCGTTGTGTGGTAGTGGTCGAGTCGGGGTATATTCGTCCGTCGTCGCAGGCAGAGGTGACGGCCATGGCCATTATGGCTGCTGCAAAGTTACGAAATTTATTCTTCATACTGCAATGTTTGTACTTTTTTTTAGAAGCAGTATTGCAGTTGCACGGTGGCGCAGTGGGTGGTCAGTCCGAGGTCGTCGTTGTCGCGGTCGAGCTGTGTCTCGTGTCCTGTGCGTCCCGTGTATTGATACATCGCCTGCAGTTTCAGTCCGGTGCCTTTTAAGAAGTAGTTCAGTCCTACGGCGGGCATGTTGAGCATTCCGTCCTTGCCGCTGCCGTTGCGGTCCATCAGGTCGTAGCGTGCCGCCAGTTGCAGCCGGTCGGTCACGAAATAACCGCCTTGCACATATCCGCCCCAGTAGTTGTATGAGTCGCTTATCTTCTGGCGTTCAGTAAATCCTACGTGCATGTAGTAGGCTTCGGCGGCAAGGTATAGCCGTTCCTTCAGCATGGCAAACTCCAGTCCGGCCCTGTAGTCGTTGGTGCTTTCGTTTTCGCTTTCGACGTTGAGGCTGGTCGATAGTCCCACCATCCATTTGTCTTCGTCGAGGCGGTCGGGGTTGCCCTGTGTTGATGGCATCACGCCCTTTGGCATCAGCGTCACTCGTCCGGCATAGAGCAGCGACGGTATGTGCCAGTCGTCGCTGAAGGTCTTTGTGGCCGTGTTTACGGTCGAGCCAGTGCCGTTGAACAGTCCCACCTCGTAGCCTATTTTTCCTGCCAGCAGTCCGTGCATCTCCACTCCGAGGTCGAAGCCCGTACCAATGTTTGGCGTTACGGCGTTGAGCGAGTAGGGCAGTATTACGCTTGCCGTGAGCGACGTTGGCAGTTGTGGCAGCAGCGTTTCGCCGAGTGTGGTGAGATAGCCGTGTGAGAATGGTGTCTTGAATTTTCCTACGCGGAAGGCCACCTCGTCTTTCAGCTTCACGTCGAGCCACGCCTGTTGCAGAATGTTGCCTCCCGTGGCCGCAGCATTCACCGACACGTTGAACGTCACCTTGTCGTATGCCTTGCCCGTAAAGCCTATTATGGCATAGGGGATGGCAAAGCCCGAGTTGGCCACGTTGTCTTGGTTGTAGGCCTTGTCCAGTCCTTCGTCGTCGTAGAATTTGTAAGAGGCCGAGGTCTGAACCATCATGTAGGGCTTAAACACAAAGTCGCCCTTCTTTGTGCCAATGGTAAAGCCTTCCTTGCCTGCGAGCGACATCACTCCGTTTTCAGTTTCCTCCTCGTGTTGTGCCATTGCCGTAAGTGGCATTATTGCAGCAACGAGTGCCGCCATTATTGTTTTTCTCATAATCCTGCCTATATTTTTAATCTTTCATTTTTTAATTCTTAACTCTCCCACCTTTTAGAATAACGTTATAATATGTAAGCATTAAAGCTAAACCAATGCAGTTCAGTAACTTGCTCTCCCCCTAAGGTAGGGGGAGTCCCCCAACGGGGGGAGGGAGTATGTACTGCCTCAGTGGAGTTATATTACTTATGCGGCGGTTCATACGCCCCCGTCACTACGTGACACCCCCCTCTATCTTAGAGGGGGAGCAAGTTACCGCACTGCATAGAAAAGGGTGGGAAAGTTCTGTTCTTAATTCTTTTATAGACTCTCTAAAAATTTTATTAGTGCCGAACGTTCGTCCTTCGACATGTTGATGAAAATGTTTTTCGACGCTTCGCCTTCGCCACCGTGCCACAGTATGGCCTCAGTGAGGTTGCGTGCCCTGCCGTCGTGCAGGAAGTAGGTGTGTCCGTTCACCTTCTCCTGTAGGCCTATGCCCCACAGTGGCGTCGTTCGCCATTCGTTGCCTCGCGCCAGTCCACTCACGTAGTTGTCGTTCAGTCCTGCGCCCATTGTCTCGCTGCCCATGTCGTGCAGCAGGAAGTCGCTGTAGGGGTGTATGGTTTGGCTGCCGAGCCAAGGTATGTTGGTGCCGTTGAGCAGCGTTGCTCCCCGGGGCTTGGTGTGCAGCGTGGCCACATGGCAGAGTTGGCATTTGGCCTTGTTGAACATCTGTTCGCCCTTTTTCACCACCGGATCTGTAGTGTTGCGTCGTGCTGGCACGCTGAGGCAGTGGAGGTAGAGGTCAACGTTCTCCATGTCTTCGGTGCTCACGTCGAGCTGGTCGTAGGTCAGCCCCATCATGCTGCCTTGCTGCATTTGGCTCTGTCCCTCGCATATTTCTTCGGGATAGCGGCTGTTGGTGGCTCCCATGTCGCTCGAAAAGCCCAGTTCCACGGTCAGGTCGGCGTGATGCGCCTTGTTGCCCGACAGGCCCAGTCGCAGTCGGCCGCGTTCGTTTATGTAGTTGCATCGTCCGCTGATGCCATATTCCGGATAGTTGCTTTTTCGGGCCAGTGCCTCTATTTCCTCTTGGTCGAGGGCCATCATTTGTCCCAATCCTACGTGGCGCAACGGTTGCCGCACGGTGCAGAACAGGTCGTCGGGCTTTATGCTGTCGGCATACCATTCTGTTATGGTGTATTTTGGTAGGCAAAGCTCATATTCCTCGCCGTCAGGAAATAGTCCTTTCATATACTGCCATTCCACTTTCAGTTTGCCTTCGGGCTTAACGCCGTATATGGCTTGGTCGTGCAGCACTCGTCCGTAGTCTTGGAAGAAGGCACCGTTGCGTCGTGTGACATAAACGAGCATGGCCGAAAAGCCGTAGTCGCCCGACCCATATTCGCCCTTGCTGTTCTGCGTCCACACGGCGGGCTTGGTGCGTCCGGCATTGTGGTGGCAGCTGCCGCACGAATATCCTGCATACACCGGACCCAGTCCGCCTCCGTAGCCGTTGCTTGAGGTCAGTGCATCGTCGTAGAGTCTGTCGCCGCGTGTAAACCTTTTTTGGTATTCGCCGCTAAGCCAGTCGGCGTCGGTGTCGTAGGCAAACGACGATGTGAGGAAGTTAGTAGCCGTGCCGGCCGACAGCTCGTAGCCTTCCGGCACCTCTACGTCGGCCTCGGTCATGCCTTCGCCATCCTCACACGCTGTGGCGAGAATGGCTAAGGCTGCTATTGATGTAAAGTACCGTTTATGATTCTTCATTGTTTCTTATTTAACTTCCCTCGCTTTTCCATCCTTAAACAGCAGATACTCAAGAGTGTGGAATCCGCGCAGACTTTGTGCCTGCTCCTGCTGCGAGTTGTCCTCGTCGTAGTCGCCGCTCCAGTCCATGTCGCCCCAGTTGCCCGTTTTCAGCACGTTCACTATTCCTTCCTGGTCCAGTGGCCATGAGTCCATGTTGGGGTCGAGGCCTTGGTCGGCCACAGGGCCGAAGAGGAAGGCCTCGCTCGTTTCCCACGGCTGGCGTGCTTCGAGCCAAGCGTTGCAGGCGGCGGTGAAGTTGGCGTTGGTGCGGTTGGCGTTCAGCGTTGCCACGGCTGTTACAAGTGCGGCCACTTTGTCCTTCAGGTTCTTGTAAGTGGGTTCTACCACAGCATCCACATACTGCCTAACCACGGCGTTGAGCCTTTCGTCGCCTATCTTGCTTTCGTTGTTCTGCAGGTAGGGCTTCAGTTCGCGCTCAAGCACGTTGTTCAGTGTCTCGCAAGCCTCCATGGCCTCTTCGCTCTCGGTCGAAACGATGTTGTTGCGGAAAGGTTGCGGAATGGCAAGTATGGCATCGTAGGTAGCCTTTATGGTGTTGCGCACCTTCAGGTCGAGCGCGGCGTCGCCCTCGGCCACTACGGCGGCTATCGAGTTGGTGTTGGCTGTTTCGCTGCCGGTGATTTTGGTGCTTGTCTTGCCGAGGTAAGAGTTGTATATCGAGATGATGTTGTTGGAGTAGTCGTCGCGCGAGTGCCAGCTGTACCACGACTCCACGGCATACAGTGCCTGTGTGGTCTTTCCGGCCTTGTAGTAGTCGTATGGCTCGCCTATTTTTGCCGTCCCCACCTCGTTGGCTATGTCGCAGCATCCGTCGATTATCTGCTCTATGCAGCTCAGTGCGCTTGAGTAGGCGCTGCTGTTGTGGCTTGTGAATGTGGTGCTGAATGGCTCGCCGCCTTTGTAGCTCGCAAACCAGTAGTCGTAGAGGTTGTCGGCATCGGTCTTCAGTCGTGTTGCCACCTGCTGCATGTAGTTGTGCCATGCGTTGGCGTTGGTGGCCGAGTAGTCGAGTTCCTCTGCCGATTGCTCCACGTTCTGTACTGTCTCGTTTTTGTCGTCGCTGCTGCACGACGACGCGATAGCTCCAGCTATAATTGTTTGGAATGCCACCGCAAATAATGTCTGTTTATGCATATCTAAATGTTTTTTGTTGCCTTGCTGATTTATATTTCACGGCGTGAAATGTACGTTTCACGTCGTGAAATGTATGTTGCACGTCGTGAAATGTACGTTTCGCGGCGTGAAACATAACTTTCCAACCCTATGGAGAACTTTTTATAAGGGGTTTCCTGATGTATTCATACTGCTCTTTCAGTCATTTTCTTGCAAACCATCCTACAAACGCCACTCCCACGGCAAACTCGTTTTCGCTGTTGTAGGTTCCTTTGCCAAACACTTTCGATGTGCCTATCTGTCGGGTTGTATAGTCGGCTTTCACTATAAGGTTGGGCAGTGGTCGCCAGTTTATGCCCGCCACCCACATGCTCGTCTGTAGTCGGTTGTCGGCCGAATAGTTGCCCGTAACTTCCTGCTGCGGATTGTAGTATTCGTAGCGGGCGAAGGGAACAACCACTGGCATACGTTCAAGGTGCAGCAGGTTGCGCAGGTTGACTCCCACTTCGCCGCCGTAGCTCACCGCCCGTTTGGCCACTGGCGTCAGGCGCGAGTAGGGCGAGTTGTTCGACAGCTTGCCGTTGCGTGAGTTTACGGCGTCGGTGTTGCCGAGGTTGCCGAGCAGCACGTTGGCGCGTGCCGTCACGTAGCGGTTGCTGTATTGTCCGTCGAACGACCAGATGCGCAGTGGTATTCGGCCCAGTCCCTCGTAGGTTTGTTTCTTGTCGGAGTTGGCTCCAATGTTGTTGCAGAAGTAGAACGAGCCGCCAAGTCGCAGGCCTTTCACGCCGCGCCAGTCGAGGCGCACGGCATAGGCGGGCGACGTGAAGTTGTCTTCTTCAAAAATGCCCTGACTTGCTCCGCCGGCCCAGTTGTTGCGGTCGAAGCCGTTGGCGTTGAGTCCGGCCACCACCATGGCCTCATAGTCGAAAGTGGCTGTGCCCTTGCCGATGGTGCCAAACAGTTCAAGTCCTGTTTCGTGCCATGTAGAAGGCAGCAGCGTTGTCTCGCCTTCGGGGCGCACTGTGCCGAAGAAGAGGTTGGGCTCGTGGTGGGCGTTGGTCAGTCCCACCGGCACTATCATGTGGCCTGCCCTCACGTTAAGCGAGCGTGTGATGAGGCGTGTGATGTGAAACTGCTCGATGGCCACTTCGCCGCCCTTTTCCAGTTCGGTTTCGTATTCGCCGTTTTCGGTGTTCTCCAGTTCGTAAGCCGAGCCGGTGCCACCGCTTTCAAATTCAATTTCCGCGCCTACGACCCATTGTTTCGACAACTTATAGTCCATGGCCACCACAAAACGTGGAATGGCTATGGTAGAGCGGCTGGTCTTTGAGTTGCCGTATTGGCCTCCGAAAAAGCGGTTGGTGCCGTAGTCCTTCCATGCCGCCACCATCTCGCCGTAGCCGCCTACGCGATATTTGCTGAAGCTGTCGTAGGGGGCGGCCACGGCGGTGGAGTCGTTGGCCGTGGCTGCCGCCGCTGTCGTTGTCAGTGCCAGTGCCGCAGCGGCCGCCGGCACTCTTTTCATTAGTTCTATTATTGTCATGTCAATCAAAATGGTTTCATCGTTTTTCGTGGTGCAAAGTTACGCCTAAAACTTTTTCTTTACAATACCAAAAAATGGTGAAACCTTTTCCCAGTGCCGTATTTTCGTTTTCCCACCTTATTTATAAATAGCTTGCTATTACCCACATTTGGTTATGCAGACGTGGGCCAAAAACGACAAAATACCTTAATGTGGGCGTTGCCTTTCGGCCCCACATTAAGGTATTTCGTCACCGGTTCTAATATGTTTTGGGTAGAGGGTAGAAGGTTGTGCTGGGGGTGTGGGTGTCCCGCCCGCACCTCGCCTAAAAGGGAAGTCAAAGCAAGCTTGACATTAAAGAATAAAAAAAATAACGTGAGTTCGACGAATATGAACTCACGTTAACTTATGAATGCATAGAATTTGTCGAACTCACGATTAAATTTTAAGTTCTTTTGCGGCTGATGGTGTGCGAGGTGCGGGCGGGACGCCCACACCCCCAGTAGCTGCGCTTTTAAGGTTTATTCCTCGGCAATAAGCTGTTTCAGCTTGGGCAGCGACAGATGGTATTTTACGGCAAGGGCACGAATGGTGCACGTAACGCCGAAACTGACGGTGGCTGCAAGCTCGACGCTGTTGTCGATGTGTATGACAAGCCAATAGACTAATCCGCCCAGTACACTTGCCATGGCGTAAATCTCCTTGCGGAAGATTACGGGTTCGTTGTTGAGCAGCACGTCGCGGATTACTCCGCCGGCCGAACCCGTTATGCAGCCCATGATGATGGCCACCCAGTAGGGTTGTCCCAGCATGACGCTTTTCTGTATGCCGGCAATGGTGAAAAGGGCAAGGCCAAGGGTGTCGAACACAAACCACGCATTCTTCAGCGGCTCGATGGAGCGGGCGAAGGTTACGACGAAAAGAAGGGCCAAGGCCGTGCAGAGCATATAGAAGGGACTGGTCATCCAGAATGGTGTGGTGCCCAGCATCACGTCGCGTATGGTACCGCCACCTATGGCCACGGCAATGCCGCACACGTATCCACCGAACCAGTCGAAGTTTTTGGCCGCCGCATGGCGTATGCCCGATATGGCGAATGCAAATGTTCCAAGAAACTCTATGATTTGTTCGGCTGTAATATTGGTAATGAATTCCATTTGGTTATAAATTATATATGTGGCTTTTGGGAAGGTAGAAGGTAGGGGGTAGAAGGTAGAGAAATGCTTAAGCTTGGAATACAGCAAGCACGTTGTGTACTGTCGCAGTTTGGTAATCTCTACCTTCTACCCTCTACCTTCTACCCTCTACCTTCCCCAAAAACACCTTTTCACTTATTTACTACGTTTATCGGCTGTCCGTCGATAAATGCTTTTACGTTGTCAACGGCTATTTGCATCAGTCGTGTGCGTGCCTCAAATGTGGCCCATGCTATGTGGGGAGTGATGAAGACGTTGGGGGCTGCGAAGAGCGGGTTGTCGGCCTCGGGCGGCTCTTGGCACATCACGTCGGCACCGTAGGCTCCTAATTGTCCGCTTTTCAGTGCTTCGGCCACGTCGGCCTCGTTAACGAGTGGGCCGCGTCCGGTGTTGATTATTATGGCTCCCCGCTTCATCTTCTTTATCGACTTGGCGTTGATCATCTCGCGCGTCTCGTTGTTCAGCGGGCAGTGGAGCGAGAGGATGTCGCTTGTGGCAAGCAGTCCGTCGAGTGTGGTCTTTCTGATGCCTTCGGGCAGGTCGATGCGGTGCTTGCTGGTGACGGCAAACACTTCCATGCCGAAGCAGAGTGCAATGTGTGCCACCTTCATGCCTATGCGTCCCAGGCCAACGAGTCCGAGGTTCTTGCCGGCCAGTTCAACGAGAGGCGTGTCCCAATACACAAAGTCGGGATTGCTGCTCCATCGTCCGTTGCGGTTTTGGTCGCTGTAGTGCTCCACGCGGTTGGCTATGGCCAAGATGTGGGCAAACGTGTTCTGTGCCACGCTGTCGGTGCTGTAGGCAGGTATGTTGGTCACTACTATGCCGCAGTCTTTTGCCGCCACGGTGTCGATCACGTTGTAGCCTGTTGCCAGCACGCCTATGTATTTTAGGTTGGGCAGGTCCCAAATGGTATTGGCGTCAAACACCACCTTGTTTGTAAGTACGATGTCGGCGTCGGCACAGCGTTTGTAAACTTCTTCTTCTGTGGTGCGATCGTATATAGTCACGTCGCCCAGTTCCTTTAGGGCATCCCAAGATAGGTCGCCCGGGTTCATTCCGTAACCGTCTAATACTACTATTTTCATATTTCAAAATATTTTTTTTATTCAAGTTTGTGAAGTATTTAATTCTCACCTCTCACCTCTTATTATCCCCCCAATAGTTTTTCATTCTCTGTGCCAGCATGTCTTCGGTTGGCGAGTGTTGTGGAGTCCAGAGCTGTTGTCCCTGCAGTTGGTCGGGCATGTACTGTTGTGGTGTGAAGTGTCCGGGATAGTCGTGCGGATATTTGTAGCCGTCGTGGTATCCCAGTTGTTTCATCAGTTCAGTAGGTGCGTTGCGCAGGTGTAGCGGAACAGGCTGGTTGCCCGTTTGCCTTACGAGCGCGAGGGCCTTGTCGATGGCCAAGTAGGCCGAGTTGCTCTTTGCGCTTGTGGCAAGATAAACGGTGGCTTCGGCCAGGGGTATGCGTCCTTCGGGCCATCCTATCTTGTTGACGGCGTCGAATGCGGCATTGGCCAGAAGCAGGGCGTTGGGGTTGGCCAGTCCTATGTCTTCCGATGCGCTTATCACGAGTCGTCGTGCAATGAACTTAGGGTCTTCGCCGCCTTCTATCATTCGTGCCAGCCAGTAGAGGGCTGCGTCGGGGTCGCTGCCGCGTATGCTCTTTATGAATGCCGATATGATGTCGTAGTGCATCTCGCCGCCTTTGTCGTAGGCCAGCGGGTTTTGCTGTAGGCGTGCCGCCACGAGGTCGTCGGTGATGACTATTGGCTCGGTGTTTTCAGAGTCGATTACGAGTTCGAGAATGTTGAGCAGTTTGCGGGCGTCGCCTCCGCTGTAGCGCAGCAGTGCGTCGGTTTGGCTCAGTTCAATGTTTTTGTGCTTCAGTTCGACGTCGGTGGTAATGGCTCGTTGCAGCAGGCTCAGCAGGTCGTCGCGTTCGAGCGACTTCAGCACGAAGGTTTGGCAGCGCGAGAGCAGCGGACGAATCACCTCAAACGAGGGGTTCTCGGTGGTGGCACCTATCAGTGTCACTACGCCCCGTTCGACGGCCCCAAGCAGCGAGTCTTGCTGCGACTTGCTGAAGCGGTGGATTTCGTCGATGAAGAGTATTGGCGACATGGTGTTGAAGAATCGGCCTTTCTGTGCCTTTTCTATCACTTCGCGCACGTCCTTAACGCCGCTCGTTACGGCACTGAGCGTAAAGAATGGCACTTCGAGCCTGTTGGCCACTATTTGTGCCAGTGTGGTCTTGCCCACGCCGGGAGGTCCCCAAAGAATGAACGACGAGATGTGCCGCGCATCTATCATTTTGCGCAGCACGGCTCCCTCTCCTACGAGGTGTCGTTGACCTATGTATTCGTCGAGGTTGCGTGGTCGGAGGCGTTCAGCCAATGGTTGTGACATTGTTTATTCTTTTTTTCAGTGCAAAGGTAGTGCAAGTTTTAGACAATACAAAATAAAAGAGGAACTTTTTTATTTTTATTGTTAAAACGCCGCCTACGTTATTCAAAGGTAGTGCAAGTTTTAGACAATACAAAATAAAAAACCGCTTTTTTTTGCAATTTCTTCCACAAACTCTTGTATAAATAAAATAAAGTATTTACATTTGCACACAGAAAATACAAAATAATCATTTATAATATATGAAACAAGAAACAACACAGAAAGCAATCTCGTTGAAAGCTCTTACGAAGAGCAACGTTTGGGATGTGCAGGAAAACGACATTTTCAGAATGTGGGAAGGAGTTGACAAAGACTCTGAGATAAAGGAAAACTTGCGCCGATATGTTGACATCATCAAGACGGCATTCCTCGTGGAAGAACTGAAGGATGACACAAAGTTGATGAAAGGCAAATATGAGAAAATGGGATACAAGATAGCCACGGTGAAGATTGACGATGCCGCAAAGGTGACCTGGGCCATCAAGAAGCGTCCTATAATGCGTGTGAGCGACCTTACCTACGAGAACATCACCCACATCTCGGCCGCCAAGCTCGTGGAGGTGCTGGAGAGAAACTTCGGAGGCGGTTGGGAATCGCTGCCACAAAGCATCCAGGACATAATAGAAAGCGGATTTGAAATATCTACCACCACGCTGCCACAAAACCGACTGCACAAGCCGGGTGGCATGTACGACCGAAAGGTGAACGACGGATTTGAGGTGCTTGAAGTGCCGAAGGGCACATGGGTGGAGGCCATCTTCGTGAAGGTGAAGCCGGCCATGGAAAAACCACGACTGCAGTTGCAGCCTAAGCTCGACGACGACGAACTGCCTATCGACGACTATAAGAACCACGACGATGACGACGACGAAATAGTAGAGCCGGCAGACTTCAACGACGACGACATCAACGAAGACAACTACCGCACCACATTCGCCATAGAGACCGACCCCGACGAGGAAGCCGGCGACTTGGAGGACTATGTGGATGAGGAGTAATTAACTAAAAACATATCATTATGAACATCCCAGCAGTATTTTGGCTCGTTCCTGTGGCTTCGGTTGTAGCCCTGGGTATGGCTTGGTATTTCTTCCGCCAAATGAGAAGGGAAGACGAGGGTACGCCCCGAATGATTGAAATTGCTGAATATGTAAGGCGTGGTGCAATGGCATATCTTAAGCAGCAGTACAAGGTAGTGTCAATAGTGTTTGTGGTGCTTGCCGTGCTGTTTGCTTTCATGGCCTACGTGCTGAAGGTGCAGAATCCTTGGGTGCCGTTTGCATTCCTTACAGGTGGATTCTTCTCAGGACTGGCAGGATTCTTCGGCATGAAGACAGCCACCTACGCTTCGGCACGTACTGCCAATGCCGCCCGCAAGAGCCTTAACAGCGGCTTGAAGGTGGCCTTCCGCAGCGGTGCCGTGATGGGACTTGTGGTAGTGGGCCTTGGCCTTTTGGACATCGCCATCTGGTTTCTCGTGCTCAGCTACTTCTACCATGGCTCAAGCATGGCCCTTGTGACCATCACCACCACGATGCTCACCTTTGGTATGGGCGCATCCACACAGGCACTGTTTGCACGCGTGGGAGGCGGCATCTATACCAAGGCGGCCGACGTCGGTGCCGACCTCGTGGGCAAGGTTGAGGCCAACATTCCTGAAGACGACCCACGCAATCCGGCCACCATTGCCGACAATGTGGGCGACAACGTGGGCGACGTGGCCGGCATGGGAGCCGACCTCTACGAGAGCTACTGCGGCAGCATACTTTCTACGGCTGCCCTCGGAGCCACTGCCTTTGCCATGAACATCGACATGCAGCTCAAGGCTGTCGTGGCCCCAATGGTAATTGCCTCGGTGGGCATATTCCTCTCGCTTGTGGGCATCTTCACCGTGAAGACCAAGGAGAAGGCCACCATGCGCGACCTTCTGCACTCGCTCGGACTTGGCACCAACGTGGCGGCTGGACTCATTGCCATTGCCACCTTTATTATATTATATCTGCTGGAAATAGAAAACTGGCTTGGAGTGTCGTTCTCGGTAGTGAGCGGATTGGTGGCCGGAGTGGTCATTGGTCAAGCTACCGAATACTATACGAGCCACAGCTTTAAGCCCACTCAGCGCATAGCTGAATCGTCGAAGACGGGTCCTGCCACTGTCATCATTCAGGGCATTGGCACTGGCATGATTTCAACCATGATACCCGTTGTCACCATCTCGGCGGCCATCATGCTCAGCTATCTCTTTGCCAACGGCTTCGACCTCTCCATGAGTGCCCACAGCATCTCGATGGGTCTTTATGGCATTGGCATTGCCGCCGTCGGCATGCTCTCAACTCTTGGCATCACTCTTGCCACCGACGCTTACGGCCCCATTGCCGACAACGCAGGCGGTAATGCCGAAATGAGCGAGCTGGGCGAGGAAGTGCGCCACCGCACCGATGCCCTCGACGCTCTTGGCAACACCACGGCTGCCACAGGCAAGGGCTTCGCCATTGGTAGTGCCGCCCTTACGGCTTTGGCTCTGCTGGCATCGTATGTCGAGGAGATAAAGATAGCCATGGTGCGTGCCGTGGAGGAAGGTCAGCAGTTCTTCGACTCTGCCGGCAACATCTTCAATCCCGAGAGTGCCAACATGCTCGACTATATGAACTTCTTCCAGGTCAACCTTATGAATCCGAAGGTGCTTGTAGGTGCATTCATCGGTGGCATGGCAGCATTCCTGTTCTGCGGACTGACCATGGGTTCCGTAGGTCGTGCCGCACAGACCATGGTGGAGGAGGTGCGTCGCCAGTTCCGCGAGATAAAGGGAATACTCGAAGGCAAGGGCACTCCTGACTATGGCCGTTGCGTAGAGATAAGCACCCGTTCGGCTCAGCGCGAGATGATATTCCCGAGTCTTCTTGCCATTGCCATCCCCATCGTCGTTGGCTTGCTGCTTGGAGTGGCCGGAGTGATGGGACTTCTCGTTGGTGGACTGACCGCCGGCTTCACCCTTGCCGTGTTTATGGCAAATGCCGGTGGCGCATGGGACAATGCGAAGAAAATGGTTGAAGAAGGCAACTTCGGAGGCAAAGGTTCTGAGTGTCATAAGGCTACCGTAGTGGGCGACACCGTGGGCGACCCGTTCAAGGACACCAGCGGCCCATCGCTCAACATCCTCATCAAGCTGATGTCGATGGTAAGCATCGTTATGGCAGGACTTGTTGTCGCATTCTCATAATAATTAACTGAAGATTCCCACCCTTTATGATAACATTACAATATATTTCTATTAAGGCTAAATCTGTGCAGTTTAGTAACTTGCTCTCCCCCTAAGGTAGGGGGAGCAAGTTACCGCACTGCATAGAAAAGGGTGGGAAAGTTCAGTTTTTTAATTTACCGTCATGTGAAAGCAGCCTTGCTTCACTTCGTATTTTATGTAGCAACGTTTTTGTTCACGGAAGTCGCGTAGGACCTCAGACAATACCCATTTGAGAGTGTCGTTGCGCACGGCGCGGCGGCGTGGTCCTTCAGGGTCTTCCACTGTTATGTAGCGGTTGTAGCAGAGGTCGAAGGTAGTGCCGTAGAGGTGACAGCTGTTCTCCGTCGCATTGCCGTTGCGGTTGCGTAGTTTCGTCACGTCGTCTTTCGTACGCAGCACGCTGGAAACAATAATCTTATGCAGAGGTATTCCCTTTATCTGCAGACTGTCGAAAAAGGCGCGGCCAATGTCCTGAAGCAGCACCGATGCCTTCGGCACGAGATAGGGAATACTGTTGTTAAGCTTGTCAACATGAAAATATGGGTTTGCAGCTACATACACCAACTCTTTCATTCTCTTCTCCGCTTCCTCACGGTTCTTCACCGGTGACACCCCGTTCTTCCTTGCCGCCTCCATCTGCACGTCGTTGTTGTCGGGAAACGTCGTCTTGAACGCCGGCACGCTGTAGATGGGGTGGGGGGAGGAGAATGTATTTTTTTGAGGGTAGAGGGTAGAAGGTAGAGGGTAGAGATTACTGTTCTGCGCAGAATCAAGGCTTTGGCTATTCTCTACCTTCTCCCTTCTACCCTCTACCTTCTGAATCGCCACTTCCGGCCATATCAATCTTATCAAGGCAAGCACCGCTACGGCGGTGAAAAAGCCTTTTATATATGTATTCTTTTTCATTGATGCTATTTTTCGTGCAAAATTACTAAAAAACATCGTAATAAACACAATTTATTGAAAAACTTTCTGTAATTTTGCACGGAATTTAAAAACATAACGTAAAATTGACAGAGAAGCATATAGTACTTGAGGACATCGACCCAGTGATTTTCTATGGTGTCAACAATGTCCATCTGCAAATGATAAAGGCTCTTTTCCCAAAGCTCAGAATCGTTGCCAGGGGCAACGTCATCAAGGTTCTTGGCGACGAGGAGCAGATGTGTGCCTTTGAGGAAAACATCGAGAGCTTGAGAAAGCATGTCGTGAAGTTCAACTCACTGAAGGAGGAGGACATACTCGACATCGTGAAGGGTAAGCGCACAAAGGACGAGCTGCCCGAAGGCGTGCTCGTGTATAGCATGGCGGGCAGGCCCATAAAGCCACGCACCGAAAACCAGCAGCAACTCGTTGAGGCCTTCTACAACAACGACATGATTTTTGCCGTAGGACCAGCAGGAACTGGCAAGACCTACTTGAGCATTGCCCTGGCCGTAAAGGCTCTCAAGGAAAAGACAATCAAGAAAATCATACTCAGCCGACCGGCTGTGGAGGCGGGAGAGAAACTCGGATTTCTGCCCGGCGACATGAAGGACAAAATCGACCCTTATCTGCAGCCACTCTACGACGCCCTCGAAGACATGCTGCCGCAGGCCAAACTGCAGGAGATGATGGAGAAGCACGTCATACAGATAGCTCCTCTCGCCTTCATGCGCGGACGAACTCTGAGCGATGCCGTAGTCATTCTCGACGAGGCGCAGAACACCACCTGCGCACAAATACGCATGTTCCTCACCCGAATGGGATGGAACACCAAGATGATAATAACCGGCGACATGACCCAGATTGACCTGCCCCGCGAACAAAAAAGCGGCCTGAAGGAAGCCCTCAACATCCTGACGGGCATTGAGGGAATTGGCGTAGTGGAACTGACGCGAAAGGACATCGTACGCCACAAGCTCGTAACGCGAATAGTCAATGCGTATGAGAAGTATGATAAGGAAGGTATTTAAGAAGGTAGAGGGTAGAAGGTAGAGGGTAGAAGGTAGAGATTACCGAACTGCATTGAAATCACGGGTAGAACATATCTCTACCCTCTACCTTCTCCCCTCTACCATCTGAAAATCTTTAAACGATAAAACAATAAAAAAAACGATACAACAATGAAAGCTTTAACAAACACTGAATTTAATTTCAAGGGACAGAAAAGCGTATATCATGGAAAGGTACGCGACGTCTATAACATCAACGACGACCTTATGGTCATGGTTGCCACCGACCGCATCTCGGCCTTCGACGTCATTCTGCCCAAAGGCATTCCTTTCAAGGGACAAGTGCTTAATCAGATTGCAGCCAAGTTTCTCGATGCTACAAGCGACATCTGTCCAAACTGGAAGTTGGCCACTCCCGACCCAATGGTAACTGTGGGCCTGAAGTGTGAGGGCTTCCGCGTTGAGATGATCATACGTTCTATTCTTACCGGTTCGGCATGGCGTGAGTATCAGAAGGGTTGCCGCGAAATATGTGGCGTTAAGCTGCCCGACGGAATGCGCGAAAACGAGCGTTTCCCCGAGCCAATCATCACTCCTACCACAAAGGCCGATGAGGGTCACGACCTCAACATCTCGCGCGAGGAAATCATAGCACAGGGCATCGTCAGTGCCGAGGACTACGCCGTGATGGAAGACTACACCCGCCGCCTCTTCGCCCGCGGACAGGAGATTGCCGCAAAGCGTGGCTTGATTCTCGTTGACACGAAGTACGAGTTTGGCAAGCGCGACGGCAAGGTATATCTCATCGACGAAATCCACACACCCGACTCCAGCCGCTACTTCTATGCCGACGGCTACGAGGAGAAGTTTGCTGCGGGCGAGCCACAGCGCCAGCTGTCAAAGGAGTTCGTACGCCAGTGGCTCATCGAGCACGACTTCATGAACGAGCCGGGACAGCAGATGCCGGAAATTACCGACGAGTATGCCGAGAGCGTCAGCGACCGCTACATCGAGCTTTACGAGCACATCACCGGCGAGAAGTTTGACAAGGCTGCCGAGGAAGGCGACATCGCCGCACGCATTGAGAAGAATGTGGCGGAGTATCT
>JAQXRI010000108.1 GCA_029218445.1 Prevotellaceae bacterium | reverse complement strand
TCGAAGGCGTATGCCATGACAGGATGGCGCATCGGATATATCGCTGCTCCGGAGTGGATAGTGAAAGGCTGCAACAAACTGCAGGGACAATACACCAGTGGCCCTTGCTCGGTAAGCCAAAAGGCGGCAGAGTATGCATACGCCTCGTCGCAGGAGTGCGTAGAGCAGATGCGTCAGGCTTTTGAACGCCGCCGCAACCTCATTGTTGAACTCGCAAAGGACATACCTGGCCTGGAAGTGAACGTGCCCGAAGGCGCATTCTACCTCTTCCCGAAGTGCAGCAGTTTCTTTGGCAAACGCAATGGCGACACAGTAATCAACACGTCGTCCGACTTGGCCCTCTATCTTTTGGAAAAAGGACATGTGGCTACAGTGGGCGGAGATGCCTTTGGCGACCCCGAATGCTTCAGAATGAGCTATGCTACAAGCGACGAGAATATCAAGGAAGCCATGAGAAGAATCAAGGAAGCATTGGCGCAATTGAACTGAAATAGGGCTTATATTGCACCAAAGTGTAAAATAATAAAAAAAGTTATGGTTAAAAGCTGTTAATTCAGTCTGATTTAATTCGTAATTTGTTATCTTTGTCCCTTGAATAAAAGTAGCGTCGCATTGATGCTACGTGTATGGCAACTATTGAACACTAAAATTAATATTATTCACAAATAACAAAAAATTTAAAATTATTATTATGGCAACAACAAAAAATGCTGCAGCCCCAGCAAAATCATCGGGCTTTAAAGGTGTAAAGAACGCTTTTGTGATTCTCGTTATCTGCTGCGTGGCAGCTTACAGCTTCTACTTCGGCGTACTCGGTAATCCATCTAACTTCGCAGGCGGCGACACTGCCGGTCACCCACTCAACATGATGGGTATCGTTTACAAGGGAGGTATTGTAGTAGGTGTGATCCTCACCCTTTTGCTCTCTGTAATCTGCCTTGGTGTAGAGCGTTACTTCGCTCTCCGTTCAGCTTTCGGTACAATGAGCCTCGGCAAGTTCACAAAGCAGATTAAGGAACTTATCAAGGCCGGCAAGTTTGACGAGGCTGTTGCCCTCTGCAACAAGATGAAGGGTTCGGTAGCCAACGTTGTCCTCGCTTCTATCTCAGCTTACAAGGACGTAGAAGGCAACACAACATTGAAGAAGGCTCAGAAGATTTCTAAGATTCAGCAGGCTCACGAGGAGGCTACACAGCTCGAGATGCCAACACTGCAGATGAACCTTCCTATCGTAGCTACCATCGTTACCCTCGGTACTCTTACCGCTCTGTTCGGTACTGTGCTCGGTATGATCAACTCGTTCCAGGCTCTGTCTGCTGGTGGTGGTGCTGACTCTATGGCTCTGTCTGCCGGTATTTCTGAGGCCCTTGTGAACACAGCTTCTGGTATTTTGACTTCTTGGTTCGCCGTTGTTATCTACAACTTCTTCACAAACAAGATCGACAAGCTGACATACGCTCTCGACGAGGTTGGTTATACTATTGCCGCAACTTACGACGTAAATCACGAGGAGGCTTAATTGTTTTACCTTTTAATTAGCACTTTATAATTATGGGTAAAATAAAAATACAGAAAAAAGACGTCTGGATTGACATGACCCCAATGTCAGACGTGATGACCCTGCTTCTGTGCTTCTTTATGTTGACATCAACATTCTTGCAGCCAGAGCCCATCAAGGTCAACACGCCGAGCTCGGTGTCGGAAGTCAAGGTGCCGGAGAAGGATGTCTTCAATATCCTGGTAGGACCGGATGGCAAGATATTCGTGGGCACTGACAACAAAAACGACATGTTGGCGATCATGCAGGCCGTGACAGACAAGTTCGGCGTACAGCTGAACGCGTCGCAAATCAAGAAGTTCAAGGAAGAGGCAATGATTGGCGCCCCTCTCGCAAAGTTCGGCGACTACCTCAACCTTCCTTCAGAGAAGATGCCTGAGGCAATCCAGAAGCTTGGAGTCCCCACCGATAGTATCGATGGTGGAATGAGTGAATTTCAGGAGTGGGTAAAGGCCGCTCGTGACAATAATCCTGACGTGAAGATCGCCATCAAGTGCGACGCTACAACTCCATACAAGACCGTCAAGGCCGTGATGTCGGAGCTTCAGGACATGAACGAGAACCGTTACCAGCTTATTACGAATCTTAAAACGTCATCGGAGGACTAAAACATGGCTAAGAAACAAGGAAGTAAGCAGAAGAAAAAGAACACCAGGGTCGATTTCACTCCTATGGTGGACATGATGATGCTTCTTATCACATTCTTCATGCTGTGTACGACTCTGAGCAAGCCTCAGGCTATGCAGTTGACGATGCCAAGCAACGATAAGAATGTACAGGATGAGGACAAGTCGGCAGCAAAGGCTTCTCACACCATCACCATCATTCTTGCTGGCAACGACAAGATTTATCACATTGACGGACTTCCCAACTATGAGGATCCTACATGTCTGAAAGAGACCACATGGGGCAAGAACGGAATCCGTAAGGTGCTCATCGAACACGTTACAGAAGAAGGTATCGCTCCTGTAGCAAAGATAATGGTGGCAAAGAACGAACTCGACAAGAAGAAGCTCGCCAACTCGAAGATGACCGACGAGCAGTACCAGAAAGAGTTGACTGAAATCAAGAATGGTAATCTTCCTACCGAGAGCGAGAAAATACCTACTCTTACCATCATCATCAAGGCTCTTGACACTGCTTCTTACAAGAACATGGTTGACGCTCTCGATGAAATGCAGATATGCAGCATCGGTAAGTACGTCATCGATAAGGTTAATGAAAACGACATGAAGCTCTTGAGCTTGAAAGGCGTTAAGTAACTAACAATTTAAACTGAAAGAACAATGTCAAAAGTAGATCTTATAGATAGTAATTGGGTTGACCTTGTCTTTGAAGGCAGAAACCAGGCTTTCGGTGCCTATCAGCTCCGCAAGAACACTGGTAAGCGCAACGTAAAGTCCATGCTCTTGGTTTTCGCCACCATAATTCTTATTATGGTTGCTGTATGGGCTAAGGTTGCCATCGAAAATGCTTTCCCAAAGAAGGTAGCTATTGAAACCGACGTGGAACTCTCGCAGCTTGCCCAGAAGAAGGAGGCTAAGGTTGAGAAGAAAGCACCGGTTAAGGTTGAGGAGCAGAAGGTCGTTGAAAAGGTTAAGAGTTCTGTGAAGTTTACTCCTCCTGTCATCAAGAAAGACGACGAGGTTAAGCCAGAAGAGGAGTTGAAGTCACAGGAAGACCTTAACAAGACCAACACTGCCATCGGTTCGTTCGACGTGAAAGGTAACGACGAAGCCGGAGGTGAAGTGCTCAAGGCTAAGGAAGTAATTGCTCAGCCAGAGCCACCAAAGGAAGAGGAAACAAAGATATTCGAGGTCGTTGAGCAGATGCCTTCGTTCCCAGGCGGACAGGCAGCTCTCTTCGAGTTCCTCTCAAAGAATATCCGCTATCCGGTTGTTGCCGAGGAAAACGGTATCCAGGGACGCGTTATCGTGACATTCGTGGTTGAGCGCGACGGTTCTATCACCGACGTGCGTGTTGCCAAGTCTGTTGACCCATCTCTCGACAAGGAGGCCGTACGTGTGACAAAGAGCATGCCTCACTGGAATCCAGGTATGCAAAACGGTGGTCCAGTGCGTGTGAAGTTCACATTGCCTGTAACCTTCAGATTGCAGTAATACATTAATTACAGTAATATGACAAAACACAGATTCAACATATTCGTTGGACTGACTCTCATTTTAGGTTTGTTGTTGTCCTGCAACAACAAACCTAAAAATGGTAGGACTGATACTTACTCATCAGGCTCGGTGTCTTTCGCCTCTGACGAGAGTTTCAGTCCTATCATCGAAGAACAATTGGACATTTTTGAGAGCATGTATCCTGAAGCTAAAGTCAAGCCCATCTATACCAATGAGCTTGATGCAGTAAACATGCTTATGACTGAAAAGGTGTGGCTGGCTATTACAACACGCGCTTTCACACCAAAGGAAAAGAAAAACCTTCAAGACCGCAAGTTCATGCCCAGGGCCATACCATTGGCTTATGACGGACTTGCATTGATTGTCAACAATGCCAATCCCGATACTTGCATTTCGGTAAAGGACATTAAACGAATACTTGGAGGTGAGGTAAAGAACTGGAAGGATGTTTTTCCTACATCCAAACTGGGCGAATTTGACGTAGTTTTCGACAATGCGAAATCAAGCACGGTTCACTATTGTGCCGACTCCATTCTTGGCGGTAAGCCTATCAACAGTCCTAACATTACGGCTGTGAAGAAGAGTGAAGAGGTCGTCAACTATGTCTCAAAGCATGAAAATGCACTTGGCGTAATAGGTTCCAATTGGCTTAACGACAAGAGGGACACTACCAACGTCACCTTCAATAAGAACATTCGAGTGGTTTCGGTGAGCCGTTTAGACAAGGCTACTCCAATGAACAGTTGGAAACCGTACCAATATTATATATTCAATGGCAATTATCCTCTTGTGCGTACGATTTATGCATTGCTTAACGACCCGCGCAATGGTTTGCCATGGGGCTTCTCGTCGTTTATGCAGTCGCCTAAAGGCCAGTTGATATTCTTCAAGGCAGGTTTGCTGCCTGTGCGGGGAGAATTGAATATCCGTGAAGTAAATGTCAGCAATGACTAAGACTTCTATTTTGTAAGTGAATCTCGTTATACGATAAAATATTAATTAAAAAATTAAAGTGATTATGAAACAGATGAAATATGTATTTGTAGGCGCGCTGATGTTAGGACTCAGCGTTCCAGCTATGGCTCAGCAGGACAACAAGGCTGTTGTAGAGTCGATAGCAAAGGTTATTAAGAGCAATGCTGCCGACGCAGAGGCTCAAGTGAAGGATGTCTATAAGAAGAACAAGAAGAATCCAGAGGTTCTTGTAGGTATCGCTCGTGCTTATTTCGAGGCTAAGGACACGGCCAAGGCTCGTGTCTATGCCGATTTCGCCAATAAGGCCGCCAAGTACAAGTGTGCCCAGGCCTACGTTCTTCTCGGCGACCTTTCAGCCATGGCTGAAGACGGTGGTGCCGCTGCCCAGCATTATCAGCAGGCCATCGGCTTCGACCCGAAGAACCCAGAGCCATACTACAAGTATGCGAATGTATATCGCAAGGTTAGCCCAACTGTAGCTGTAATGAAGCTTGAGGAACTGCGCAAGCAGCGTCCCGACGTGGCTGTTGACGCTCTCGCCGGCCGCATCTATTACATGTCAAACGAGTTTGACAAGGCCATCACCGCATATAAGAAAGCCGACCTGACCAAGATGGAAGACCGCGACATTACTGAGTATGCAATGGCTCTTTATTTCAAGCAGAAGAACGCTGAGAGTCTTGAAGTAGTACAGTATGGTTTGAAGAAGAAGCCTCGTGACGCTGCTTTCAACCGTCTTGCTTTCTTCAACAGCACCGACCTCAAGAACTACGATCAGGCTCTTCTCTATGCCGATGCTCTTTTCAACAAGTCTGACAGTGCCAAATTCTCTTACTTCGACTATACTTATTACGGAAACGCTCTTAATGGAGCAAAGAAGTATGACGAAGCCATTGACATGTTTAAGAAGGCTCTTGACCAGGAGTTCGACTCCAAGGACAAGAAGGCTGGCGTAATCAAGACTTTGTCGGATGCATATAGCTCACAGGAGAAGTATGAGGACGCAATAAAGTACTATGAGGAGTATCTCAACACTTATTCAACTCCTACAGCTACCGACTATGCCGGTCTGCCACAGCTCTACTACTATAAGGCCAGCAAGGAAACCGGCGATGCCATGGTGGCTTCGCTTAAGAAGGCTGACGAACTTTATGGCAAGCTTGCCGAGAAATATGCCGACGCCATCGAGTATGCTACTTTCTGGCGTGCACGTGTAAACAATGCCATGGACAACGAGCAGAAAGACGCTCTTGCAAAGCCATACTATGAGAAGCTTATCGAACTCTACAGCACTCGTACTGAACTCAACAATTCAGATACAAGCCGTTTGAAGGAAAGCTATCTCTATCTCATTTCTTACTATGCCCGTGTAGCCGACGATATGGCCAAGGCTAAGGAATGTGCCGCTAAGCTGCTGGAGATTGATCCTGAAAATGCTGTAGCCAAGCAGGTAATGGAAATAAAGTAATAGTTGACAAGTTGATTGGCAACATGTAGCTAAAATATTCACTTTAGTATAAGAAAAATAAACGGTGCGTAAACTTCTTAGGTTTACGCACCGTTTGTCTTTATCTTTGTTTTTCGCCTTACTCAATCAGTTTGAGGGCTTCCTTTGTCATGAATGTTTTGATTTTGTCATAAGGAACGGTGAAGCTCACAATACCTATTGCATAAGGGCCTATTTCATATTGTTGGTACATGAATCTAAGGCCTTTTTCTGTTAGTGCAGGCTGGAAGGCCGGCATAGGTATCGTGTTGTTGTCGATGAACAACATGTCGTTGAGCTTGTCGTCGCTGATGTCCTCTCCACACTCCTTGAAGTATTCTATCACCCCTTTTCTGAGCAATGGTTGCATCTCCTTTGTCTTCGTCGTGTCTATTGTTTGTTCAACAATCTTTGCTGTCTCTTTGTCGATGTTCACCTGATAGTTGGTTGACGACCCGTGTGCGCCACCCAAATAAGTATATGAAGTGACTTCGTAAGTCAAAAATTTATTGGCATCGTATGCCTTGCGTATTCCAACTTCATACGAATGAGGCATTGGAGCTTCACTTCCCTCATTGTATTCCTTGATGTCGTCATATCCTGATTTGAGACATTTACCATATTTTTCACCAAAATACTTCAATGCCGCCTTGCCGTCGCTCATGTCGCCTTTATATTCCGGCTTTTTCTCGTCAGGGTTCATGCCCGACATGGGTCCCATCTGTGCAAGCGTCTCCACTATAAACTGTCTTGTCGCTTTGTCGAGGCTTGCGTTTCCATTTGGATAATCAACTTTCACTTGACAGCTGTAACCCTCTCCTTTGTCATTAAAAGTGATGCTGTCGGTTGTCACTACGTTCACGGTTTTTGTAGCCGTCTCAGTGTTGTCTTGTCCTCCCTGTTTAGGGTTTGACTTGCATGCTGATAAACAAGCTGCGGCAGACAATGCCACGGCAATGTAGAATTTTTTGTTTTTCATATTGCTTATTTTTAAGTTTACACTGCGAAGGTAGTAAAAAGAAATGGTAAAACCAAATCTTTGTCGATTAACATTGGATAAAAAGTATTAATTTAGCTTTGTGCAGGTTAATAATATATATAATGCGTGTAGAAAAATACAATAACTGCAAATAATATATTACCTTTGCATTTGTAAACGGTTTCCTTAATAGGAATGTACGGCAATTGTATTAACAAGCGGTTGTTGTAAAACCAAAGGATATCTATATGTTTGATGTAAGTATCTTTAAAGTGCAAAATAAGAAGTCAAAAAACGAGCATGAATAAGATTAAAGAAACGTTGTTTATCAACAGATTGTCAACATGGTATTTCTCACGTGCGGCATTGCCGTATTGGTGTATCTTGGCTATCGATTGTTGCATAATCGTAGTGGCTGGTATGTTGGCGTCATATATTGTGGTAGGAGGTAGTCAGATAGCTTCACATTTTTGGAGTTATTTAATTACCTTTGTTTCCTCGTTGTTGATGTTTGCCGTTGGAATGCGTGTGTTCAATACCTATTCCGGCATTATCCGCTATTCTTCATTCGTTGATTTGATGAGAGTAGGGGGCGCATTGGTTGTCGGATTTGTTTTGAATAACATTATCGTGGCTCTCCTTCCAGAGGGTTCCGTGCTTGACATTCCATTGAGGGCACAGATAGTGATGTTTGGACTGTCGGCATGTGCCATGTGGGCATTGCGCATCGTCGTTAAGTATCTTTACGACACTACCTATAATGGCAGGAATGCCGTCCCTGTGTTTATTTATGGCATCAAGGATGGAGGCATCTCATTGGCCAAGTCCATCCGCAATGAGCATCCTTCGAAATACGTTGTCAAGGGATTCATTTCTTCCGACAGCGGTGAAGTGGGAAAGTTCCTTCTCGGATGCAGGATATGGAAGGCCGGTTCGCCTGAACTAATCGAAAAGATGAAGAAATTTGGTGTCAAGGCTGTATTCATCAGTCCTCTGATGACCAATGATTTCCGTGAAAAGCAAGATGTCGTTGACGAGCTTACCAATGCCGGCATCAAGATAATGATGATGCCCGAGGCACAACCTTGGGACAAGCACATGAAGTTCCAGCATCAGCAGATGCGCGAAGTGGAGATAGAAGACCTCTTGCCGCGCGACAAGATTGAGGTCGATATGGATGCCATAGGTCAGCTGTTGAAAGATAAGGTAATACTCATCACGGGCGCAGCAGGCTCCATAGGTTCTGAGATGGTAAGGCAGATAGCCGTTTACAAGCCTGGAAGGCTCATTTTGGTTGACCAGGCCGAAACGCCAATGCACGATGTACGCCTCTTCATGAACAAGAACTATCCTAACGTTGAGTGTGAGACTATAGTGTCGAGCATCACCAACGCTACACGAATGGAGAAGATATTCATGACCAACAACCCCGACTATGTATTCCATGCTGCCGCCTACAAGCATGTGCCGATGATGGAGGACAATCCTGCTGAGGCTGTTCAGAACAACATCTACGGAACACGAATAATAGCCGACATGGCGGTTAAGTATGGCACCAAGAAGTTCGTCATGATTTCAACTGACAAGGCTGTCAATCCTACTAATGTCATGGGCTGCTCAAAGCGTATATGCGAGATTTACTGCCAGTCGCTCAACAAGGCCATAAAGGACGGAAAGGTGAACGGAGTAACGCAGTTCGTGACCACTCGTTTTGGAAATGTCTTGGGTTCCAATGGCTCTGTCATTCCAATATTCAAGAAGCAGATTGCCATGGGAGGCCCTGTAACGGTTACCCATCCCGACATCATACGTTTCTTCATGCTCATACCCGAAGCCTGTAAGTTGGTGCTTGAAGCAGGCACTATGGGAAAGGGTGGCGAGATTTTCGTGTTCGACATGGGCAAGCCTGTGAGAATAGCCGATTTGGCCAAGCGAATGATAGCCCTTTCAGGCGTTCAAGGCGTAGAAATAAAATATGTGGGACTTCGTGATGGAGAAAAGCTCTACGAGGAGGTTCTGAACGATGCTGAGGCGACAAAGCCTACTGTACATCCCAAGATAAAAGTGGCAACCGTGAGGGAATATCCTTACGACCTTGCCTTGAAGAACGAAGAGGAGCTGTACAAACTGTCGTTTACTTACGACGACATGGCTGTAGTAAAGAAAATGAAGGAAATTGTGCCGGAATACAAGTCGCAGCAGTCAAAGTATGGAGTGCTGGATAAATAATAAATCATTTATAAAAAAGGCGTTTAAGGAACAACCCTTAAACGCCTTTTTTATACATTTCATCAATACTTAATCAATACTTCATGTACATGTCACCAAAGTTGGTGTTGATGATGCGCTGTACATTATGGTATGGGTCGTCGCTGCCATGGTTGTTGTAGTAGTCCATAAGGATAACGCCCAGTCGTGCTTTCTTGCTCACATATTGCTGGAGTGTCTTATAAAGCTCGTCGTTGAGTTTGGGGTCTGCTTCCCATGCCCAGTGATAAGGCGTGCCAAAAAAGAATTCTCCAAGAGCCATGCTGTTGAATGTAATAAAGAGGTAGTCTTTATAATCATCTGACGCTGCAGCATTTATTGCAGCCCTTACTTCTTTTGCTTTGTCTGTAGTGTTGTGGATTTCGGCGAATTTGTAATAGTGGTCCTCGACGTACAATTTCACACCGTCGCTGTTTGCGTAATGGCTTGTAGTGTTTTGGGGCCAATTTGTTTGCAAGTCGATGCCATACGACGAAACGCCTGACGGATTGTCAAAACGGCGTAACAGGACAATCTTTTTGCGACATTCTCCTAATGTAGGAATTGAGGTGCCAGTGTAAAGATAATCTTTGATGTCGCTGTTTTTTACATAATCTATGAATTTTTGGGGCATCTTATTGTCGCCTGACTCGTCCTTCACACTCATGAGAATAACCTCTTTATCATGTTTATTAAGGAAGTTGATGAAGGCTTCTTCTACATCTTCGAAAGTGCCGTCAAGGTCGTCAATTCCGTGGCAAAGTCCAAGGTCGTTGTTCAGGCGTATGTCGAAGAAGCGTATGCCGCTTGCCAACTGACCAGTAAAATCGAAGTTTTGGCACTTGGAGTCACCGGCACTTGCCAAGTATGTACTGGAGTCGTGGGTTCCGGGGATTGACAACTCGTGGAGTTTCTTGCTGTCTGATATTTTCGACATCCACTCTTCACCCGTAATCACAGGCACAAAAGTAACGGTCATGGCTATGGAAGAATTTGCAATGTAAATATTGCCGTTTATGCAATTAATTACATCGTCGTTCTTTAAATCTGTATAATGCGTGGGGTCTTTGCCTGAAACGTCTTCCATCAGGTCGAACTTGCCATCACTTGGACAAGCAATTCTATATTGTCCGTAGCTGCCAAGAGTGAAATTGTTGCTGGCTCTGTGCGACTGTCCATTCTGATGGTCTTTAGCCACCTCAACGACAATATTGTCATTGTCAGAGCTGCCGTAATTAGGTATTTCCACTACCGCGCAAACAACATAAAATTCTCCCTCAGCGTTTGTAGGGTTGCTGATGAAGAGATTGTCGCTTGTGATGTAGTCGGTAATCATACCG
>JAQXRI010000107.1 GCA_029218445.1 Prevotellaceae bacterium | reverse complement strand
CTCCGGTATGCTTAAGCCCTTTGCTATATCCATTGCCTCGTTAGTCCTAAACTCGCGTCCTTCAGGCAAGGCTTTATAGTACTCAGCCTCTTGGGCACTGGGCTTTTGGATGCAGTTGCGGAAGGGGTCTTTGTCCTCGGAGGCAAGCACTGAATAAACTCGAGCTGTGTGGTTGACCAAGCAGTCGATGATAGTCATTGCGGTGTTGAAATCACGATCGTCACACACTATGGCACGCTGCATCTCAAGGAATATTGTGTCTTGCTTATCCCAGTTAGAAAGGCAACGTAAAAGGCTCAGCACCATTGCATAGCGGAAGCACTCAAGAGCAATACGGAAGATGAAACCCTGAATGCCGTTGCCAAGCATTGCAAACTGCTCTTTTACAACTGCATCGAAATGTTTCAGGAAACGAGTTTGCTGGTCTGTGGTTAAAGTGAACTGAAGAGGATTGCTCTCACGTTCCTTAAGCTCATGATAGAGCGGCATGAGCTCTTCACCAATACGCTTGAAGAGTTCTTCCACTGGTTCCTCGGTCTTGGCGAACACGTTGCGGAACTCCACCTTCGCCTCTGGCAAGGAGTAGAACAGGAAACGAGAAGCCAGTCCGTTAGCCACGTTGCCTGGAGGAAGGAGCAAGGCAAGCTGCGAGCCTGTGCAAGTCAACAACACAGATAGTCGAGGCTGCTCTATCTCAATGTTTATCTTGTCAGCCACACGTACCATTGCCAAAGTCTCGTGATGGAAGCACTTTCTAAGCAAGTCAGTGTAATCACCATAATCAGACTTTGTGAGCATATTGGTGAGCGTATCTGCCTCAGTCTCAAACATTATGCCCCAACCTCCATTGGCGTCCAAAGCTCTATAGAAGGCGCTCGAGGAACTGTTTGCCGAAATGAAAGGCGATGTAAACTCAGGCATCTTAGGTTCAAGGCCACGTTCTTTTTTCGGTGTAGCCTCCCAAATAGCCATTTGATTTTCATACTCCTTCATCTTCTCCTCGAAGTCTATTCTCATTTCCCTCTTGATAGAAGCCAAAAGTTTTTTCACAGCCTCAAGGTCACCCTTGGATGAAGCGTATGGACCATATATGACAAGATAAACAGAAGCGAATACCTTTCTACCATCATATATTCCATATACCGACTGGGGTATTGCTCCTGCGATATTGGTGATACCTCCGAGCAGTACCTTGTCTTTGTCCACAAAGCCTTCCTGGCTGTCGTAGATTTGTTTTAATGTGTCAGGCAAGTCTTCACGAATTATCTTGTCAGAGAAGGTAACATCATAATAAACGTTTCTTATGCATTCATTGCCTTTTTCTGCCACTTCTGCCACTTTGCCATTTGGCATATTCTGGTCAGAACTGGTCAAATTACCTTTTTCTTCATCTTTTTCGTTTTTTATGCCATGTGGCATATTGGCAGAATTGGCAGAAATATCAACACCAGCTTCTTTTGCCATTTGGAAAAAAGTTCTGACAGTTATGCCGTTTCCTTTGCTGTTTAGGCATTTGTTGTATTGTTTGTCGCACTCTTCCTCATCGTATTTTGGGCAGAGACGGCTGAGGTCGTGGAAAAACTTGCGACCTTGTTCGCCCAAGGCCTCGGCTAAGGCAAAGCCAAGTCGCAGCCAATCGTTGTAGTCATAGGTGATGTCGATGTTGCGGTCTATCAGTTTTTTCACCACTCGCCGTATGTCGGTCATCAGGTCTGACTGGTTGTAAACCTTAGACAGTTCGCTGCGGTTCACTGTTTCTGCCTTTATAGGCTTCTCTGTATTGGGCTGATTCTTGTTTGCCCATTCAATGGGATTGAATTTGTCCATGATTTTTCAAATAATTAAAAAGGGCATACGCCCGGTTTATTAAAATATTCTGGATTAACATAGCAGTTGCCGTCGCTTGGCAGGAAGCAGGCACGGGAGACGTTGGCGCATTTAGGGTCAGCTTCCAGACGGTAGGTCTCGCGTACATAATTAGATATGGAGCGGAACCATGTCCTGTGGTCGCACTCGTTAAGGTCGATGTCCACCACCCACTTCAGTCCGTCGCCCGAAGGCGAGGTAAACAGCAGCTGTGTTGTGAAATAAGGGTCAGCTATCAGCTTCTTTCGTATATCCCACATCTCACGGTATGGAAGATGGTCGAAGTCAAGGCAGATGAGTCCACTGTGCTCTATCAAGCAGTTGTCCATGCGATAAGAAAAAGTGCCAGAGAAGCAGACGAAGTCGAAGTTCTTAGACTTAAACT
>JAQXRI010000106.1 GCA_029218445.1 Prevotellaceae bacterium | reverse complement strand
GGACTCGGCACGATGCGATTCTCGGTCAACGCCAAGTCGGTGGAAGACGTGAACATGGTGGCATCGGCGCTCATCACCACCCGCAAAATCATCTTCACCCCATCGACCGACGTGAAGAAGGCATTGCAGGACGCCACCATCAGCATCACCTGCTACGACCGCAACGGCAACGTGGTGAAGCGTGTGAACTCCGCCGACCCAGGCGACATCGACATGGCAAACAAGTTCCAGCTCACTGTTTTGTCAAATAACGAAGCGTTGGGTTCTGTAAGCGGCGGCGGCATGTATGCGGCAGGCACTGAGGTAGAGCTGAAGGCAACTCCTGAAGCAACCGCCCATTTCGTTAAGTGGAGCGACGGCGACACCAACGCCACCCGAACCTATACCACCACTGGCGAGGCAGTGACCCTGACGGCCGAGTTTGCTGCCAATGTCACTGGCGGCGAAGAGGAAGGCGGCGCAATAGGCGAGTAGGTCAAGCGCGCTTCGGCGCGCTTGAGAGTAAATAATTAAAAATTAAAGAATTAAAGTTCTTTTGCGATTGATGTTTACGTAAATGACCGCCGTTGTAGGGGCGGGAAATTCGTAGAAGTCAATTAAAAAATTAAAGTTCAGTTGCGGGTGATGGTAGGAGTTGATAGATTGGTAAACTACCTCGAAAGTATTCTCTTACCTCTCACCCCTCACCACTAAAAAATTATCATTATGAGTACACCAATAAAAAAGGAAACTTGGAAGCTGATAGTTCAGCTCATAGTTTCAATCGCCACGGCGATAGCAACCACGCTTGGCGTGACCAGCTGCATGGGAGCAAACGTATATTTCTGACACAATGAGAGATGTTTTCTTTTCATATAGGTAATACGTTGTTCGGTCGTTACATATTTTATTATGTTTGTAAAAAAAAGAGCTGTATGAGAGGACAGCTCTTTTTAATTCACTCGCACGTATTTCACGGGGCGGACCATGAGGCCGGTGGGACGGCCGGCGGTACTTTGCAGTTTGGCAGTCGTGCCGCTAATATTCAGGGCATATATTGTGCGTTTCGGATTGTTGGCTCCTGAGACGGTGCTGCTCGTTGTGCCGATGGTGCTGCTCTGCAACTCACTGTCGGCATAATCCTTAGTGTTGAATTCAGTTCTTTCAACCAAGTCTCCCCATGCCAGACGCATTCCGAGGTTTTTCAGGCATTTGTCGATATAAGCGTCCTCGTCTATCGTAGTGTGGTTGTAAGTCTGAATGTCAACCTTAGCCTCCACTCCATAGTTGAACGGACTCCATAGCAGCTTGTAGGTCACTTGCTGACCATTTTCCGTCACAGTCTTTGTTACGCCAAGGTCAACGGCGAGGTCGTCGATATGCTTTACGATGATGCCCTTCTTGTCGTCATACGTGAAGTCGTATTTTCCTTCAGCACAGGGCGGATGCTGACTCCGTTAAACCTGTTGGAAGAAGTGTTTTTCAATGATGAGTTGTTCGTAAGTCCTGTAAAAATTGCAGTAGTGGTCTTGGGTAAACGAGTTGTATATTTCTATCTTGGCATAGCGGTGACGGAACTGCAAGGTTGTCACGGCATTAGCCTGAGGCGATGTTGGCTCGGTAAACATCCAGTCTGTGGCTGGCTGCGAGGATTGGTCTATGGCGGGAGCGGTCAGTTCAGTATAGTCGCCATTGTAGAATATTTTAAGCAGACTCATGGCGTGGGTGAACGTCAGTAGCGGTCGGTTATCTCGGTTGCATATTCTCGACGCTATGACATTGCCGGCATTGTCAACGGGATAGGCATTGCCGGTCTTTGTAATGACATATCTAAGGTTATTGACGATGAAGTTGCCTGCGGCATCGGTAATAAAATAACTCACGTTAAAATAAGACGGACGCTGGCCATAAGTTATGACCAGCGTCCGCTATAAGTTAAAGCCTGTAGTAGGCTAAAGAGAAGGTTAATCCTCAGGATACCAACGTGGGTCGCCTATCAGCTTGGTTATCTTCAGCGTGAAGTCGTGGTTGTCGGGATCGACGAAGATGTCGGCCGATGTCTTCTCGTCAGCCTCCAGCGAGATGTCGTTGGCTGAATAAACGCAGTCGGCTGCCCTCAAGCAGTTGTCGAACGTCTGACTGCCCTTGGTGCGGATGCCCCTTGCCGTTTCAGCCTTCGACTTGCCGAGGATGGTGTTCTTCACCGTTATGTCGGTGGCCTGACCGTTGGCGTCAATCAGATAGCGGCCATCAACAACGTTGTTGTAGAACGTACAGTTGGTAATGGTTATGCCATTGGTTATAGGAGCCTTGCTTGCCTCGACGAAGCTGCGCTGAGTAGTGTCGAAGGTTGAGTTTGTCAGGGTGAGGCTTCCTATCTTGGTCTTAGCCGTACCGAAGTAGATGACGGAATATCCGTTGCCGCTCGACATGTTGGTCATGACGCAGTCGTCAATCACTAAATTGGCCACAACAATGTCAACACTGCCTTGCGTACGTATGAACGAACGGTCGAACGAGTCGAAGCGGCACTGCTTGAACGACAGGTCTTCAGATATTGTTACAGCTGCGCTCTGGTTGATGAAGTACTGGCAGCCGCCGTCGGTGAAGCTGATGTTTTCAAAGCGAATGTAGTTGTGGCTGCCCTTGAGGTCGAAGCTCTTCTTGAAGTTGAGCACAGGAGCGTTGCCGCCCGAGAGTCCGAAGAATGTTATTGAAACGCCGTCAGGAATATAGAGTCCTGTGGCCTCTCCCTCTTCGTTCAAGCCGCAAGCGTCGAGAGTCAGTCCGGCAGGAATGCCTATCGTTACGCTTACGTTGCTCTTGCCGAGAGTAGCCTGAGCCTTTGCCACAACGTCGTCGATTGTCGCCTGGTCGAGAGCCGCGATTGATGCCGGCAGCTGAACCTTGTATTCGCCCGAAGGCATGGCGGCTGTCGTCGAGACAGTGAGGGTGCCACGCTTGGCGGTTCCGTTGTAGATGACGAAGGTGTAGGTGGTCGATGGTGTCAGGCCAGTCACGTTTATTTCACCCTTGCTCTTTGCGTCGGCGTCGAGAACGATGTTCTGCACCTCAGTGTCGCCCACTGAAACCGTGATGTTCGTCACGTCCATTGCCGCATTCCACGTGAGGTGGATGTAGTCTTCGAAGCGGTCGGCGTCAGACACTGGATAGAATATCTGTTCGGCCTTTGTCTTGAACGACTGTCCGTCGTTGTAGTACGACCATTTCGACTCGTTGCGTCCGTCGGCCATACTTTTGATGCGCAGGAAGTATTTTGTGTCGCCTGCAAGACCTGTGATGTCGGCCGGCGACTTTGTTATGCTCTTGTCCTGTGCGCCGAAGACGATGGCGTTGGCTCCGCCCATGGCAATGCCGTCGTGGAGCGAGTCGGTGCTCACCTCTATTATATAGTATTCTGCGTCTTTGCTTGCGTTGAACGTCACATGTGCAAGCACGTCTTCAGCCGTCACGCTTATCTTGTCGTCGCTGACGCTGAACAGACGGTCGAAGGCACTGTCCACACTCCAGTCGTTGCCGTCGGTGCATGATGCAAAGCCCATGGCAAGCAGTCCTGAGATGGCGAAGGCCATTGTTTTATTGTTTGTTTTCATATTGCTTCTTGTTGTTTATGGGGTTAGGATTAGTCAGTGTATCCGTAAGAGTTGTGAAGCTTGCCATTGGAGGCAGCGATGGTGGTAGAGGCTATCGGCATGAGATAGCGGTTCTTCACGGTTACGACGTCGCCCACGAGTCCGCTGCTTATCGACGGAAGGTTGACATATACCTGAGTGTCGGTGGTGTTGCTTGGGTCAGAGCTTCCAAACGAGCTTGCGCTGCCTTGGTAGTCGGCCTCGGTCTTGCCTTCGGGTATGCCAAACCACGTGATGCTCGAATAGTCGATGGTGGTTTGGGCGGCGTCGGTATAGTTGAAATACACCTTCTTCTGATATGTTCCGTCGCTGAGCTGTCGGAGGTAGGTCTCCTTGAACTCAAGTGTCTTTGCCGCGAGCAGGTTCCAGCGAATGAGGTCCCACTTGCGGAATCCTTCGCCTGCAAACTCCCATGCGTTCTCGTCAACAATGGCGTTGAAGAACGGTGCCTGGTCGCCCGGTATTGCGGCAAGGTAAGCGTCGGCGTCGGCTTGGTGTGCGGTGTCGAAGGCACGCTTGTGAACGAGGGCAAGTGCCTGGCGTGCGGTCAGTCCTGCATCGCCGGCGTAAGACTGGTCAGGACCGCCGGCCAGCTCGTTCATGACCTCGGCATACCAAAGCAGCACGTTGGCATAGCGCATCTTCACGGGGTTGATGCCCGTCATGTGCTTTGCCGTGGCCACAAGGTTCTGCGAGAGCCATGTGTCGCTCATTTTCCTTGGGTCCCATTTGCCTGCATAGACGCCGAATGGAGTGTTGCCGAGCAGTTCTTCCTTGGTGAGCGAGCCGTCCTGCTTTATCTGCAGGTAGCAGCAGGAGATGTCGCGGCGCGTGTCGTTCTTGTCGTAAGAATAGATGAGCGGTGCCGTCAGCTTCAGCTTGCCTGAAGAGTTGCCGTAGCCGTATTTTGTGGTCACGCCGTTCATGCGCACGCCCACGGTATAGCCAAGCTCGCCCGTAACGTTGAGTCCAAGAGGTATCTCAAACAGGTTTTCGTGGTAGCTTTGGTCGAGCTGCAGCTGGTTGAGGAGATACCACTCGTTTTCAAACGAAGGGTTGAGCGAGTGCTTGCCGCTGGTGATGATGGCCGTCAGGTGCTTCAGTGCCCTTTCGTAGAGTGCCTTACGCTCGTTGGCCGAAGGACGCTGTGTAGGATAGCTGGCGTCGCTGTATGATGCCGTCTCGTAGCCGTCCTTGCTTTTCTCGCGTATGGCATATCCGGCTCTTGTCAGTGCTATTTGTGCCAGCAGTCCGTGGGCGTAGCCTTTGGTGGTGTGCTCGGTGGTGTAGCCCGTCACGTCGTCGGCCCATGGCAGCAGCTCGATGGCCTCTTCGAGGTTCTGCATCAGCGTGTCGAGAATGACGTCGCGGTCGGTCTTGGCAAGGTAGGCGTTGCTGAGGTCGGCCAGCGACGGCTCAAGCTTCATGGGAATGTCGCCAAACACTCTCACCATGTCGAAATACACCATTGCCCTCAGAGTGAGGCACTCGCCGAGGTAGCGTTCCATTGTCTTCTGCTCGCTTCCTCCTGCCGTCAGCAGCGGACTCTTGCGTATGCCGGCAATGTTGAGGTTGGCATCCTCTATCACGCCGTACATGGCATCCCACACGCCCGAGATTTTAGTCCATCCAGGCGATGCGTTGTAGTTCATGTTGCCTCGCTCGCTGGTGGTGTTGGTGGCGTCGTTGCCCAATCCGTCCACCAGTTCTATGTCGCTGTTCAGGTTCCACACTATGGCCCAGTCCTGCGAGTATGTTCTGTCCTGTCCGAGCCCTCCATATACTTTGTTGACTCTAATGCCGGTGTAGTATGTTGAGTTCCACACCGTCTCGTCGGTCTGTTCAGAGGGCGAGGTTTGGTCGAGGAAGTCAGAGCAAGACATCATGCTGGCGATGCCGGCAGTGAGTGCAATTGTTGCAAATATCTTTTTCATGTCTTTTCTTCTTTGATGATGGTTAGAAAGTGATGTTGATGCCTCCTACGAATGTGCGGCTCTTTGGATAGGCTGCATAGTCGATGCCGGGGCACATTGGGTTGTTCTTGCTGCTGGTGTCCACTTCGGGGTCGTAGCCGTCGTAGCCGGTGAAGCAGAGCAGGTTGTAGCCCGTGAAATATATTCTTACGCTCTCAAGGAATGCGTTCTTAACCCATTTCTTCGGCAGTGTGTAGCCGACGGTTACGTTCTGCAGGCGCAGGAACGAAGCGTCTTCAACGGCATAGTCGATGATGGCCATGTTGGACACTCCGGCGGGGTTGTATATCGAGGCGTTCTGGTTAATTTCGTTGAGACGTGCTATGAGGCCCGACGCACCGCCGTAGGCCTCGATGGTGGCGGTTGACGGACGGCCGAGGTTCAAGCCGTTCTCTGGGTCAATCCATGTGTATCGGCTGCCAAGGGCAAAGTCGTCAACAAGGTTGTAGTTCTTTGCCGAACCGTGGTAGAACGAGTTGGCCAGTTTCGTACCGTTGACAACCTTGTTGCCGAGCGAGTAGTTGAAGAAGACGTTGAAGTCGAAGTTGCCCACATGACCGTCGAATCCGAAGCCACCGGTAGTGGTGGGCACCGTGTTGCCGAGTCGCTGCTTCAATGGGGCGCCGTTCTCATCGACCTCCACGCGCAGTCCGCCGGGATAGTAGCTGCCGCCCGTCAGCGTCGGGCTGTTGTCCTTCAGTCCTTCGCGCAGCTCCCACTTTGTTCCGTTCAGCACGAGCTGTCCGTTGGGGTTGCTCACTGCGTCATAAACGGTGAAGAACCCGTTGGTCTTGTAGCCCCAGAGTTCGCCGAGAGCACCGCCCTCTTCCACCTTGAAGTCTTCGTATTTTGAAATCGTGCTGCCGCTCCAGTTGCTGCTCTGCCATGGGTTTTCCATGTTCAGCTCGTCAATCTTGTTCTTGTTGTAGGCAATGTTGAAGTTGAAGTTCAGTCCCCAGTTCTTCTTGTCGGCAATGGTGGCGTTGATGGTCAGTTCGACACCCTTGTTGCTCGTCTTACCGAAATTCTGGAACTGGTAGTTGTAGCCGGTGTTGCTTGGCACTACGGTCTGCATGAGCAGGTCTTTGGTGGTGTTCCAGTAGAAGTCCAAGGTACCGTTGATGCGTCCGCGGAGGAATCCGAAGTCAACGCCGAAGTTTCTTGTAATGGTAGTTTCCCATTTCAGGTCGGGGTTGTAGAGGTATTTTCCGTGTTCAAGCATTGCCTGACGCTCTTCGTTGAAGAAAGGAGCCTTCGAGGTGTTGCTTGCCATGGAGTATGTGGTTGAGATGAGTCCCGAATTGATGCGGTTGTTGCCTGCCGTACCAAAGCTGAGGCGCATCTTGAGGTTCGACAGCCAGCTGCTTGTCGATTTCATGAATGCCTCTTCCGACATGCGCCATGCCAAAGCCAACGATGGGAACACGCCCCAACGGTTGCCGTCGCCGAACTTGCTCGAACCGTCGGCACGCATTGTGAATGTGGCAAGATATTTGTCGGCCAGAGTGTAGTTGATACGTCCGAAGTAAGACAGCACGTTCTCGTCGGCTGCAATGTCCGACTCGTTGGGCAGTGCCGTTCCGGCCGCCGTGTTTGAAAGCACCTCGTGGATGGTCATCGTTGTGGGGAATCCCACTGAGGTTGACGTGCGTGTAGTCTTTTCAACGCTTGTCCACTCCTGACCAATCAGCACGTTGATGCGGTCGCGGCCGCCAAACAGCTTGTCGTTGTTGTATGTCAAAGTGTTGGCGTTGCGCCAGTCGCGCTGGTTCACCTTGGTGAACTGTGCCTGTGGCATACCGTTGTAGCCATACTTTGAGTTGGTAGTAGCGTCGCTGCCCCACACCTGGTCGGTGCTGTTGTTGCGCCATCCGTAGCCGAACTCTGTTCTGAAGGTTATGTTCTTGAAAGGCTTCCAGTTAAGTCCGGCGTTGTAGTTCTGCTGCAGGCGTTCCTGGAATTTGTATGTAGAGGTGATGCGCTGCAGTGGAGTGCGTCGCTGCGAGCCGCTGTTTTCCTCGTCTTCGTCGCTTCCGGTAGAGAGCATCTCGACAGGACCGTGCGATACGGTGTTTGCCACGATACCGTTGGCGGCATTCGACTCGTTGGTGTCGGCACCGCCGCTCAGTCCGTCGAGCTTCGTGTAGCCGAGGCGTGCGTTGAAGTCAAAGGTCAGCCACTTGTTGAGGTTGACGTTCAGCTTGGCGTTGATGTTGTTCTTGGCATATCCCGAGCCGAGCATGATGCTCTCTTCGTCGGTATGCGAGAAGCCTACGTTGAACTTGATGTCCTTTGAGCCACCGCTCACACTTGTGTTGTACTGTCGCTGCACGCCTGTACGGCCGAATATCTCGTCCTGATAGTCAGTGCCTTCCACCGACTTCCATATTTCGAGGTCGTTGAAGTTGCCGTAGTCGGCCGAGCCCAGCTCATACTGATAATAGGCATAGTCGTAGGGCGAGAGTGTCTTTACGGTCTTGGTCACTTTCTTCCATCCCAGCGAACCGTTGAAGTTCACCTGTACCTTTCCTTCCTTGCCTTCCTTTGTGGTGATGATGATGACACCGTTGGCACCTCTGGCACCGTAGATGGCCGTCGACGATGCGTCTTTCAGCACGTCGATGCTCTGTATTTCGCTTGGAGCGATGTCGCTGATGCTTGTAACGGGGAATCCGTCAACGATGTAGAGAGGCGAGTTGTCCTGCGAGAGCGAGCCGCCTCCACGCACGCGAATCTTCACGTCGGCGTCAGGTGAGCCTTCGGTAGTGGTGATGTTTACACCGGCCATCTTTCCCGTCATGGCCTCGCTGACATTGCTGACAGGCACGTTGGCTATCTGCTTTTGGTTGATGGATGAAACAGAACCCGTCAGGTCCTTCTTCTTCACCGTACCATAACCGATGACCACGAGGTCGTTAAGACTCGTCGATTCGTCTTCAAGCACAATGTCAAACTTTGTCTTGTTGCCAATGTTTAAAGTCTGGGACTTCATGCCAATGTAAGACACTACAATAGGGTCCTTTCCCGACACTTTAATGGTAAAATTACCGTCGAAGTCTGTCACCACTCCGTTGCGCGTACCTTTTTCAAGGATGCTCGCACCGATGACGGCCTCTCCCTGAGAGTCTTTTACCGTTCCGGTGATAGTCTTTTGCGCAAATGCGAGGAAACAAACCATCGTCATGAGTAAAGCCACTGAGGCTCTCTTGAGTTGTTGTTTCATACGATTTTATTTTTTTAGTTAGTGTATTCGTATTTTTTGATCTTGTTTGTTGCTTGGAATACTCAAATAGTGGCATTTATCCTCTATTTACAGAAATTCAGCTGCAAATTTATACCAAATAAATCACAAATTGAAATATATTCTAAAAAAAGAATATACAATTAACTTTTATTAAGCATTGTGTGCGCCTTTGGTATCTATTCATATAATATCACTGAACAACTCCCACCCTTTTCCATGCAGTGCGGTAACTTGCCCCCCCACTCTAAGGGAGAATAGAATTAAAAAAAAGAAACGAAATTCGACGAAGTCAATTAAAAATTAAAGTTCATTGGCATTTATAATCACCTTACTGAAATTTCCCACCCTTTGAAATGATAGTAAGGAATGCGCAGCGGCTGTGGTGTGGGCGTCCCAAAAGGCAGAATATCATGAAAAAACATCTTGTCGTACTACCATTTCAAAGGGTGGGAAAGTTGATTTAGCCTTAATATTACGTGAGTTCGACGAATTATCTTAACTCGTCAAGTCGCCGTCTGTAGGGGCGGTTTAGACAATTCGTCGAAGAAACGATTAAATAGCCTTATCTCCCAGCACCTCCTCCATGGTGATGCGTTGAGCCTCCTTCTTTGTCAGTTGGCGGCTCCATGGCACGCGATTCTTCACGTCAGCCCCTGCTCCTGTATTTCCATACTCCAAATATCGGGCAGTCTGTTCGCGGTTTTTCTGCCAATGGTGCCATCCTTCGGGTCGGATGTGGGAGCCAAGTTGGCAGTTGATGAACAGCGTGTAGCCGTAGTCGCGCCATGGACGGCCAAGAAAAACCTTGTCGATGCCCTCGTCGGCGGTGAGACGGCAGTTGTGGAACACGTAGCCGTAAGGTTGTGACTGCGGTGTAGAGGCGGCAGTGATATATGAATTTGCCTTACTGCGTATCTCGCAGTTCTCAAACCATGCCGTTCCAGGGCCGAAGATAAAGTCGGTCGTTCCCTCGATGTAACAGTCTTTGAACAACTGTCGTGAGCCTGCGACACCGGTATATACGGTGTCTTGATGACCCAAGAGTCGGCAATTGACTATCACTATGCCATCGCCCTCGGTATGCAGAGCCACGGCTTGTCCAAGTCGGGCGGAGTTGTTCTCGATGGTGATGTTTTTGAGCGTAATGTCGCTGCCTTCCACCTTCAAGGTATAGGTGCGGAATGTGCCCATGCCGTTAGGACGCTCGGTTGTCTTGATGTTTGCATGGTCGTCCCACGTTATTACGGTGTTCTCGGCATCCTCTCCACATATCTCGATGTTTGTCAACCATGAAGGTATGACGAGTTTTTCCTTGTAGATGCCTTTCTTTACAAAGATTACCTTGTGGTAGTCCATGAAAGCACGACACACCTCTATGGCATCGTCGATGTTGCGAAATTCACCTGTGCCGTCACGCGCCACAACGAGCGTGTCGGGATTGTCATACTTGTTGGCTGCCGTAACAGTCAACGATACCATTGCCAAGAGTAAAAATAGTTTGCGTTTCATAATCACATTATCTGACTCACTTCCTGTAAGCCGTTGACTTTTTTGAGGTTGTCGATGATTACCTTCACGTCTTCGCGGTCGTGTACACGAAGTTCAAACTTGCCGTCGAAGATGTCATCGTCGCAGGTTATCGATACAGTGTGGATATTGACGTTCATCTGTCTTGATATGACATTTGTCACCTCGTTGAGCAGACCGATGCGGTCGATACCCTTTATCTGCACCGTAGCGTCGAAGAAGAGCGTCTTGTGCATGTCCCACTTGGCGTCAAGAATACGGTTGCCGAAACTTGTTTTCAGGCGTGCTGCCACAGGGCACGCCCTCTTGTGTATCTCAATCTGCTTTTTGTTGTCGATGAAACCCAGTACGTCGTCGCCAGGTATTGGGTGACAGCAGTGCATGAACTTGTATTGAGTGATGTTGTCGTCGGTTATGAATATTGGTTTCTTGCGGTTGAGCTTATCGCTTACCACGAGCAGGTTGCTTGCTTCCTGTTCATCGTCCTTCTTCGCCTTTTGCGTCTTGAGGAAAGGCACAAACTTGCGCCATCCTATGCCCGACGACTCCTTCTTCTTGCCGTTCAGTTCGTCAATGTCCTTCTCGCCAAGAATTACCCTCTTCTCGCCAATGGCCTGGAAAAATTCGTCACGCTTGCTGATGTCGTGAAAGGCGGCAAGCTGGTCGGCGGCCTCCGATGTATATTCCATGTCGTTGTTCTCGAAGAAAGCGCGCAGCGTTTCCTCGCCCTGCTTCTGTATGCCGCGTCCGTCACGGCGGAGTATGGCTTGAATCTTGGCCTTGGCCTTGGCCGTTGACACAAAGTTAATCCACGATGCCTGCACATGCTGCGACTTCGACGTGAGTATCTCCACCTGGTCGCCGCTCTGCAGCTTGTGGCTCAAGGGCACAAGTTTGTGGTTGACCTTTGCACCGATGCAATGGCTGCCAAGGAAGGTGTGTATGGAAAAGGCGAAGTCGAGGGCGGTACATCCTGCGGGCATTGTCTTGATTTCGCCCTTGGGAGTAAAGACGAATATCTCCGACGCAAAGAGGTTGAGCTTGATGGCATCGAGAAAGTCCATGGCGTCGGGCTGCGGATCGTCGAGTATTTCCTTTATGGTGTGGAGCCACTCGTTGAGTTCGCCTTCGTCCTCGGTAAACTCTATTTCGCCGCCTTCCTTGTATTTCCAGTGGGCGGCAAAGCCCTGCTCAGCTATCTCGTTCATGCGGTCAGACCTTATCTGCACCTCTATCCATCGTCCCTGTTTTGACATAAGCGTCACGTGTAGGGCCTGATAGCCGTTGGCCTTCGGATGGTTGAGCCAATCGCGCAGGCGGTCGGGATGCGACTTGTATATCTGGCTGATGGCTACATAAATATTGAAGCACTCGTTTATCTCGTCTTCGCGGTGCTTTGGCGTAAAGATGATGCGTACGGCAAGGATGTCGTATATTTCCTCGAATGTGACATGCTTGTTCTGCATCTTGTTCCATATGGAGTAAGGACTCTTCACACGCTCCTTTATAACATATTTTATGCCCATGTGGTCGAGAGCCTGCTCAATGGGCGACGTAAACTGGTCGAACAGTTCGTGGCGTGAAGTCTGTGTCGATTCCAGTTTGCGCTCAATGGCTGCATACTCGTCGGGATGCTCGTATTTGAAGCTGAGGTCTTCCAGTTCAGTCTTTATCTTGTTGAGTCCAAGGCGGTTGGCCAATGGTGCGTAAAGATAAAGCGTTTCGCCCGCTATCTTATACTGCTTGTTGGCGGGCTGGCTGGCCAGAGTACGCATGTTGTGGAGACGGTCGCATATTTTTATGAGTATGACGCGAATGTCGTCGCTCATGGTGAGAAGCAGTTTCTTGAAGTTCTCGGCCTGTGCCGATGCCTGCTCGCCGAAAATGCCACCGCTGATTTTCGTCAGTCCGTCAACAATCTGCGCTATCTTAGCTCCAAAGATGTTCTCGATGTCTTCGGTGGTATAGTCAGTATCTTCCACTACATCGTGTAGCAACGCTGCGCAAATGCTGGTAGAGCCCAATCCCACTTCTTCGCAAGCTATCTGTGCCACCGCTATGGGGTGCAGTATATATGGCTCGCCAGAGAGTCGCCTCACTCCCTTGTGGGCTTGGCGTGCAAAATTGAATGCCTTGGTTATGATATCAATTTTTTGGCGATGCCTTGAGGCACTATAGGAGTCCAATAGATGCTGGAATGCGCCCATTATCAGCTTGTCGTCCAGTTCTTCCCTTTTTTTCTGCTCGTCGTCCATAACTAAACTGTTTTTTTGATAATGCAACTTGTAATGTAACTCGTCAACTCTATATATATATTAATAAGGTGTTTTCACCGTACCCTGAGTTTTTTTCCGGCACGTATGTTCGTTCCCTTTATACCGTTGAGTTTCTTCAGTTTGGCCACTGTCGTACCGTTGCGCTTGGCTATTTCCGACAGGGTCTGTCCTTGTTTGATGGTAACAGTGCGTGAGCCTTTGCTCGACCTGCTGCGCCTGCTGCTCTTCTTTTTCGAGCTGTAGGTGGGCTGCACATCGTTGACGGCCACCGTAGCCCTGCGGTTGAGCAACTCGTCGGCACGATGGTTGTAAACCGAATCCTCACGGTCGATGAATCGGCCTACATCGGTTTGTGGCAGACGCAAAGCCGACAACTCGGTGAGTCCAGGCACTATGTCGCGTCGGTAAGACGGATTGAGTGCGCGCAACTGCTCAATGTCAACATTGCATACGGCGGCCACCTGTTCCAGATGCACGTTTCTACTCACCATTACCGTGTCGGTCTTGGCAGGCAGACGGGTCACCATTGGGCAGATGTTGTGGTCGCAGTAGTAGTTCATTATATAGTTTGCCGCAATGAAAGCCGGCACATAACCTCTTGTTTCCTTGGGAAGATAAGGATAAATCTGCCAATAGTCCTTGGCTCCCTTCGAGCGGTGGATGGCTTTGTTGATGTTGTCGGGACCGCAATTGTAGGCCGCTATCACAAGATTCCAGTCGCCAAACACTTTGTAGAGGTCGCTCAGATAGTGGGCGGCGGCATACGACGACTTGACGGGGTCGCGCCGCTCGTCAACGAGCGAATTGACATTCAGCCCATACTGTTTGCCGGTGGCAAGCATAAACTGCCACAGTCCTGTAGCTCCCACTCTCGACACGGCCTTTGGATTGAGCGCCGACTCGATGACAGGCAGATACTTCAGTTCGAGCGGCAATCCATAGGTTTCGAGAGCCTCTTCAAATATTGGCATATAGAAGTTTGAAGCCCCCAGCATATAGCTGACGGAGTGGCGCAGACGTCCGCTGTAGCGGTCGATGAATTTCTGTACCACCTCGTTGTATGGAAGTTCTATTGTGGCCGGTATTCTCTTCAGTCGGTCAATATACACTTCCTTCTCAAATACGGGGTTTACGTCCTTCATGCGGCAGTCGTTGTCTTCCGAGAGATATGTCTTCGACATATACAAGTTGAGCAGGCTGTCGAGTTCGAATGCCATGGCTTCGGGGAATTCTATCACTTCTTCTTCCCCGTTCTGGTCGAGCACGGTGATTTCGTTTTCATCGTCCTTGTCCTCTTCCACCACCTGTGCCTGCATCACGCCGTGAGAGGCAAAGAAGAGGGCGACGGTCATTAAAATTGTCTTTTTCTTCATTATATTGTTAGGGGTTTTATTTTTTTACGTTGTTAAAACTGAAGGCCGAAGTTGACGCCTATCGACGAGTTGTCGAGAATGTTGCCTGAGCGTCCGCTGTTGATAATGGTAGGCTCAACTTTCAGCGAGAGGTCGTCGGAAATGTCAAACTGCGACAGTTCGGCATCGACGTATGCGTCAATCACCGAGAGGGCATACACGCCAATGAGACAGAAGAAGCTCATGTCGCGCCATCGGCGGAACTTGTCCTTTCGGCTTTTGAATATCTTCTTGTAGCGCTCTTCGTTAGAGCTGTCGATGGTCATGCCAAAATGCAGGAACTTGTTGTAGCTCTGCGTTGTAGGGTCGGAGTCCATAATGTCGAGATAGGCCTGCGAGTAGTCCTTATACATCATGTTGTTCCAGTTCATGGCATAAAGGCAGCCCATGATGCCGCCATATACGAGAGGCAGCTTCCAGTATTTCCTGTTGTATATCTGTCCGCCGCCAGGTATCACCAGCGCGAGCCACAAGGCGCGCTGCGGGTCGGGCGACCAATGCGCCCAGTCGCGCTTCAGCTTCTTTGCGGTGAACGACGTGTCGTTTACCAGCAGAGGCACCTTGCTGATGTCGTCGAGTTTCTTCTGCACCGTCTTGTCGCTGATGCCAAGCTCCCGGCGCATGCTGTCCGTTGTCTCCGTCAGCACAACAGGCTGCTTGGCCACGGCCTGCGGTTGAGCCTCAGCCCTTGCCACAGCAAGGACGGCCACCACCACTATGGCAAGCAAATGCCTAATGTAAAGCAGTTTATCTATGGTTGTCAACGATAGTTTCATCATCTGTTTTGTATGCTGTCTATGGCATTCATGATGCGCTCCAGTTCCTCTTCGTTAGCGAATGGAATGCTGATTTTTCCTTTTCCCTTTGCCGAGCATGTCATCTGAACGGGTGTTTGGAAAAGCGACGACAGGCGGTCTTTCAATATGTTGAACTCTTCGGGCAACTGTGCCTTCGAGGCTATGGTTTTCTTAGCCGTCTGCACGTCGTCGCCACTGTTGAGCATCTTGACCATTTCCTCAACCTTGCGCACTGAATAGCCGTTTTTCTGTATTTCCTTAAACAGCTTGATCTGTACGCTTGGCGAGTCGAGCGAGAGCAGCGCACGGGCATGTCCCATGTCAATCTCCTTGTTTTTCAAGGCCATCTGCACTTGTGCCGGCAGTTTTAGCAGTCGCATGTAGTTGGTCACTGCGGCACGGCTCTTGCCCACGCGCTCTGATATTTTCTCCTGCGTCATGCCTGTCGTTTCGGCCAGATGCTCGTATGCCAACGCTATCTCTATGGCGTTGAGGTCTTCGCGCTGGATGTTTTCCACGAGTGCCATTTCCATGACATTCTCGTCCTGCACAGTGCGTATGTAAGCCGGAATAGCCTGCAGGCCAGCCAACTGCGACGCCCTCCAGCGTCGTTCGCCTGCAATTATCTGGTATCGGCCGTCCTCCTTCTGCCTCAGCGTAATGGGTTGTATGATGCCCACTTCGCGTATGCTGTTGGCCAGTTCCTGCAATGCCTCTTCGTCAAACTCGCGTCGTGGCTGGTTGGGGTTTGGCTCAATCTGCGACAACATTATTTCGTTAAGGTTCGACGACCCTTGCGTCCTCACCTCGCCAGTGTCGATGAGGGCATCGAGGCCTCGGCCATTGCCAATGTCGTCAAGTCCTCGTCCGAGGACATTGCGGTCATATCTTTTGTGTACTGCCATTGTAACAACTCCTAATTATTCTTGTTTATTATTTCCTTGGCCAGCGACAGGTGGTTTTTGCTGCCTGTCGAGTCGGCGTCGTAGAGTATCACGGGCAGGCCGTGGCTTGGACTCTCGCTGAGCTTGACGTTGCGCTGTATGACGGTTTTGAACACCAATTCCTGGAAATGGCGCTTTACCTCGTCATATATCTGATTGGCCAGACGAAGGCGCGAGTCGTACATCGTAAGCAGGAATCCCTCTATCTCCAACTTTGTGTTGAGCTTGCTTTTGATTATCTTTATAGTATTGAGCAGCTTGCTGATGCCTTCGAGAGCGAAATACTCGCACTGCACAGGAATGATGACCGAGTCGGCCGCCGTCAGCGAGTTGACGGTAATCAACCCCAACGACGGGCTGCAGTCAATAAGAATGTAGTCGTAGTCGTCGCGTATTGGCTTTAGTGTATTCTTAAGCACATTTTCGCGATTGTCAAGCTTAAGCATCTCTATCTCAGCACCCACAAGGTCGATGTGACTTGGTATGATGTCAAGCCCCTCAATGTCGGTGGTATAGACGGCGTCGCGCACGTCGGCATGGTCGATGATACACTCGTAGAGCGAACAGTCTATCTGTTTGATGTCAACACCGAGGCCGCTCGACGCGTTGGCCTGCGGGTCGGCATCAACCACGAGCACCGTTTTTTCCAACGTTGCCAACGATGCTGCCAGATTGATGGTGGTGGTTGTCTTTCCTACTCCACCCTTTTGGTTTGCTAATGCGATAATTTTTCCCATTTTTCACTTCATATTTCTCGTGTTGTCCTTACAAAAAAGGCCTTGTTACACGTTTTATCGTGCAAAGATACACATTTTTAATGAAAAAATGAGGCTTTAAAGCATTTTTTTCGTACTTTTGCAGTCGAAACATCACATTTTTTATGGAAAATAAAAAACCTTTAATATTAATTTCCAATGACGACGGCTATCACTCAAAAGGATTGGCCTCGCTCATTGACATGGTTGGCGAGTTTGGCCACTTGCTCGTTTGCGCACCCGAATCGGCACGCAGCGGCTACTCATGCGCCTTCTCGGCCACAGAGCCATTGAGGCTGAAACTTAGAAGACAATGTGAAGGCGTTGACATTTGGTCGTGCAACGGCACACCGGTCGATTGCGTGAAAATGGCGCTTGCCGAACTGTGCAGCCGCAAGCCCGACATGGTGATTGGAGGCATCAACCATGGCGACAACGCATCGGTAAACAGCCACTATTCAGGCACCATGGGAGTAACGCTTGAAGGCTGCATGAAATACATCCCATCGGTGGCATTCTCAATATGCGACCATAGCGACGACGCCAACTTCGAGCCTCTCACCAAAATAGTAAAATCAATTACAAAACAAGTGCTGGACAACGGTCTGCCAAAGGGCGTTTGCCTAAACGTCAACTTTCCTGTCGTAGAAGGCGACTTCAAGGGCATAAAGATATGTCGAATGGCACATGGAACATGGGGAAATGAGGTTGTTCGCTGCCATCATCCCCGTGGTTACGACTATTATTGGATGACAGGCTCATACACCAACGACGAGCCTGAAGCCGAAGACACCGACAACTGGGCTCTGACCCACGGTTACGTTGCCATCACGCCTACGACAATTGACGTAACGGCATACGAAATGATTGAACAAATGAAAGGCTGGCAACTATGAGATACTACCTAATTGTTGGCGAGGCGAGCGGCGACCTTCATGCGTCGTGCCTTATGAAAAGCCTGAAAGAGCAAGACCACGAAGCCGAGTTCAGATTTTTCGGAGGCGACATGATGGCAGCCGTCGGCGGCGCACCCGTACGCCACTATCGCCACTTGGCCTACATGGGTTTCATTCCGGTGATGCTGCATCTTCCCGCCATTCTGAAGAACATGGAGATGTGCAAGCAAGACATTGCGGAATGGCGGCCCGACGTGGTCATACTCGTCGATTATCCTGGTTTCAACCTCAAGATTGCCAAATTCATAAAGTCAAAGACAAAGATACCTGTATTCTACTATATCTCGCCCAAAATATGGGCATGGAAGGAATACCGCATAAAGAACATCAAGCGCGACGTTGACGAGTTGTTCTCCATTCTGCCTTTTGAGGTGCCATTTTTTGAGCAGAAGCACAACTATCCGATACACTATGTAGGCAACCCGACAGCTGACGAAATACGACGGTTCCGCAAAGAATACAATGGCTCGTTCGACAAAGGCGACAAGCCGATAATAGCCCTTCTGTCAGGCTCGCGGCAACATGAGATAGCCGACAACCTGCCCGTAATGCTGCAAGCCACTCAGCATCTCACCGACAATTACCGGCTGATAGTGGCAGGAGCGCCGAGCATACCGCACGAATACTACAACAAATTCATCGACGGGCATAGCGTAGAAGTTGTTTACGACAAGACCTACCAACTTTTGCTGCATGCCGACGCAGCAATTGTCACAAGCGGTACGGCAACTCTCGAGACAGCCCTTTTCAATGTCCCGCAAGTGGTGTGCTACGCCACTCCACTGCCAAGGCTGATGTCTTTGCTCCGCCGCTTCCTGCTGAAGGTGAAATATGTTTCATTAGTCAACCTTATTGCCGACGAGGAGGTGGTGCCGGAACTTGTTGCCGACGGCTTCAACGCCGCAAACGTAAAAAAGGAAATCGACCTGATACTTTTCGACACCCAACGCCGTGCCGCCATGCTCAAAGGCTATGACAAGGTGGCACAACGGCTCGGCACTGAGTCAGCACCCGACAATGCGGCAAAAATAATGACGACCCTACTGCGAAACAAGCAGTAGGGCCGCAGGCATTGCCACACGTCACAGAGCGATGCGGCGGAATGGTCATCTCAGCATTATCACCCTTTGCAGAATAAGATGCTTATAAGCGCGTTTCATGTCGGCAGGCAGAAACGAGATGTTGATTAAGTCGAGCCATTTGGGAATGGAACGGCGAAACTTTTTGGCAATGTTCTCTATCACTTTATCGCTCAATCCGGAAAGGGTCATCGACTTCTCGAAGTCAACGCGTCGCAGTTTGCGTTTTTTGCCATTCAGCATAAGGGCCAGTTCCTCAGGGTCTTCAGGCATGACGAGTGTTGTTGCCAAAAGGTCATACGCAGGAGTGAGGGAATATCCGCGACCCGTGTTGTAAAGCGAGAAATTCTTTAGATGCATGTCGGCGTTGCCTGTTATCCAAGAAAAGACCACTACCTCCCAAAAATTCACGAGGTCGAGTTGTGGCACCGACGAATACTTCCTGATATGCTTGGCTATCTGCTCATACGAGCCTTTATATTTATATTCGGTAAGCCGTTCCGACAGTTGGCACATGTCTTCCATAGGTATCTTTCCTCCGTCGGGAGTGCGGTCGATGCGGCGTGTCACATAGCACAGTTCGCCGTCGGCAAAGCGTATCATTCCATGCGGCACGACGGCTATCTTCGCGGCCTCGGCAAGATGCATCGTAAGGTCTTCTATCTCAGGCAGACAGCGGTAGGCGTCTGTCTGAGGCTTGAGAATAAAGCGTCCCCAAAGCCCTACTATGGTGAAGCGGTCGGGCTCGTTCTTTCCGCCGCGATTAACATCAAGCGACAGTTTTGCCTGAACGCCGGTAAGGGTTGTCTGACTTCTGACCACCTGCTTGGCCAACTCTCCTATTTGGCTTCTTACAAATGGCAGTCGAGGCGGCACTTTGGTGCCAAACAGCTTTTTTGAACAAGCTGGATGATAGTCAACCTGCCCTTCCTTCAGCTCTTTATAACAATATAAACATTTCTGGCACATAATTATTTCTTTCTTAGTCGGCAGGCACGACACTTACGGCTCCTATGCAGTCTTTGCAGCATGCAAGCAGGAGCGACATACGGTCACGCTGATTGATTTTCCAACTGTTTTCGGCTATATTCAGTAGCCATCCTTCGGGAATGAGTCCGTCAAAAAAAGGGAAAAGTACGGAGTTGCGGTATTCCTCACGGCTCAATGGCAGCGTGAGGCTTACAGGCTCGGCACCATCGGTGTCGAGATATTGGTCGAGATACTTGAAGCCGAACCCCTTGTCGTCTTCGGTCAGTATTCCCGCCAACTTGTCGTGAATAAATACATTTGCTCTTTTCATATCGTTTATTGTAAAGTAGCTAAATATTTTTTTCAATTCTTCACCACTGCACCTACTTCACAGCCAAACAGCAAAAGCACCTGGTTAATCTTGTCCATCCTCAGAGTCTGCTTTCCTTGTTCCAAATCGCGCACAAATCTCAGTCCAACACCAGCTTTTTGGGCGAGGTCCTCCTGCGTCAAGCCATGCTCTCGGCGCATTTCCTTTACGAAAATTGATAGTTGCATGTCCATAATATCGCTTTCTTTATACCTTATCGGGTACAAAGATAATAAACAAAACACAAACTATACCCCAAAAGGTATAAATTATATGATTATTTAACAATCTATACCCGTTCGGGCCATTTTATATACGAAGCTACAAATCCACGACAAGTATTTTCAGCGACATGACTGAAGCAATATGTTACTTTTATCAGCACCCAATACAAAGTTTTTGGCGATTTGTTTTGCGCTTTCATTCTTTTTTATTAATTTTGCTCCCAAATAAACGACTGGAATTATGAAGAATAATAGAATATGCGAATTGTTTGGCATTGAGCTGCCCATCATTCAAGGCGGAATGGTGTGGTGCAGCGGATGGCGACTGGCCTCGGCAGTGAGCAATGCCGGAGGACTGGGGCTGCTGGGGGCAGGCTCGATGCACCCCGAAACACTCGTAGAACACATACAAAAAATGAAGCAGGCCACCGACAAGCCTTGGGGCATCAACGTTCCGCTGATGTATCCCGAAATCGACCGCCTGATGGACATTATAATAGAAGAAGGCGTGAAGGTAGTGTTCACGTCGGCAGGCTCGCCAAAGAAATTCACCCAACGCCTGCACGAGGCAGGCATAAAGGTGGCTCACGTAGTGTCGAGCAGCAAGTTTGCCCGCAAGTGTGAAGAGGCTGGCGTGGATGCCGTGGTGGCCGAAGGATTCGAGGCAGGAGGACACAACGGACGCGAAGAGACCACGACCATGGCGCTCATTCCACAGGTGAGGAAGGCCACTACCCTGCCACTGATAGCAGCCGGTGGCATTGGCTCAGGACAAGCCATAGTAGCAGCTGAAGCATTGGGAGCCGAAGGGGTGCAGATAGGCACTTTGTTTGCACTGGCAAAGGAAAGCTCGGCATCCGACGAGTTCAAGGCACAGTGTACAAACCTTGAGGAAGGCGACACCATGCTCTGTCTGAAGAAAATATCGCCCACACGATTGGTGAAGAACAAGCTGTATGAACTCATAGCAGAGGCTGAGGCACGTGGAGCCGAAGCCGACGAACTGCGGGAAATACTTGGCAGGGCCGCATCAAAACGAGGCATATTTGAGGGTGACACCGACGGAGGTGAGGTGGAGATAGGACAAATAGCCTCGGCAGTGAAGACCATAGACGACGTGGAAACAATCGTCAACCGACTGAAAACCGAATACGAAGAAACGAAGAAACGTCTGGCACAATGAGACAAAAGATTGACTGTTTTTTGGCATGCGCCAGTCTTGACGACCTTAACGAAGAAATAGCAAGACTGGGCAACAGCCGCACCATACAAAACATTTACCTGCTGACGGCCGATGCCGATGAAGATGCCTACGACGCTCCCGAGGGATGCGCCTTGCTGGAGGTTGACTGGCCGACAAGCTCCGACACAATAAGGAAAATAGCCGCTACGGCAACAGCCGAATATGCGCTGCTGCTGACAAAGCCCACACGACTGAGCATAGGGCAGACGGCACTTGAAAGAATGCTGAGGGTGGCTTGCGACTCAAACGCAGCCATGGTATATAGCGACCACTATTCATTAGAGGCGGGAGAGTTGAAACAACACCCGGTCATAGACTACCAAAAAGGCAGCGTGAGAGACGACTTCGACTTTGGCTCGCTGCTGCTCATAAAGACTCCGCTGCTGCACGAATACGCCAAGCACAGCGAGGCCGACACACTGAAATATGCTGCACTTTACGACCTTAGGCTGTTCCTAAGCCGCGAAGGCGACATATTCCACCTGAACGAATATCTATATACTGAGGAGGAGACCGACCTGAGGGCAAGCGGGGCGAAGCAGTTCGACTACGTAAACCCTGCAAACCGTGACGTGCAGATTGAGATGGAACAATGCGTGACGCGACATCTCGACGCCATAGGCGCTCTGATAGACACTTCTTACTACACCACACTCGACCTCGACGAGCAGGACTTCGATGTGGAAGCGACGGTGGTGATACCAGTGAAGAACCGCGAGAAGACAATACGCGACGCCGTGGAGAGCGCACTGGGACAAAACACCAGCTTTAATTTCAACGTGATAGTGGTGGACAACCATTCGACCGACAAAACGGGCGAGATAGTGGAAGACATAATAGCCAACTCGCCGCTCAACACGCCGCAATCGACACTCATACACATCATACCCGAACGCCTCGACCTCGGCATTGGAGGTTGCTGGAACATGGCCATCTGCGACAGCCGTTGCGGACGCTTTGCCGTGCAGCTCGACAGCGACGACCTTTACAGCGGCCCCGACACCCTGCAGCGCATTGTCGATGCCTTCAAGCAACAGAAGGCCGCCATGATAATAGGTTCATACCGCATGTGCGACTTCAACCTCAACACACTGCCGCCAGGACTCATAGACCACCACGAATGGACCGACGACAACGGGCCGAACAATGCCCTACGCATAAACGGACTTGGAGCTCCACGCGCATTCTTCACGCCACTGCTGCGACAGATACAATTTCCAAACACGAGCTACGGCGAAGACTATGCCCTGGGACTGATATTCTCGCGGCGCTACCGCATAGGACGCATCTACGACGAGCTTTACCTATGCCGCCGATGGGGCGGCAACAGCGACGCCGCACTGAGCATAGAGAAAGTGAACGCCAACAACTTATACAAAGACAGGCTGCGCACACTGGAAATATCGGCACGACAGCAAATGCTAAAAGGCAAACAAGACATACTGGCCGACAGCAAGCTGATGAGATTCTTCAACAGGCAGGTTGAGACATGGGAGGACGCCAGGAAACGCTACCGCGAACTGCAGGGCGTAAAGACACGCGAACTGCAATATGAAGACCAGACGCTCATGCTGCAGTTCAACCCGGCACGCATGACATCAACCGGGGCCAATATCGACAAGCAGGCACTGGCAAAGAGGCCTTGCTTCCTGTGTGAATGCAACAGACCCGAAGAGCAGTTCAAGAAAGTCATCGACGAGCGTTTTGAACTGCTGGTAAACCCCTACCCCATCCTGCCAACCCACTTCACCATACCATCCATTAAGCATGAGCCGCAACGCATAAAGGGCAACTTCGGCGAAATGATGAAGATACTCACCGACTATCCCGACATGATGGTGTTCTACAACGGACCTAAATGCGGCGCTTCGGCTCCCGACCACGCCCACTTCCAAGCAGGCACAACAGGCATGTTGCCCCTGCAGCGCAGTTGGCAACGCTTGAGCCGCAACCTGCAGCCACTGCTCACCATCGACGAGCACGAAGGAATATGGCAGGTGAGCGACTACTTCTGCTTTGCGCTGCTCGTGCGCGCACAGAGCAAGGAAAAGTCAGTGCAGCTGTTCAACAGACTCTACAACGTACTACCACTGCACGACGGCGACAGCGAGCCAATGATGAATATAATAGCATGGCGAAGGTCAGACGAATATCTCACTATTGTCATACCAAGGTCGAAACACCGCCCGGATTGTTATTTCGCCGAAGGCAGACAGAAATGCCTCGTCAGTCCGGGAGCTCTCGACATGTCGGGCATGATAATAACTCCACGAGAGGAAGACTACCGCAAACTGACAGCCGAAGACACCGTGGCCATGCTGCGCGAAGTGGCGTTGGCCGACGACGAGGCAAGCAAAATAAGGCAACGCCTTGAAAACCAGACTTTCGCCACACGACAACAGAAGCAATACGACGAAGAGCCCGAAGTGACAGTGGGCATCCTCAGCGCACAAAAAATCAGCTTCGAACTCAACTCGCCATACACCGCAAAGGGCGAAAGCATAGAGGGGCCGCAAACAGTGGAATTTTCGGAAGGAGGAATACTGTGGCGTGGCAACCAATACCGCGAACTTACTTTTACGCCTCAGGACGACGACGCCTCGTTCTCGCTTCACGACGTCACCATAGGGCTCGACTTCCACTGGCAACGCAAACAGACAGAGAAGTTCAACGGCACACTGCGACTCGTGGTCGAGGCCGACAAGATTACCGCCATCAACCAACTGTCGGTAGAAAAATATCTGTCGAGCGTCATTTCGAGCGAAATGAAATCGACGTCGTCGAGCGAACTGCTAAAGGCACACGCCGTAATATCGCGCAGCTGGCTGCTGGCGCAAATGGAAAAGAGGCAGCACCTGAAGGACGGACAAAACAACTTCTTCTCGTTTATAAAAAAGGACGACGAGATAATAAGGTGGTACGACCGCGAAGACCACACCATATTCGACGTGTGCGCCGACGACCACTGCCAACGCTACCAAGGCATAACCGAAGAAGGACGCCGGGAAGTGCTCAACGCCGTAAGGGCCACACGCGGACAAGTGCTGACATACGGCGACGACATCTGCGACGCACGATTCAGCAAGTGCTGCGGAGGCGTGACGGAAGAATTCCAGTACTGCTGGGAAAACAAGTCGAAGCCATATCTTACCGCCGTGCGCGACGGTGCGGGCAACCTGCCCGACCTGAGCGACGAGGCCTTGGCCGAACAGTGGATAAGGACATCGCCAGCGTCATATTGCAACACCACCGACAAAAAAGTACTGGCGCAAGTGCTGAACGACTACGACCAGGAAACTCCCGATTTCTTCCGCTGGCATGTGGAATACACACAGGAAGAACTGTCGGCGCTGATTAACGAGAAGACGAAAGACGACTTCGGACAAATAATCGACCTCATACCCGTAGAGCGCGGAAAGAGCGGACGCATCTGCCGACTCAAGATAGTCGGCACAAAGAAGACCCTCACCATAGGCAAGGAACTCGAAATACGCCGCACACTGAGCAAGACACACCTCTACAGCAGCGCGTTTGTGGTTGACCGCGAAGGCATGGAGGCCGACGACATTCCACAACGCTTCATGCTTACGGGTGCCGGATGGGGCCACGGCGTGGGAATGTGCCAGATAGGAGCGGCAATGATGAGCAACGAAGGCCACAGCTACGACAATATCCTGCTGCACTACTACAGAGGTGCGGAGATAAAAAAACTTTATGATTAGAATCGGAAAGTGCGGGCCTTTCGCCTGCACTGTTCCTTAAACAACAACGACAATGTCAAGAAGAAGTCCATGGGCATGGGTGCCCTCACTGTATTTTGCCGAAGGCATACCATACGTAACCGTCATGACCATTTCGCTGATAATGTACAAGCGAATGGGAATGTCAAACACCGACATAACTCTCTACACGTCATGGCTCTACCTGCCATGGGTAATAAAGCCATTCTGGAGCCCGTTCATCGACATCATAAAGTCGAAACGCTGGTGGGTGATAAGCATGCAACTGCTCATAGGAGCCGCCCTCGGTGGAGTGGCGTTCACCATACCCACGTCGTGGTGGCTGCAGGGCACGCTGTGCTTCTTTTGGCTGATGGCCTTCTCAAGCGCCACACACGACATAGCCGCCGACGGATTCTACATGATGGGGCTGAACCACCATCAGCAGGCTTGGTTTGTAGGCATCCGCTCTACATTATACCGCATAGCCACTATTTTCGGGCAGGGCGTACTGGTGGCCCTGGCCGGCAACATTGCCGTGATGACGCGCAACGTGAGATATTCGTGGAGCCTCATGTTCTATCTCGCTGCAGGACTTTTCATTGCCCTTTGGCTGTATCACAGTTGGGCTTTGCCTCGACCGAAGGAAGACGACGACCACGGCAAATTGGGAGCGAAGGAGCTGATAAGAGAACTGGGACGCACCGTCCGCACGTTTTTCGACAAGCCACAAGTCGTTGTGGGCATCTGTTTCATGCTCTTCTACCGAATGCCTGAAGGACTGCTTGCAAAGGTGTCGGCACTGTTTCTCGTTGACCACCAGTACAACGGCGGCCTTGGCCTGTCTGACTCCGAATACGGCTTGGCCCAAGGCACTGTGGGCATTATAGGTCTGACGCTTGGCGGCATTCTCGGTGGCATCGCAGCCAGCCGACACGGACTGAAACGTTGGCTCTGGCCAATGGTAATGGCCATCACGCTGCCCGACATCGTTTATGTTTATCTCAGCTATGCCATGCCCTCCAACCTGTTTATCATCAGCGTCGGCATATTCATAGAACAGTTTGGCTACGGCTTCGGCTTCACCGCCTACATGCTCTACCTTATTTACTACAGCCAAGGCGAGCACAAGACGAGCCACTATGCCATCTGCACAGCTTTCATGGCACTGTCGATGATGCTTCCAGGACTCATAGCCGGTGCGCTGCAGGAAGCCGTGGGCTATCAGACGTTCTTCATCATCGTGATGTTGGCATGCTCTATGACTTATGTCGTTGCCGCACTGCTGAAAATTGACCCCAACTTTGGCAAGAAAACGACAGAATAGGAAAATCCCTACCCCTTTGTAGGGCATTTCTCAATGCGAAATGAAGTTTTTCAGCTAATTTTGCAGTCAAATAACAAAAATATTAAAACATAACATTATGAAAAAGACATTTAACAAATTAGGCTTGATGGTGATGGCACTGTTCACCATTATGACAATGACAAGCTGCGACGACGACACCGAAACGGCATGGGACCTCGACGGAATTTGGTCGGGAACCATAACGGGCAACTACTACAAAGACCGATATGGCAACATAACGCAAGACGTGTGGGAAACAGAAATACAGTTTGTTCAGGACGGCGACTTCTCACGCGGTGGCTGGGGAAGGGAGCGCGACTGGCAAGGCCGACGGCTCGTAAGCGACGTGAATTTTGATTGGAAAGTACGCAACGGACGCATCTACATGTACTTCCACGACGGCTACGACGTGGTGATTCGCGACTACGACCTCTACAACACCGGCAGCACGCAGCGCTTCCGTGGATATTTTGAAAGTCCTGACGGACGCACCGACCTCGGAGCCTTCAGCCTGTCGAAAGTGGCCAACTGGACCGATTTCTCTAAGGCACACACCAACAACGGCCTCTTCAACGACTCCACTGAGGTCAATGCGGACAAAAAATAATAACAATAGGCCACAGCAAACAAAAAAAACATAAATAATCGCTTTTTATTTTGTATTGTCCACATTATATATTAATTTTGCAAATTAAAACGCGAAAGATGGACAATAACGATAAAAAGGAAAGGCTCATAGGCATGACGGCCAACCAGCTGAAGGACGTTGCAGCCGAATTGGGCCTACCCAAGTTCACAGCTTCACAGATGGCCAAATGGCTTTATCAGGCAGGCGCGACAAGCATCGACGAGATGACCAATATCTCAAAGGCGGGTCGCGCCCGCTTGAGTGAGCGGTATTCGGTGGGGACGATGGCTCCTATCGACTGCCAAAAGTCGAAGGACGGAACAATAAAATACCTGTTTCCAACCGAAAACGGCAAGTTTGTCGAAACTGTATATATACCCGACCACGACAGGGCTACACTGTGTGTGTCGTCGCAGGTAGGATGCAAGATGAACTGCCTCTTCTGCCAAACAGGCAAGCAGGGGTTTGAAGGCAACCTCACCACTGCCGACATTCTCAACCAAATATGTGCACTGCCCGAAAAGGACAAGCTCACCAACATCGTCTTCATGGGACAAGGCGAGCCAATGGACAACCTCGACAATGTACTGAGAGCCACTGAAATACTTACAGCCGACTACGGATTCCAATGGAGCCCGAAGCGAATCACAGTAAGCAGTGTGGGCATAAAGAACAAGCTGAAGCGTTTTCTCGACGAGAGCGAATGCCACATTGCCATTAGCATGCACACGCCACTGCCAGAACAACGGCAGAAACTCATGCCCGCAGAAAGGCAAATGTCGATAACCGACATAGTGGCACTGCTAAAGCAGTATGACTTCTCTCACCAGCGCCGTGCGTCGTTTGAATACACCATGTTCGACGGCGTGAACGACTCAATGGTCCACGCCCGCGAAATAGTGAGGCTCACGGCAGGACTTGAATGCAGAGTAAACCTGATTCGCTTCCACACTATTCCGGATGTTGACCTCAAAGGGTCTGACATGAGCAGGATGGAGTCGTTCCGCGACTATCTCACGGCACATGGAGTGTTCACAACCATCAGAGCCAGCCGTGGCCAGGACATTTTCGCAGCATGCGGACTTCTTACAACGGCAAAGAAGATGGGTGAAGGACGTGGTGGGGCGACTGACGTACTGAACAATGAAAGTTGAGACGATACTGTATGAACTTGTAGCCGGAATAGCCATGGCAACGCTCTGCGCTTGTTCAGGCGACAGCCGACTGGGCAAGCCGCAATGCATTGGTGAACCTTACGACGTGGCCTTGACGGCCGACGACAAAGAGTTGGAAAGAATGGCTGCAGGAATGTTCAGCGAGCCAATGAAGGCACTGCCACAACAGGAAACTCCATTCAAGACAAGAGTAATCGACGGCATTAACGACGCAACCCGCTACTTCAGAACAATAGTAGTAGTCAAAAAGTCGCAACAAGACACTAAGATAAAATACGAGAAGAACCCGTTTGCCAAAGGGCAACTGATGATTGTAGTGGCCACGCCCTCGGCGGAAGCCCTAAGGACCGACAGTCAAAAGGTGGCCAAGACACTGCAACGGCTCATTGACAACCACGAGATGAAAATGGCCATCAGCCACGACGCCAAAAGCCATAACGCAGCTCTTATGAAGACAATAGACGAAACATTAGGCTGCCAGATAACCATACCGGCCGACATGACCATGTGGAAGACAGGCGAAAGCTTCGTATGGATTTCAGACGACGGACAGAAGATAATGAGAAACCTCTGCATATATGCCACCAAAGGCATCCGCACCGATGCAAAGAGCCTGGCCGACATCCGCGACAGCGTGATGGCGGCAAACATAAAAGGCGAACACGACGGAATGTACATGGCCACCGAAAGGCGCACCGGGCTGCTGTTCAGCCACGACGGCAACAGCATGACGATGAGAGGATTGTGGCAAATGAAGGGCGATGCCATGGGAGGGCCGTTTGTAAGCAGGACCATAATCGACAGCACCCGCAACCGCACCGTCACGGCTGAAGCATTCATATACGCTCCGGCAACGTCAAAGGCAAGGGCGATGAAACGACTCGAATCAATATTATATACAATAAAACTAAGATAATAATCACATACAAACGCAACTGAACAATGGAAGACAAATTGATACGCGTTGCAATAACGCACGGAGATACCAACGGCATTGGATATGAGGTGATACTCAAGACATTTGCCGACCCTGAGATGTTTGAACTGTGCATCCCTATCGTTTACGGTTCACCAAAGGTGGCTGCCTACCACAAGAAGATGCTGGGGCTGCCCACCAATTTCAGCATTATCGACAAGGCCGAGGAAGCAAAACCAGGAAGGCTGAACCTCTTGGCCACATTCGACGACGAAGTGAAAATAGAAATGGGAGCCTCGTCGAAAGAAGCCGGCGAAGCGGCATTAAAGGCACTTGACAAAGCCATGACCGACTATCGCTCAGAACTTTACGACGTACTTGTTACCGCTCCCATCAACAAGAACAACATTCAGAGCGACATGTTCAAGTTTCATGGCCACACTGAATATATCGAAGACTGCGTGGGCGAAGGAAAGGAAGCCCTGATGATTCTGATGAACGGCTCGCTGCGCGTGGCTCTCGTAACAACTCATCTGCCAATAAAGGATGTGGCACAGGCCATAACCAAAGAGTCCATAGTCAACAAGGCCAAGATATTGCACGACAGCCTCCGACGCGACTTCCGCATATCGTGCCCCAGAATAGCAGTGCTGGCACTTAATCCGCACGCCGGCGACAACGGCGTGATAGGCGACGAAGAGCAAAACACTATCATTCCGGCCATCAACGAACTGGAGGAAGCCGGCATACAGGCGTTCGGCCCATTCCCGGCCGACGGATTCTTCGGCAGTGGAGCCTTCATCAACTTCGACGCCGTGCTGGCCATGTACCACGACCAAGGACTCGCTCCTTTCAAGACACTGGCCGTGGAAGAAGGCGTCAACTACACAGCAGGCCTGCCCATCATACGTACCTCGCCCGACCACGGCACAGCATACGACATTGCCGGACACGACAAGGCCAACCCCACGTCGTTCCGCCATGCCATATTCACCGCCATCGACATTTATCGCAACCGCAAAACCTACGAGGAGCCTTACGAGAATCCACTGCCAAAGCTGTTCCACGAAAAGCGCGACGAAGGCGAAAAGGTCAGGTTTGCACAGCCACGGCCAAAAGACCTGTTCAAGTCGCCAGAGACTAACCGCGAGCAGCGTCGTCAGGGTGGCATAAAAGCCGAAGAGCAGCCGGCAAAGCCTACCAACCAACAGGAAGAAAAATAAAGACTATATAGGCAATGAAGAAGAAATATCAGAACATATTCTTCGTTTTCGGCATCATGGTGCTTGTCCTGATGCTGACACAGCTCGACTTCCAGCAAGTGCTTGAAGGGCTGCAGCGTGCAGGCTACTGGTTCTTTGCCGTCATTGCTTTATGGTTTTTCCTTTATATGTTCAACACCTCGGCATGGTATGTCATAATTCGCAACAACAACGAGGACGGAAAGCCCGACGACAAGTCGAAAACAGTGGGCTTCTGGTGGTTGTACAAAATCACCGTCAGCGGCTTTGCCCTAAACTATGCTACACCGGGGGGACTGATGGGCGGCGAACCTTACCGCATCATGTCACTCGCACCACGCATAGGCACCGAAAGGGCTTCGTCGTCGGTCATTCTCTATGCCATGACCCATATATTCTCGCATTTCTGGTTCTGGCTCCTCTCTGTTGTGCTATATGTGGCCACCGAGCACGTGACTGTTTTCATGGGCATTATGCTCGCGGCCGTCACCGCCTTCTGCCTGCTGGCCATCTGGTTCTTCCTTAAAGGCTACAAGAAGGGCATTGCAACGCGCTGCATGAACCTGTTGAGCCACTTCCCCATGATAAAACGATGGGCACAAGGCTTCTTCGAGAATCACAAAGAACAGCTGTCAACCATCGACAGGCAGATAGCCGCACTGCATCGACAAAACCACCGGGCCTTTGTGGCAGCCGTAGCTCTCGAACTGGCATCCCGAGTGGTGTCGGCACTTGAGATATACTTCATACTCCTGGTTATCATGCCGTCGGCAAGCTATTTGCAGTGCATACTTATACTTGCATTCACGTCGCTTCTAGCCAACATGCTGTTCTTCATGCCGCTTCAGCTTGGCGGACGAGAAGGCGGATTCATGATGTCGGCCAAGGGACTTACGCTCACCGCAAATGCCGGCATTCTCGTGGCTCTCATCGTAAGAGTCCGTGAGCTGATATGGACAGCCATAGGCCTACTTCTCATCAAACTTGACAGAAAATGAACCGAATGGCTCAAAAAAAAGCCTATAATTCTACATTTCTTGCCGAAAAAAAGAGATAATTGAAAAATAATATGTAATTTTGTGCGCTAATGAAGGCTTCTGAACTGCAAGACATTAAAAAACGATACAATATCGTGGGCAACTGCGATGCGTTGAATCGTGCCCTCGACGTCGCTCTGCAAGTGGCGCCGACCGACCTTAGTGTACTCATAGTTGGAGAAAGCGGCGTAGGAAAGGAAATCATTCCACGGCTAATACACGAACAGTCGCCACGACGCCGCGAGAAATATTTCGCCATCAACTGCGGTTCAATACCTGAAGGCACCATCGACAGCGAGTTGTTCGGACATGTCAAGGGTTCGTTTACGGGAGCCATCGGCGACAGTCCTGGATATTTCGGTGCGGCCAACAAAGGGACACTGTTCCTCGACGAAGTGGGCGAGCTGCCATTGGCCACACAGGCACGACTCCTTAGAGTGCTTGAAACGGGAGAGTACATCTCTGTAGGAGCAACGGAAGTGAAGAAGACCAACGTGAGAATCGTAGCAGCCACCAACGTCAACATGGCAAAGGCGGTAAGCGAAGGACGATTCCGCGAAGACCTCTTCTATCGCCTCAACTCCATTCCCATCAACATGCCCCCACTTCGCGACAGGGGCGACGACATAGTACTGCTGTTCCGCCTGTTTGCAATGCAGATGGCGGAGAAATACAAGATGGAGCGGGTGGTGCTTGACGATGAAGCAAAAGAAGTGCTCAAGAGATACAAATGGCCCGGCAACGTAAGGCAACTGAAAAACCTTACCGAGCAGATTTCAATACTTAGCCCTACACGCGAAATCAACGCCGAACAGCTCAAACAGTTCATACCTCAGGATCCCATAAGCACACAACTCGTTACCATTGGAGCTGCAAACGGAGAAAAAGACCACAGCTTTGAAAGCGAGCGCGAAATCCTCTACAAAATACTATTTGACCTGAGGACAAACGTAAACGAACTCCGTAGAGAGGTGGACATGTTGAAAAAGAAACTCAACATGTCTGACGACATCAGCAGACATGGAAAAGAGCTGCCGGCAATGCCTGCACAAGACACAAACAGGCAAAGCAAGCCTGTAATATACAGCGGCGACAAGACAGAAGCCGAATTTGCCGTGGCGGAGGAATATGTAGAGCCTCAACATGACGCTCTGACAACCAACGACACAAAAAAAAGTCTCAACATCGAAAGCATGAGTAAACAATATCTTGAACTTGCACTTGAACGCAACGGCGGCAACCGCAAGAAGGCAGCCGAAGAACTTGGCATTTCCGACCGCACCCTCTACCGATGGCTGCGCCACTTTGGCATTGCCGTTCTCGCCGCACTGTTCATGCTCACCACGTTCACAAGCTGCCAAGTATCGTATAAGTTCAATGGCGCAAGCATCGACTATTCGAAGACAAAGACCATACAAATAGCCGACTTCCCAATACGCTCAAGCTACGTATGGGGTCCTATGGCCAGCATATTCAACAATCAGCTGAAAGACCAGTTTGCCAATCACACCCGACTCATTCAGGTAAAACGCAATGGCGACCTCAAGATAGAAGGTGAGATAACACGATACGACCAGCGAAACAAGTCGGTGTCGAGCGAAGGATATTCTTCACAAACCGAACTTTCAATGACCGTCAACGTCAGATTCACAAACAACGTAAACCACAACGAGGACTTCGAACAAAAGTTCACAGCTACGGCAACATACGAGAACACACAGTCGCTAAACGCCGTACAGGAAGAACTCGTGACACAAATGGTGAAGGAAATCACCGAACAAATATTCAACGCCACAGTGGCCAACTGGTAAAGAGGCCACGACACATATATATAATAATAAGAAAGGCATGAACTTAACGGAGCTGATAAAACATCCTGAAACGATGGACCGTGACACACTATACGAGTTGCGGTCGGCATTGGCTCTATATCCATATTTCCAGACGGTACGCCTTCTGATGCTACAGAATCTGTTCATCCTCCACGACCCGTCGTTCGACGAAGAACTGCGTCGTGCCGCAGCCTATATTTCCGACCGCAAGGTCCTGTTCCGACTGGTAGAGGCAGCACACTACGGACTGCGAAATACGGCCAAACAGACTCAAAAGCAGGAAAAGCAACCAAAAGAAAAGGAAAAACAGGAAGCTGAAAGCAGAACGATATCACTCATCGACAACTTCCTCGACAACATTCCCGTCGATACGGCACCTGCCGAAAAACGACATCGACGTCCCACACCAGCAGATGCTACCATCGACTATGTGGCCTACCTTATGGAGCTTGACGATGCCGAACCCCACCCTACGGAGCAACCCGAAAAGCCACAGCTCAAGGGGCATAGTTTGATTGATAATTTCATAGAAAACGACAAGGGGAAAATAGTACTTAGCGACACAGTAGAGTTCACGCCACAACTTGATGCCAATGAGGGCGAAACAGGCGGTAAACAGCCCGACGACGGCTTTTTCACCGAGACTTTGGCCCGAATTTACATCAAACAGGGCAGATATTCCAAAGCTTTGGAAATAATTCAGCGATTAAGTTTGATTTATCCAAAAAAAAATGCTTACTTTGCAGACCAAATACGTTTCTTGCAGAAATTAATATTGAATAACAATAAAAAATAATATAAAAAATGTACACATTATTAGTAATTCTTATCATCATTGCAGCACTGCTCATGATTGGCATCGTGCTGATTCAAGAGTCAAAGGGTGGCGGCCTCTCATCGAGCTTCGCTTCCTACAATCAGATTGGCGGCGTACGCAAGACCACCGACTTCATCGAGAAGGCAACTTGGGGACTTGCCATCGCCATGGTTGTCATCAGCGTAGCCTGCGCATACGTAGCTCCACAGGCAGCCGGCGACAGCTCGGTTATGGAGAACGTTGAAAACCCAACCGCCAACCCTAACAACCTGCCAGGTTTCGGAGCCAGCCAGACAAAAGACGCTGCCGCTCCAGCAAAGGAAGCAGCCGCACCTGCAAAGGAAAATGCAGCTCCTGCCGCACAGGAAGCACCTGCAAAGCCTGCTGCACAGCCTAAAAACTAAAAAAAAGTGAAAAAGTACGCATTTTATTTGGTCAACTCAAATAAATTGCGTACCTTTGCACCCGCTAACGAAAAGATGGCGTGAACACGGTGCCCGTAGTTCAGTTGGTTAGAGCGTCAGATTGTGGTTCTGAATGTCGTGGGTTCGAGTCCCACCGGGCACCCTCTAAAAGAAGTCCCTGTAAGTTTTGACTTACAGGGACTTTTCTTTCCAAACGTCTCAGTGTTTGATATCTGCCTGCCCTTGCTTTTCGTGGACTTTGCTTGGAGATTTGAGAAATGTTGTTCGGTATCAATAGACCGTTATTGCGGTACCAAAGACCGATACCTATAGGTAATTCTTGACACTTAGCACTTTCCGTTTCTCGTCGAGGCGGTCAGCGAGTATCCTGTTGCGGAAGCGATGCATTTCGTATTGGTTATCGGGGGCTCCACCTTCTTTCCTGTATTGGATAGCTATCTCTTTCAGTATAGACATGCTTCGCTCCAGAATGTCGCAGCGGTTCAGCTTTTCTCTCTTTCCGTCGGGCATGACATGGTAGGCATTGCCCTGACGGTCGATTACGTCGAGACTGCCGTCCTCATGTACATCGTAGAGCCAGTATGCCCTTTCGTTGTCGCCTTTGAACACTATCAGCATTTTGGTATTCACCGCATAACCGTCCATATTGCCCCTGTCATTTGACAGGAACAACATATAGAAATATTCATATTCATTTATTGTTCTACTGCACAAATCATAATTGAGACTACCATAATCGAATGGGTCCTTCAGACGCAACAGCCATCCGTCGATTGCCACCTTAATCAGCTGCAGTTCCCCTCTCGTAACCAAAGTCGGAAGGTGGTAGTATGGTTTTCCACTCAGCAGGTCGATATAGTCATAATCATTATTTCTCTCGACTTCCACGAAGTCCTTGCCGCAAAGGTGTGCAGAACTGCCCTTGCCGAGACCTCTGATTATATTGCCCGACATATCCACCACCGCCAACTTGGTGTCTTGCAAACGCACGGCGGCCAGTCCGTCCTTGATGTTGAACACCCTCAGATATGTTGGCTCTACCATTATCATTCCACCTCGCCGCAGTCCCCATAACTTGCCGTTCTCACTTTGGAATGCCTTAGCTTCCTCCTCTTCTATACCCTGCCTGCTGTTCCACTCCTCCAACTTGGCATCCTTAATCAGTTGCTCCAACTGCTCGTGAGCGACGACCAAAGAAAAACTATTGATTTCCGGGTTATTGATTAATGGTGACTGATTATCTCTAATCCATAATCGTTCATCCTTAACCTTTAATCCTTTAATTCTTTCATCCTTTATTTTTTTAATTGGCTTTCCTTTGAAAGAAGCCTCCCAGTCCCAGCATCGGGTCGGTAGTCCGAAGAGTCGTACAAGTCCCACGTTGTCGAGAATCACGCAGCATTCCTTCTTCTTGTGCGGGCGCAGTCCACGACCCACCATCTGGAGGTATTTCGCCAACGAAAGGGTAGGACGCGCCAACTGTATGAACTCTACGTCGGGGCAGTCAAAGCCCTCTGAGAAAATATCGACATTGACAAGAACTCTAATCTTTTTTCCTTTAAATGCCTCTATCACCTTTTCCCTTTCTTTTGCTGGGGTCTTGGCACTGATGGCTACTGCCTTTATGCCCTTGCTTTCGTAGTATTCCGCAATGCTGCGTGCATGTTCGATGCTCACGGCATATACGATGCCCTTTTTCTTTTTGGCAAATTGCGTGTAGCAGTTGTATAGTTGCTCGATAGAGGGACGCTTGTTGAGCACGGCATCCATTTCCTTCACCTGATAGTCGCCATCGGCACCTCGTTTCGTCAGCGAGTCAATCAGCTGTTGTTGGCTGCTGCCTTCGTTGATAGTGACATAGTCGAACGGTGCCAATACCCCTTTCTTGATAAATTCAGGCACGGTGAGCGAAGAGAGCAACACTTCGAAGAGGTCGGTGAAGCCTTTGCCGTTCAGTCGGCAAGGGGTGGCGGTAAGTCCCAAGAACTTGGCGTCTGACCATGCCTCCCACATCATCTTGTAAGTCTTGGCGAGAGCATGGTGGGCTTCGTCGATAATGACGAGAGAGAAACGCCCCCCCCACCCCCCACTGGGGGGATTTCCAATGCGGCGGGATATGGTCTGAATGGATTCGACCGTGATGTTACGGTTATCCATATTCAGTCTTTTGATGGTCGCCTTGATTTGTTCAATCAGCTCACGGCGATGGGCAACAATCAAGACATTCTCGATTTTCAATTGACTGACCAGCTCGGCGAGCACCACGGTCTTACCGGTTCCTGTGGGCATTTGCACCATTACGCTGCGATGCTTATCAAAAGCCTCGCTTACTCGTGAGCAAATATCAATTTGATAATCTCTCAGCATTGATAGCTTAAAGTTTAGAGAGTATTCTCTAATCGTCCATAAAATAGTGATACCCTCCGATAAAGACCTCTGGTCGGATTCCCCAACAGAGGAATTCATCGAAACTGGTATTGAACGACTGAAAGGGTCTTCTGTATATCATGTTGATGGTACGCAGATGCCAGGGAATTTCCTCCACCAACGATGTCTTCGTGCGCTTGTCGTGTATGATTCTGTCCAGGATATAGCACGACACCTCCAGCAGCATTTCGTAAGAAGATATTCGCCAGTCAGTGCTTGGGTCAAAGAGTCGTGGCTTGTGGAACCACAGTTTGCCGATGCGCTCCAGCAAGTATAGCACATTGCCAGCCACCTCTTTCATACCGCCCACTTCATATTGTTGCATGAATGTTCTTACCAAGAGAGTATATGACAATCCTGCCATTCTTCCCTCCTCCCATGTCTCAGGTTCCTGCCATACGTGGTCTATCTCTTTACGCATCGTAGGATATAGAATCATAATGCGTTTGTCCTTCCGCGACATCACCTCATGCAACGCGTCTTGAAACGAGTTGGGATCCTGCTGCTTGATGTCCTGCAACATGCTACCCATTTTCAGAGCCATGCACCCGGCATACATATACCTCTGCTGTTCTGTTTTCGCCGTAGCATAGCAATCCGTTATCTCACGCCATTCCTCATTTTTCCGTTCTGCGTCAATGCCATATTCGCCATCGTCAATATCCGATGACCAATATGTCAGTTGCCGTAGCAGCACATGATGAGGTAATTCCAACAGTCCGTTCACCACCTGCTGTATCTCTTCGTCAATCCTTACGACTTTCATATTAAAAGTATGAATCAAAACACTATTCTGGCCATCAATCCCTTCGCCTCTCCATCCAGTACTACTGGTGCTATCGTCACGTCTGTGGCCTTGCTGAACTTATGGGTGTATATCAATGCCGCTCCGGCTCCCAATGCTGCTCCGCCGAGCACGTCCCACCAGTCATGCTTGTCGGCATGGGTCCTGCCCCATGCCACGTATGCCGACACTGCGTATGCCGGCACGCCCCATTTCCACCCGTACCTCTTCATCATGAACGTCGAGCCGTTGAACGCCAGCAGCGTGTGTGTGCTGGGGAAGGCATGGCTGCCTGTGCCGTCGGGCCTGTCCTTCTTTATCGCAGCCTCCAACGCATAGTTCGCCACCAATGCCGTAGCCGTGCTCAATCCCAGCTCCACGGCACCCTTCTTGTCCTCGTTCACTATTGCC
>JAQXRI010000105.1 GCA_029218445.1 Prevotellaceae bacterium | reverse complement strand
GCAACCAATGCATCAGCGGAATCTCTCAACTCAAAGATCAAGCAATTCAGAGCTCAGCTAAGAGGCGTATGCGATGTTGACTTCTTCCTCTACAGGTTATCAATGATATTCGGTTAAACACAGGGTTTTACTAGTGAGCCTAAGAATAGTGTTGCAATGTCACGAAGATAGTGCTATTTCGATACCCATCGAGTTCACATCGTGCAGAAATTATGTTAAAATAAGGCGTTTTTGAGCGAAAATATAGTTAAAAAACATTTCTACTATCACTAATATCACCCCTTCTATCACCAGCTAACATCTTAATAACAAGTGTATTAGCATAAAAATGATAGAAGTGATAGAAGAAAATGAAAAAATATAGAAAGGAAAATAGGGAATTATAGTATGAAAAATAGAGGATTTGGGAATTATAAGAGCAATCGTAGGGGTATGCAATTAAGGATAGTTAAATAGTTGTAAATGTATGAGAACAACGGTTATGAAGTTTGCATAATAGGCAATTCAATATATGCCTAAGTAGGTGTCCGTTCTATGTTCCGCAATGCGGAATGTACGTTCACCATTGCGAAATGTACGTTCACCACTGCGGAATATACGTTCACCATTGCGGAACATAGAATCAAAGCCTTGTTTATATAACCTTACTGCACCTGTTTACACATTATTATAACCGCTATGCTAATACATTTACAACCCGTTGGCGTAATTATCCTATATAGCTGTTCCACCAAAGGTATTGCTCACTCTTTCATGCTTCGTCCGAGATGCGGCGGCTGGTTGTAGGCGGCGTTCTGCCATGCCACGCCCATGCGATATACATGGTCGTGCATCAGTGTAGGCATACAGTGTTCTGTTGGTGTGTTTGTCGTGAAGATGTTGAGGTGGGAGGAGTCGGTAGAGTCCCAGAATATCAACTCTTCGCGCCAGTCGCCCATGATGTCGGCCTGAAGGTTGGGCGTGGCCTTTGTCCAGTTGCAACTTGCCGAATGTCCCGTCTCGTACAGCATTTTTCCGTTGCCGAGGGGCAATGGCTCCACGTCCGTTCCGTTCCATTTGTAGAGGCAAGGAGGGAAATGAGGGCGAGTGGGAAGATTGCCGAGCAGCTCGTCCTGCAGGTCGCCGTCCCAATATATTCGGAAGTTCATGGGCGGCATGGCTTCGGCAATGGTGTTTCCGTTGTTGTCGAGTACGGCCTTTCTGCCTATGTGCCACATCTCGCATCCTTCATGGGCGGCATCGATGTCGGCTGCCATTCCCCTTCCCGTGTCCTCGCTGGCAGTTTCGCTCCATAGTATCTCGCCCGTGCGGGCATCGCGCAGGTCGGCACCGTAGGGATAGGCCTCGTGCACCATAAAGTATTCCAGTCCAGGGCGGTTGGGCACAAGGTCGCCAAGATGTTGTGCATCGCCGTGTCCAAGGCCTGTGGAGTAGAGCAGCGAGCCGTCGTGGTCTATTGCCGCCGAGCCATAGGTTATCTCGTCGCAGCCGTCGCCGTCAACGTCGGCCACGGCAATGCTGTGCGCCCCTTGGGCGTATGCCGTGGCCTTCAGCCCCTTGGCCTCTTTCGTCACATTACCGTCGCCGTCGGTCAGCTGCCAATGGCTGTCGGAAAGTGAAGCGTGAAGCCATTTTGTCCGCAGGCTCTTGCCGTCGAAATCTACAGCCCAAAGATACGACCTGGTGTAATAGCCACGGCACATGACGGCGCTTGGCCGCTTGTCAAGTCCGTCGAGGCAGGCCACGCAGGCAAGGTATCGCTCGCCTCTGTTGCCCAGTGTAGCCTTGTCGCCCCATCCGGCATATTCGGCTCGTCCCCCGACGCCGTATGCACGATTCGGGTTATACCACACCGTGTGCAGGGCCTCGCCCGTCAGTCCGCTGAACACCGTCAGCAGCTCCTCGCCGGTCAGTATGCGGCCTTTGGCGTTGCGGTGGTCGGCGTTGTTGTCGGCATTGCGAATATCGTTGTCGGTAGCGGCTTCGGTTACGAATCGGTGCCTGCCGTCGGTTGAGCCTGGAGCCGTCTTGCATATCATTTCGGCCTTGCCGTCGCCGTCGAAGTCATAAACGAGAAACTGCGTGTAGTGTGCCCCGGCGCGGATGTTGCTTCCGAGGTCGATGCGCCACAGTTGTTGTCCGTCCAGTCTGTAGCAGTCGAACATTACGTTGCCCGTATATCCGTCGTGGGAATTGTCGTGTGCATTCGACGGTTCCCACTTAACTATCAGTTCATACCTTCCGTCGCCGTCAACGTCGCCCACACTGCAGTCGTTGGGCGTGTAGTGGTAGGCGTTGCCGTCGGGAGTGGTCCCGCCGTCGGGGCGGTTGAGCGGCAAGCGGTAGTAGATGTCGCCCCATGGCGTTGTCTCTTCCGTTGCCTCTTCGCGTCCACGTTGGCGTGTTACTATGCGGTAGCGGCTTGTCGTTGTCCCGCCGGTGTCGGTAAAGTTGGTCAGTTGCAAGTCGCATGCCACAACCGTCCCGTCCCTTACAACCATAAACGTCGTCGTCGGGTCGTCGCTGCCCAACAGTCTCCAACTGAGAAACACTCCCTTGCCGCTTGCAGGCAAGGCCACAAGCCCCCTGTCGAGTTTTTCGGTCGTGCAGTGTCCGTCGCCTGCCGCATAGGCCGACGCACACGCCATCAGCCCCACCGCCAGCATGGCTGCTGTTCTAATCATAGCATTCATATTGTTTTTGTTGCAAAATTAAGTATAAAACGCCACAATGTGGCTATAATTATTGACTTTTGTCTGTGGTTTTTGACAATGGATACACAAAAACAAAGCGGCACCCTTCGTCGCGAAGAGTACCGCCAACAGCTGTTTCTTAAGAAAACTACTACTAATGACCTAAAATTTTATCATAAAAATAATCTAACACTAACTGCATGTATTATTTCGGCTGCAAAGTTACTGCATTTGCAGATGCAACGACTTCATTTTTTGACAGTTCAACCAAAATTTTTGCATTTGGTCATTGCACGCATCTGACAAACCATTCCATGCCAATGGGCAGAAAGAGGGTGTGTTGGTAACTAATGACACACCCTCTTGAAATTACTTAAATTATCTACATTATAAAAACTAACGACCAATCATCTAAGTAAAAGATTAATAACCTGGATTCTGCATCGCCTCCTTCTCGGCGTCGCTCAGCGACTGGCCGTTCTCGTTGGTTATGCCGTCGAGAAACGACTGAGGAATTGGGCGGTAGTAGTGCTTGGCTGGATTGAACTTGCCGATGCCCTTCTGCGAGCCGTCGTTGAATGCGTTCCAGCGGGCTTCAAGGGTCTTGGTGCGGGCAAGGTCTTCCCATCGGAGGCTCTCGCCGATAAGTTCGCGTGTGCGCTCGTTGAGCAGGAAGCACATCATCTTCTCGGCATCACTGTTGCACTTCAAGGCCTCGTAGATTGGTTTGTCGGCCTCAGAGTTGAGGATGTCCTGAATGCTGTTGAGGTGCATGCTTGACTTTGTCGAGGCTGTGGTCACGGCAATGTTGTTCGACTCGTAGTAGGTGTTCTCGTCGGTGTAGATGGCGCCGTCGGCCGAATATCCGCCGCCCTTGCCTGTGCAGACGCTGTTCTTCTTGTATGCCTGTCCGCCGTCGCGGCTGATGGAGCGGTCTTCGCCTTCAGCATAACCGGCACGGTCGCGCACCATGTTCAGGTATGTGATGGCGTTGGAGTAGTCGTTCTTGCGGATGTAGGCCTCGGCCACCATCAGCACGTCGTCGGCCGAGCGGGCAATGATGGCGTCGCGGCAACCGAACTGCGAGGCTATGGCATTGCGCGAGCCGTCGCGGTGCTTCGACAGGGCTACGCTGCGGTTGTGCGGATAGAGTGGATAGTAGTTGCCGGTGCGGTTGGCCGAGTTGGCGTCGATGTTCCAGTTGAAAGGCTGACCGGCATAGTAGCGCACGAACACGTGCTCGGGCTGGACGATGCCGTCCTTGCAAACGTAGTCCTCCGAACGCTTGCCGTTGAAGTCGGTGAAGCGTGGGTCGCCGGGGTTGTTGACGATGTACTTGATGCCAATCTGTCCGCCCACGAAACGCTTGCCGCCGGCAACGGCGCCGGCAGGGAATGCCGAGGGGTTGGAGCTGATGGCTTCGCCGTCCCATACTGGTGCGCCCTTAGTGTCGTTGCAGCCATATTTGGTGATGAACGACTTCCAGAAGCGAGAGTCGTTGATGCGGTCGAACACCTGCATCGAATACTCAGTGGCTGAGGTGTAGCAGAACTCGCGGTCGCCCGAAATGTCGCGCTTTGTTCCTGCCAGGTTCTGATATACCGAGAGGAAGCAGAGGTGCATCTGGTTGCCGAAGCGTCCCCAAGTGTCGCTGTTGTCGGAGAACTGTGCCGCAAGCACCACCTCAGCCACCTGCTCGTTGGGTCCGTCAGGCTCGGTGTAGTCCCAAAGCTCCTGGAAGTTTGAGCAGAGCGGGTGCTTCTTGATAACCTCGTCGCCATACTTTATCACGGCGTTCAGGTCGGCCTCCTTATACTGTCCGTTCCATGAGCTGTAAAGCTCTGAGGCGCGGAACAGGTGGGCCTTTGCCAGGAAGTGGGCTGCTGCCGACTTCGTCAAGCGGCCAAGCTGCTTTCCTTCGGGGGCTTCGGGCAGGAGGTTGTATGCCTTCTCAAAGTCTTCTATTATCTGGTTGTAGCACTCCTCTTCGCTGTTGCGCTTAAACTGGTACTCTACCGTTGTCGAAGGCTGCAGCTTGAGAGGCACGCCGCCAAACTGCTTCACCAGCTCGAAGTAGGCGTAGGCACGGAAGAAGTAGCCCTCGCCCAGACGGTTGTTGTAGGTGCTGATGTTTTCGCCGTAGTAGAGCGGCACGTTCTGTATGATGACGTTGGCAGGCTCGATGGTACCGTACATGTTGTCCCACAGTGGCTGGTTACTGCCCGTCTCGCCAGAGTTGAGGTCGGTGCTGTAGTGGTTCCATGCGGCGATGTCGTTGTTGCCGCCGGTGAACTCGTCGATACCCATGTTGTACATGTTGTAGCCCCAGATGTAGTTGAACTTGAACTTCAGCTTCTGGTATGTGCCGGTCACGAGGTCGTCGATGCCGTCCTTGGTCTGGAAGTACTGCGTACCCTTGTCTGTTATGAGTTTTTCGTCGAGGAACGAATCGCTGCATGATGTCATTCCGACCATTGCAGGCGCCATCAGCGCCGCAAGCAATATATTTTTGGTTTTCATAATGTTCTGTTCTTTATTTAAAATCCGATGTTAAGACCTATTACCCAGCTCCTGATGGTTGTGCCAGAGCCGTATGATGTCGAGTTGTTGTCGTAGCTCAAGAGGTCGCAGTCGAGCCACTTTGTCTTCTTGTAGATGGTGAATGGGTTCATGGCCTGCACGTAAACCTTGAGGTTGCTCAAGCCGAGCTTCTTCAGGCTGTTGGCCGGGAATGTGTAGCCAAGCGAGATGTTACGCATCTTGATGTACGAACCGTCCTGATAGTTCATCGACGATGAATATGCGTCGGCGGCATTGCCGTTGGAGCCTGGCGAGTAGTACTCGGCGTTCTCGTTGGTGTCCTTTACCCAGTAGTCGAGGTCGCGCATAGCATACCATCCGCCCAAGGTTTCGGCACCGCGTGTGACGGTAAACTTCCAGCGGGCATAGATGAAGAACGAGAGGTCGAAGCCTTTGTAGTTGAAAGAGTTCTGCCAACCGCCTGACCAGCGTGGACGCACCTTGCCTACAATCTCGCGGTCGTTGGCGTCAATCTTGCCGTCGCCTGTCAGGTCCTTTACCTTTATCTGTCCGGGCTTGCGGCCGAACTTGGCGGCCTCGTCAGCCTCCGAAGTCTTCCAGATGCCGTCATATACATAGTCGTAGTAAACGCCTATCTCCTCGCCTACGAACAGGCGGTCGTTGACGTTCTCGGTAGCACCGTTGGCCAACTGGTCGATTTTGTTGCGGTCGATGGTCCATGTGAGTGTGGTGTTCCAAGTGAAGTCGTTGGTCTTGACGGGCATTGCGGTGAGCTGCAGGTCAATACCCCAACCCGAAGTGGCACCCACGTTGGCGTATGTAGAGGTGTAGCCGGTGAGCGAAGGAATGGTGGTGGCGAGAATCAGGTCGGTGGTCTTGTTGTGGTAGTAGTCGATGCTACCACCGATGCGGTTGTTCAGGAAACCGAAGTCGAGACCTATGTTCCACTGCTTTGTCTTCTCCCAACCAAGCTCGGAGTTGGCCATCTTGGCAGGTGACTTTGCCGATGCGTCAGAAGGCAGATAGCCCACGACGGCATCCTGCGAACCCCATGTGTAGTAGTTGCTGTCAACGGCTCCCTGTGTAGCGTAGGCCGCAACGGCGTAGTTGCCCGACATACCGTAGCCGAGGCGCAGCTTGAGGTTGCTGATCCAGTCGAGCGACTTCATGAACTCTTCCTGCTCAATGCGCCAACCGAGGGCTACCGACGGGAACGAAGCCCACTTGTGGCCGTCGGCAAGCTGCGAGGCACCGTCGGAACGGACGCTGGCGGTCAGCATGTAGCGGTCCTTGAATGAGTAGTTCAGACGAGCCATGTACGACACGAGCTGTGTCTCGGTCAGGCCTGTCGAATAGCTGAGGGGCTTGCCCAGCGAGCCGGTGTTCCACCAAAGCTCGTCGGCACTTACCACGTTGGCCTTGATGTTGCCGTTCTCCGAGTGGTACTTCGAGGCACTCTGCAACAGCGTCACGCCTATGCGGTGGTCTTTTGCGATGGTCTTGTTATAATAAATAAGGTTGTCGAGGGTCCACGAAACCTTGTTCGACGGATTGTACTGCGCCACGTTGTTGCCGTCGCCGTTGATGCCGTCGGCTGCGTTGGCAATGCCGAGGCGATAGTACTGAAGCTCAGGGCCGAACTGAATGCGATACTGCAGTCCGTCGAGTGGCTGCCATATCTTGCCGAAGTCGATGGCGGCGTAGGCCGAGCCGCTCAGGCGCAGGTTGGTGCGCTTGTTGGTGTTGTACTTCAGCTCGTCTATCGGGTTGATGATGTTGACGTTGTACGACCATGGGTTGCGAATGTAGTTGCCATCGGCATCGTAAGGCACGGTCCATGGAATCATGCTGTTCAGTGCGCTGTAGTAGTCGCCGGCACCAGTCACCGACTTGGTGTAGCTGTAGCCGTAGTCCTGCTTGCCATAGGAGGCGTTGACGGTGAGTCCCATGGTGAACGGAGCTATCGGGTTGGCCTCAAACGACACGTTCACCGTGTAGCGCTGGTAGTTCTGTCCCGGCTGCACGCCCTTCTGGTCGAGATAGCCGAACGAGCCGTAGCCCTTGAACTTGTCGGTACCGCCCGATGCGCTCAGGGTGTGCTCGTGGGTGATGCCCGTCTGCTTGCCCTGTCCTGCCCAGTCGTACGAGCCAACGAGGTCGGGATTGTAAGTGCCGTTGTTCCAAGCCTGGTCGATGTTCTTCCAGCTGTCGGCCTGTCCGCCAAACAACTTGTAGTCGCTGTCGTAGTCGGGAGCGAAAGGCTTTGACGAGTCGCCGTAGCCGCCCTGGTTGTATGCGGCGAGACGCGCATAGTCAATCCACTGCTGCGCGTTCATCATCTTCGTCACGTCGTGCAGTGTAGAGAAGGTCACGGTTCCGGCATAGTTCAGCGTAACCTGTCCTGCCTTACCCTTCTTTGTTGTGACGAGAACCACACCATTGGCACCACGGGCACCGTAGATGGCCGTGGCCGAGGCATCCTTCAACACCTCGATGCTCTCGATGTCCTGCGGGTTGAGGTTCTCGATGCCGCCGTTCTGTATGATCATTCCATCCACAACGTAGAGAGGCGCACTCGAAGCGCCGATGGAACGCTGTCCGCGAATGGTGATGCTTCCCACAGTACCCGGACGCTGCGAGTTGGTGATGTCAACACCGGCCGTCTTTCCCTGCATGCCTTCCAGCGCATCCTTCACAGGCATTGCCGTAAGGTCTTTCGAGTCGAGGTGAGCCAAGGCGCCCGTGACGTCGCTCTTGCGCTGCACGCCGTAGCCCACGACAACCACCTCTTCCAAGGCCTTGCTGTCTTCCTGCAGCACCACCCTGATGGTCTGTCCTGTAACTTTCACTCTCTGAGTTACATATCCAATGTAGGATATTTCGAGCGTGGCTCCACGCTGGGCGTTGGCAATTTTGAAGTTTCCGTCCAAGTCGGTCACACTGCCGTTGCTCGTACCTACGATTTTTACACTCGCGCCAATGATAGGTTCGCCGTTGGCATCAACGACAACACCGCTTACGGCACCTGCCTGCTGCACTTCGGTAGTTGCGGCACTAAGCGTCTGCAAGCCCCCGAGGGGGTTGAACGTCAAAGCTGTGCAAACCAAAGCGAATGGCAACACTGTTTTGTTCATCAGTTTTGTTTGTTTCATTTTTATTATTATTTTATAGGTATATTATCTTAATGCGATTACCGTATTTAAGGTTTTCGGCTGCAAAATTATTGCAAATTCATGCCATAAACCTATATTTTTTGGCACTTCAACCAAAAGTTTTGTTAATAGTATTGTATTTGTGTGTTTTTTTGTTTATCTTTGCCGCATAAACAAACAAACCTATTATAAAAAAACCTATGCAAATAAGCAAATACCTATTGGCAAGCGAGAGAGATTCGGAATGGGGACTTACCGTAAGCACCATTGGCAAGGAACACATTCTGCCAGGCGAACCCTATCCTACGCGCGGACATGCCTACGGCTATTACTTCTACGTCGAACGCGGACGCACGCTCGACGAATACCAGCTGCTCTACAACCTTGAGGGCGAAGGCCTTTTCTCGTCGGCCCACGTGAAGGACGTGCCGATAAAGCCCGGCGACATGTTTCTGCTGTTCCCCGGCGAATGGCACACCTACCATCCGCTCAGCCACATCGGTTGGAAGCAATACTGGATAGGGTTTAAGGGAAAGAACATCGACGAGAGGGTGAAGTCGGGATTCCTCTCGCCCGAGAAACCCATATACCACGTGGGCTACAGCCACGAACTGAAGACGACCTACGAGAAGGCCTACGAGGTGGCGCTCGAAGAGTCGGCCTACCATCAGCAGACCCTTGCCGGCATTGTCAACTATCTGATAGGCCTGATGTATTCGCTCGAACGAAACATCATACTTAACAAAAACTCGCAGCAGGTTGATATAATCAACAGGGCGCGCCTGCGCATTCGCGAGTCGCTGGAGAACGACGTCACCATTCAGGACATAGCCCAAGAGCTTGGCGTGGGCTACTCCAGCTTCCGCAAGCTGTTTAAGGAATACACCGGCCTTGCCCCCACCATGTACCAGCACGACCTTCGCCTGCAGCGTGCCAAGGAGCTGCTCTCTACCACCGACGACAGCATCAAGGAGATAGCCTATAGGCTTAACTTCGAGTCGCCCGACTATTTCTCGTCGAAGTTCAAGGCCAAGACGGGCATGAAGCCCTCGGAGTTCCGCGCCATGAACCGCTGAGTCAGCATTGCCCGCATCATGGGCATTGCTGACGGTTATGTGGCTGAATTGCTACTTCAAAAAACTTGTTCTACCGGGAACACATAGAACTTGCGGTTTACGTCAAAGTCGAGCATCCATTGGTCGAGGACTATGTGATTGTCCAACGCCTTGACGGTCAGAGTGTGACGGCCTTTTGACATGGTGACGGGAAGTTCCCTTACAGCCTGTTGGCGAAGCACGTTCAGCTTCCAACGCTCCGAACGGAACGGTTCCTTAAGACTGAACGTCTGAGGCTCGCCGCCGTCGATGCTTACAGAGAAGCGGAGGTCGCCCTTGTCGTTGGGTTGCGTGGGGATAAGGGCTATGCGGAGCAGGGCTTCGCCCTCGTTGTCGCAGTCGAACGAATAGGTAAGCGTATTGCCCTTGGGCAGACGGACGGCATTCATCGAATGACCCAACGACTGCACACATACCGCACCGTTGTCGGCTTTGTCCCATTGACAAGCGTTGCGGGCAATGAATTTGCCATCGTTCTTGATGCCGGTAACTGTGTTGTCCTTCCTGTCCTTATATTCCTTAACCTCCTCGTCGGTGAGAGCCATTGGCAAGGTGGGGGCATAGAAGACGTAGAGGTCACGCGGGTTGTCCACCATGGAGTGACGCCATTTGCCTCCTGACAGCTCGTTGTTATAATAGGCGGTGAGGCGGCGTATTTCCTGATAAGCGTCCTGACTCTTGGCGCAAGCCGTCATGAGGGCATCGTCGCGCTGCCAGCGTCCCGCGTCACAGTCTGCCTTGGCTATCGACCTTGCACGCTGTGCCTCCAGCATCTTGCGGCTCATGGCCGCCGCCGACATCACGGGGTATTTTACGAGTAAGAAAAATGCGTCATGAAGATTGTCGGGAATGGTGGATTCTATGTCCGCAAGCGCCGACGTCACACTGCGCCACTCGGTGAGATAACGGTCGAGTTCTCCTCCGAAGGCGGTGAGACTGAATTCCGTGTCGGTTACAGGCGACCAGCCTCTGTGGTATTTTTTCTTGTCCAGCTCCACCTGTGTCCAGCCCATAAACTCAGGCTTGCGTATAGCCGTCAGTCTGTAGAACTCCTGCATTACAGGCAAGAGACGCTCACCTGCCTTTCGTCCGAATTCACGGCACAACCATTGCAGCTGATGATTGTAAATTGTTGACGGACCGATGGCATCAATATTCCATGCCATGTCGAGAAACAGTTCGAGGTCGTATGCCGCAGTCTTCATGTCATGCACATTCACTATCCATAGTCGGCGGACGTTGTGGTCGTAAGCCTCGCGCATCTCGTTGTAGATGAGTCCAGGCTGTGTGGTGGAAAGCCACAAATAGTCATGCGGACGTCCCCAGTAGCTCAGGTGGTAATACACTCCGCCGCCGCCGCTGCGCTTCTGCTGGAGCGAGTCGCTCAGTCGGGTCATATAGCCATAGTTGTCGTCACACCATGTCAGTGTCACGTCGTCGGGCACGCGCAGTCCGTTCTCCATCACCTGCAGCACCTCCTTGTAAGGCACAAACTGCTGCGGAATCTGTTCAACGTTCTTGTTGACATATTTGCCAAGCATTATTCTCTGGTCGTCAATAACTTGCTGCAAGGCGGCAGTCTGGTCGTTGAGATTGTTGCCCACGCCCTCCATTCTTCCGTCGTGTACTCCACGCATTCCTATTGTATATATGTTTTCGTACTTGCCGGTTTCCTTCAATCGCTCTATCCAGTAGTTCTTCACGCTCTCCCTGTTGGTCATGTAGTTGAATGCACCACGCTCGTTGACCTTCCATTCGCCCACATTGTTGCGCATCATGGGTTCGCAGTGTGACGTGCCGATGGCTATGCCGCATGAGTCTGCCGCTTCCTTGGCTCCGGCAATGGTGAAAAAAGGCGACGTAAGGTCGTGCATTCCCGGCCAGATGGCATTGGCACGCAGGCGCATCAGCAGCTTGAACATCTGTTTGTAGGTTTTTGCACTGATTAATCCAGGTTCGCCTGGCGAGTGGGTGAGCCAACTCCAGGGCTGCATAGTCCAGTCCTCGTCGTTGAGGAATATTCCGCGGTACTCCACCGATGGGCTTTGCAGCGTGTTGAAGTCCTCGCTTACTGCCAGTCTGCGTTTCTTTGCGGGTGTAACGTCGGCCCACCACTTCCATGGCGACACGCCGGCCATGCGCGACAGCTCAAGTATGCCGTAGGCCGTACCTCTTCCGTCGCTTCCAGCCACTATCAGTTGTCCGTTATGTGTCTTGATTTGAAAAGCATCCTTGCTGCGCTTCAGTTTCTCAACGTCAATGCCTGCTGACTTGAGCCATTTCGTTGCGCCCTTGTCTTTGTCCATCTGCACAATGCGCACCTTTGCGTTGTTGTTTCCCACACGTGAGAGTGAGGCTCCCGTGACATCGTTCATGTCCTCGCCCCACATCTGCATGGCAGTCACCACCACCGCCGACACGTTCTTGCTCAACGAATAACAGATGCTCGTTCCGCCGTCATACCAGCAGAACTCGTTGTTGATTACCGATGCCCTTGTAATGATGGACAGCATCATCAGGCATAATAGACAATTGATTTTTTTCATTAATTTCGATTGATTTTAGTTATGATATTTTTATAATTTTGCTTTAACCAACGTTATTAAGGTTGCGGATGCAAAATTATTGCAATTATATGCCATAAACCTATATTTTTTGGCACTTCAACCGAAAGTTTTGTTAATTGACGCAGAACTATGCCTTTCGCCTTACATTTAGGCGAAAAAACAAGCGGATTTTGCCAAAATCTGTGGTTTTTGACCCAAATTTGAAGGTGAAACGCTTGTGTTGTCAGAATTAATGTGTATCTTTGCAAGAAATTTATAAATCTATTAAAAAGACAACGTATGATTCTCTTTTTCAGAACCCCATCGAAGAGCGTGATTGCCACTGAGGCCGACCACCAGCTCAACAAAAGTGAAATTGACGAACTCGCATGGCTTTACGGCGACGCAAA
>JAQXRI010000104.1 GCA_029218445.1 Prevotellaceae bacterium | reverse complement strand
CGTAAAAGCAAGTTAAAATCGTTAAATCTTCACTTTCCGTAACCCCACAAATAATACCCAATCCACTTTTCTATCGTATTAACTACAAATAATTGGTAATCAGTCACTTCTAAATACGCTTGTTGTTTGTCGCTTCTTTATAAGTTAGCAACCCTGAGTTGTTTCTCAAGAGTTCCTCGTTATCTTGTACGTTAATTAGATAATACATCGGCCTCGCTTTTTCTCCATCCAAGTCAGATGTGTAAAGGCAAAGAAACTTTGTTGACTGTTCCTGCTGGAAATAGCTGAACAACTGTGCTCCGTCTTCAAGAGTATTACGCCAAGCACCATCAAACTCATCTGGCCTTTTGCACTCGATGATTAACAAAGACTCCTTGTCTGTTGCCATTTCACCTGAAAAACTATAATGTGTCCGTACCCAAATATCTGCATAGCCGCTCTTCTGAGTATGTCCGAGTTTCCAAGCGGGTTCAAGTTCTATATCTTTTGCCTTATATCCCATTGAGAGCAGACGGTCAACACATTCAAAAACTACAAAATTCTCAGGGTCAGAGAAGTTGCTTGTTGTCTCACGACCGACAGTTATACCAGCCTCTGTGTAATGAAAATGCTCATTAGGGATATTTACAGAAAGGGTAGTACCTGCCTGCTCGTATGTTTTGAATATATTTTTGAATCTCCCGTCGAAAACCCCAATACGCTCAGAAGCTTCTTAATATTGTCTTGTGTAATCATCATATTGCATATATATTATTATATGTTATTCTCTTTACTTATATATCCGATTTATGCTTGTCATTGTCCATTGTTCCTTAAATATCAGTCGTCCCCGCCTTCTTCTGGCGGCAATAGATAGTCGGAGGCTTTTTCTGAGGATATAGCGGACTTGCCTGTCTTGCTCTCCAACTGTTTGCGGGCGGCGGCAGCTACACTGCCACCTTCTTGCGCTACCTTGGCACTCTGCCTGAAACCTTTTGGATTCTTCTGTCTGGAAATCTCGGTGGTGGATGCTTCTGCAAGCATGTTGAGGGCCAGCTCAACGTTGGTCATGTTGTCGCTAAGACTCTCTTTCTTCAATCCCTTGTGGTTCTTGTACTGCTTGGTTGTCATACCGCTCCATTCGCGTGTGATGATGTCGGTGAGCGTGGCATATTCCACACCCTCTTTCACTCCCGAACGGTGCCATTCGTCAGTCAACTCTTTACGTACCTCGATGCTTTTTATCCTCCGGTTTATCCATTGGTCGCTATATCCCAAACGCTTGTAGTCGGCAATTGCCTGTTCGATGCTCATCTCGGGGTCCTGCATCTGCTCCAGGCGAATGGCTGCCACTTGAGCCATCCATTGCTTGAATGGCTCAGCCTTGGGAGAGGGGATGGACTGGATGAGGCGGAAGAGCTGTTCTGTATCAGCCACATCTGTCATTCTCATTTTGCCGTCGGCAGCACGAAGTTTCAAAGCGTTACAATTTGTAACGGTTTCATTCCCCTCCTTCTTTAGGCGGTTTTTTAACACTCTCCAATAGGTTTGTGGGTTCTCGCTATCTGTAAGCACAGCCACCACATCGACTATGGAGAAATACCATTTCTCCTCCTTATCGTCCCATACGGTGCGGACTTTCCTTTCATCAAACACCTTGATGAGTTCTTTTTTCGTCATCTCGTCAATCTTCTTAATAGATTCATGCTCGGCTTTATTCCTCTTCCTTGCTCCATCTCTCCGTGTCAACCTTCAAGGCTTCTTTCTGCATTCGCCTTGTGAGGTCTTCGCGGAATGTGGTCTTTTGTTTCAGGTTTTTGAAGTCATTGCCTGGCTCCCAATTGACATTTACGGCCTTGATGTGCTTGTCGGGATTGAAGTCTGCCATGGTTTCGGCTCCCTCACATTCGAGAGTGGGGTAGAACTTGCCCATTTCGGCGAGGTCTATCTTGTAGCCTTCAGCCATCTTCTCGGCCATGGCTTCGGCAATGGTGGAGATGACGGCCTTGTAGTCGCCTTTTCTGAAGGCGGAGCCGTGGAGGGAGATATAGTCCAAGAGTTCGTCTATTGACAAGGTCTTCTCATATTGTGCGCAGGCGTATGCCTTCTTGCCGCGCTCAGGATAACGTGGGTGGCCACGCATAACGAGGGTATATTTCATATAGATTGCTGCTTTGAGTTTATTTTTGAGTGCAAATTTAATAAATAAAAAGGCAAGATGCAAGCAAATTTTGAAAAAAGTGATGCTTAGTGCTATAAATAGTGATCGTACCTTCAATTTAATTAAGGTTATTAACCTTATTGATGAAAGACTATTAATCTTAGCGGGGTAAGGTTAATAACCTTATTGTTTTTAATATTATTTGGATGTCATGATTTCCGGATTGCTTCAAAAGTGTGAATACTATTTTCTCACTTTTTTAGGCAATGTTGTGGTGGTGTCGTTTATTTTATGTATATTTGCAGAAAAATTAATTCTATGGTAAGATTTGTGTTGATAGTGTTGACGGCTTTGGTTGGGATATGCGATGTCTTGGCTAAAGATATGATGAGTGCCGACAGTTTGGTGACTCTGAAAGGAACGGTGAGGGACGCTGACAGTAACAAGCGGCTCGCTAACGTTAACGTTTATATTCCCGGCAGGAATGTGGGTACAGTGACCAATGGCGATGGTGTGTTTGCATTGAAGATTGGCAGGGAAGATGCCGAGGGGAAACTGCTGTTCTCTTGTCTCGGGTATGCAAACTACAGAATGTCATGCAGTGACTTGAATGTCGAAAAGGCCACTACGGTTTATCTTAATCCTGTGTCAAGGAAACTTGGCGAGGTGACGGTGTATGGTGGAGATGCAAAATGCCTTGTCGAGGAAGCGTTAAAAAAAATAGAAGTAAACTATCCGCAGCAAAACCATTTGCTAAACATGTTCTATCGAGAGACAATAATGAAGGGCAGCCGATTCGTAGGAATATCTGAGGGAGTGATGGATGTGGTCAAGGACGGCTACAAACGGCGCTCGGTGTTGAGGGACAGGGTGAGAATGCAGCGAGGACGGAGGCTGTTGAGCCAAAAGGCTCGTGACACGTTGGCCGTAAAGGTGCAGGGCGGTCCGTGGCTTTCGGTATATCTTGACATTGTGAAAAATGCAGAGGCGGTGTTTGACAGCGAGACGATGTCTTTCTATTCCTTCAGACATGAACATTTGGAAATGCTCAACGACCGACTGCATTATGTGGTTAGTTTTAAGCCGACAGTAAGTTTGGATTATCCATTATATTCAGGCTTGTTATTCATCGACTTTCAGAACTTGAGCATCAGCAGGGCAGAGTTGTCGCTTGACGTGAGCGACAAGGAAAAGGCAAACAAAATGTTGTTGCAGAAAAAACCTTTGGGGCTGCGGTTCAGTGCGCGCGAAGCAAGCATAGTGGTGACATATAGGCAACACGGTGACAGAATGTTGCTCGACTATATGAAGAACACCATACGGTTTAAATGCGATTGGAAGCGGCGATTGTTCTCGTCGGCTTATACTGCTGTGGCGGAAATGGTGGTGGTGGATGTTGATGACGATACGCTGACGAGCATTCCTTACTCAGAGTTGTATGGCAACAAGCGCATGTTTAGCGACGATGCAGTGCAAAACTGGGACAAGGACTATTGGAAAGACTATAATATAATAGAACCTACTGAGTCGTTGGAGAAAGCTGTAACGAAACTCAGAGGTCACACAAACTTCTTGTAGGAACTATAAAAAAAATCCCGAGACAAAATAATCTCGGGATTTTAATTGTATAATAAATGATGATTCGCTTTACAGCTGTTATTATTCTGCGGCAGGAGCCTCTTCGGCTGTTTCAGCTACTGGAGCTTCCTCAACTGCTGGAGCTTCCTCTACGGGAGCCTCAACAGGAGCGTTCTCAGCAACAACAGTTACAGGAATCTCAACGGTAACTTCCTTGTGGAAGTGAATGGTGGCTACATATGAACCAACCTTCTTGATGTCGCGCATTACGATAATCTTGCGGTCAATCTCGTGGCCAAGTTTGGCGAGTTCAGCAGCAACGTGAGCTGAAGTCACTGAACCGTAGGTAACGCCTGTTGCGCTTACCTTAGCGGCAATTGTGAGAGCAACACCTGCCAGTGCGTTGGCCTTAGACTGTGCAGCATCCTTGATGGCTGCGAGCTTGTGGGCCTGCTGACGAAGGTTCTCAGCGAGAACTTTCTTTGCTGAAGGTGAAGCGATGACGCCTTTGCCCTGTGGAATGAGGTAGTTACGACCGTAGCCAGACTTTACGTTAACGATGTCGTTTTTGAATCCCAGACCTATGATATCTTCTTTCAGTATGATTTCCATATATGTATCCTCCTTTTTTATTATTTCATCAAGTCAGTTACGTATGGGAGAAGTGCGATCTGGCGGGCACGCTTGATAGCCTGTGCCACACGACGCTGGTACTTCAGTGAAGTTCCGGTGATGCGGCGAGGCAAAATCTTACCCTGCTCGTTGAGGAACTTCTTGAGGAACTCAGGATCCTTGTAGTCGATATACTTGATGCCGCTCTTCTTGAAACGGCAGTACTTCTTCTTCTTTGTGTCCACTGATGGTGGAGTCAAATATCTGATTTCTGATTCTTGTGCCATGATTTAAGCCTCCTGTTTGTTAGCGTACTTGTTCTTTCTCTTGATGGCATAAGCTGCGGCATATTTGTCGAGCTTGACTGTCATAAAGCGGATTACTTTCTCGTCGCGACGATAGTTCACTTCGAGCTTGCTTACGATTGACGGCTCAGCCTTGAACTCCAGCAGGCAGTAGAAGCCTGTAGATTTCTTCTGAATAGCGTAAGCCATCTTCTTGAGTCCCCAGGCCTCCTCGTTCAGGATTTCTGCACCATTGTCGGTAAGCAGTTTCTTGAATTTGGCGACCGTTTCCTTCATCTGTTCATCAGACAAAACGGGAGTTAAAATGAAAACGGTTTCGTATTGATTCATACTACTTTAAAATGTTAATTAAATGTTATTTTGCAAAATG
>JAQXRI010000103.1 GCA_029218445.1 Prevotellaceae bacterium | reverse complement strand
TTGTACTACTACTTCTCTGTTATGTAAATCTTTCAAAGAACTCTTCTTTTGTCGCTTCTCAAGTGGTTAACTCTCGAAAGCGGGTGCAAAGGTACGCACTTTTTCGTTACGCTCCAAATATTTCAGCAAAAAAGTTTAATTATTTAACACTCGTTTACATATAAAGAGTGTAAATAATACCACTATTCGCTTTACACCTTATTATATTAAATAAAGGCTTCATCTTTATATAAATCATTCAATAATTAAAAAAAATATAAGAAATTGCCCTTTCGCATTGCTCTTAGCAAGAATTACACTATCTTTGCACCGAACAAAACGAAGTGACATGAAAAAGTTTTTTATTTTATTATTAGGCTCAAGCCTCATTTTTACAGGGTGCGACAACTCTAACGCTTCGATGGGAGCAGGCACAGGTGCATATTTTGGTGCTTTATTAGGATCGGCTATTGGGGGTATATCCAACGGTCCACGCGGTAGTGACGTCGGTACATTAATAGGTATGGCTGGCGGTGCTGTTGTAGGTGCGGCTATTGGTTCGGCTGCCGACCGTGCAGAACAGGAAAAATACAAAGAAGAACAATACCAACGCCAAAAATATTATAGTCGAGAATATCAGAACAGGCGCGGAAAAGGAGTTAAGAAATACGAAACGACCTATGACGACAGCGGCTTTGACCCCACAAACAGCGGCGACGACCGTATTGATTTTGAGCAAGGCAATTCATCTTATGACCCTTACACCACAGTCAACGCCAATACATATACACCCAAGACGGTATCGATAAGCCAACTATCGAAAATGATGCCGGGATATAAGTTGAACTATAATGAAGACGTTGAGATACGGAATGCGACATTTGTAGATCGCAATGGTGACGGCGTGCTACATGCAGGTGAAGAAGCCAAAGTAACATTTGAGATAATAAACAATTCATCGGCCATAATCTACGATGTAAGACCTACAGTAATAGAAACAACAGGCAACAAGCAAATATTTATTTCGCCAAGCATCTTGGTGGAAAGCATTATGCCAAACAAAGGTGTAAAATATACGGCAACAGTACGTGGCGGAAGCAAACTTAAGAACGGCACTGCGGTGATATGCGTAGCAGTTCGACAAGGAGACCACGACATCACTTCACAAATAAAGGAATTCAAAATAAAGACCATGAAAAAAGAGTGAAGATTCAATCTTCACTCTTTTTAGTCAAACGATTACCAGTTTTCAGCTCTAACCTCGAAGTAGCTCTGTGGATGAGCACATACAGGACAAATCTCAGGTGCCTTCTGACCAATTACGAGGTGACCGCAGTTGCGGCACTTCCACATTGTATCACCTTCACGTGAGAATACGATGCCATCTTCAATGTTCTTCAGCAGCTTCAGATAGCGTTCTTCGTGATGACGCTCAATCTCTGCAACGCCACGCATGCGTGCAGCAATCTCTGTGAAGCCTTCCTCTTCGGCCTCCTTTGCCATACGGTCGTACATGTCGGTCCACTCATAGTTCTCACCCTCTGCGGCAGCCTTAAGGTTGGCCATTGTGTCCTGAATGGCGCCACCCTCAAGATACTTAAACCACAGCTTGGCATGCTCCTGCTCATTGGCTGCCGTCTCTTCAAAGAGAGCTGCTATCTGCTGATAACCATCCTTCTTAGCGCGCGACGCGAAGTAGGTATATTTGTTACGAGCCATTGATTCACCGGCAAATGCGTCGAGAAGATTCTTCTCAGTCTTTGTTCCTTTAAGTTCTTTCATTGTTGTTTCTTTTTTTGTGTTAATGATTTTGTTTATCTGCTGCAAAATTACTAACTTTTAGGTATTCCACCAAATGAAACCATCTATTATTTTATAGAAAAAATCTATTTTGCTAAATTATTATGCAAAGCCACTATTGAAAATGAGTATTTAGTCATATAGAAATCTTATTTATTTTGAGCTTGCATAAAACTATGAGACAAGAATAAAGGGTTGGCAAAAAGCCAACCCTGTTATTACTTTTACTTACTAAGTCCTTTTTTACTCAGCGAGCTTGCCGTCAGAACCGAGTACATTTACAATCTTGTGGATGTACATCTTCTTCATGTTCTCACGAGCAGGCTTCAGATACTGACGTGGATCGAAGTCTCCAGGATGCTCGGCAAGGTGCTTGCGGATGGCAGCTGTCATAGCGAGACGTGAGTCAGAGTCGATGTTAATCTTGCAAACTGCTGACTTGGAAGCCTGGCGGAGCTGATCCTCTGGGATACCGATGGCAGCCTCGAGCTTGCCACCATACTGGTTGATGGTGTTAACCTCGTCCATAGGAACTGAAGAAGAACCGTGAAGAACAATTGGGAATCCAGGCAACTTCTTCTCGATCTCAGCGAGGATGTCGAATGCCAATGGAGGTGGAACAAGAACACCATTTACCAATGTGCACTGTTCTGGTGTGAACTTGTGGGCACCGTGAGAAGTACCAATAGAGATGGCGAGAGAGTCGCAGCCTGTGCGAGTAGCGAAATCGATAACCTCCTCAGGCTTTGTATAGTGAGACTCAGCTGCAGAAACCTCATCCTCTACACCAGCGAGTACGCCCAGCTCAGCCTCAACTGTTACATCGTACTGATGAGCATAGTCAACAACTTTCTTGGCGAGAGCAACGTTCTCCTCGTATGGAAGGTGAGAACCGTCGATCATAACAGAAGAGAAGCCCATGTCGATGCAGTCCTTGCAAAGCTCGAAACTGTCACCGTGGTCGAGGTGAAGCACAATCTCAGGATGCTCACAGCCGAGCTCCTTAGCGTATGCTACAGCACCTTCAGCCATATAGCGGAGGATAGAAGCATTGGCATAGTTGCGTGCGCCCTTAGATACCTGCATGATAACAGGCGACTTTGTCTCAACGGCAGCCTGCACGATAGCTTGCATCTGCTCCATTGTGTTGAAATTGAATGCTGGAATAGCATAACCACCAGCTACTGCTCTCTTAAACATTTCACGGGTGTTTACGAGGCCCAATTCTTTGTAACTTACCATAATAATTAATTTGTATATTTATTGTTTATTTAAACCCAATATTCCTTTTCGGCTACAAAGTTAATATTTTAATTTCTGAAAAACAAACATTTTGCTTATTTTTAACCGCTTTCTGCAACGTTTTTTCGTATTAATCACACTTAAATTTACAGTTTAAGATTAATTTGCAATATTGACATGGCAAATTCGCCTCCTTTCACTTCATGTCATGGTCGGTCATGGCGGCAACGCAAGAGTCCGACCATACGTTTTCTGCAGTTTCTATCATGTCGATGATTGTGTATATTGGAAGAATTATTCCCATTATGGCCACAGGAGCTCCTATGCCTGTCATCAACGACATGGTTAGGAAGAAACACCCCATTGGCACTCCTGCGTTTCCAATGGCCGACACCACTGAAATAACGAGCCACAGCAGCATAGACCCGAAAGAGATGGGCATTCCGCCATTCTGCATAACGAACAAAGAGGTCACGAGAATGAATGCAGCACAGCCATTCATGTTTATTGTAGTACAAATGGGAAGCACAAAACGTGCCACCTTTGACTTAACGCCCAATCTGTTCTCTGCCGTTTCCATTGTCACTGGCAATGTTGCCGCTGAACTCTTGGTGAACAATGCCATCAACACCGCCGGCATCATTTTAGCCAAAGTATGCACTGGATTAAGTCCTCTCGAAAGCAGGAACAACGGAAGGACGACAAAAAACTGCAGGCAATTGCCACCAATAATAACCAATACATATTTACCCAGCGACTCCATTGCGACACCTGCCGACACCTGCGACGCCAACTGCTCGGCAAAGGCCACGATGCCCACCGGCAATGTCCATATAAGCCAATGTATAAGTTTGAACAACAGTTCCTGCAATCCATGCAGGGCCTTTACTACAATTTCTATGCCCTCTGTTCTTTTAATGTTTGCCAAGGCCAAACCAACAGCAAAAGCTATCAAAACGAGCGACAAGACATTGCCTTCAAGGAAAGGGCGAACGATGTTGTTTGGAACTATTGACAGGAAATGGTCTTTAAAAGAAAAGCCACTCAGCTCCGACTGTCCGGCAAACTCGGTTGATTCAACCAATCCTGCCGGCAAATTGCCAGGAGCTACTATTACATACAACACCAATCCCACCAAAGCTGCCGAGAATGTAGTAAGCACCGTATATTTTAGCGTTGTACGGAAGAGGCGACCCGAGTCGCCTTGCGCGCCCAGCGAAGCCAACGTAGTTATGACGGCCAAGACAATGGTCGGCACAGCCAACAACTGGAACAGCCTCGTATATACACTGGCAATAAAGTTCATCACTTCATCAAGCCACCCAATAGTAGGCAAGCCCAATACTACTCCGAGAACCAAAGCTCCCAACCAAACCAGCATTTGCTTATGCTGGCTCGAAACAGTTTTTCCACCTTCTGACTTTACCATGATTAATAAAAAAACAACAAGGTGGACAATCATATTCTATCATAGAATGACATGTCCACCTTGTCGATGTTGTGAGTGTTTATCTCTTTTATCAGTTGTATTTCAATATTTGGCCTGGCATCAAGCGCACTCGCTTGCCAATACGGTTGAGTTTGCACAGTGCGTCAACAGTCGTACCTCGCTTTTTTGCTATCGACGACAGTGTTTCTCCAGCCGCTACCTTGTGGAACTTAACGTCTTTTGCATAGTTGGCCTCAGGCGCTGCTACAGCCAGCTCAATGTCGTCTTCGTTATCACCTACTCCACCATTGCCGCCTACGCCACGAAGCCGGTTGGCAATCAGAGATTCCGACTTGTATCTGTCGCGATAGAACATATAGTAGTCGCCTATGACATCCTGATTGCGGAAGTCGAACATAAGCGCAGGATTAAGTGCTACACCACAAAGGCGTGTTTCGAAATGAAGGTGTGAGCCAGTGCTACGGCCAGTGTTGCCACCGAGTCCAATAGGTTCACCCGCCTTAACCACCTGATTTTCCGATACCAGTTGCTTCGACATGTGTCCATAAATGGTTTCAAGTCCATTGCCATGCCTTATCACTACATACTTGCCATATCCTTTGGCCTCATAGCGCACCATACGCACCTTTCCACTGAAGGCAGCCCTAATGGTGTCGCCAATATACACTTTTACGTCTATTCCCCTGTGCTGGCGTCCCCATCTCGGTCCATAGTTTGAAGTCACTACCCTATTGGTAGTAGGCATACAGAACTCACTAAGGTTGATGCGGAACGTATCAGGCAATTCCGACTCACGATGAGCGTATATGTTGTTCCAGTCCTCATACAAGTCGGCGGCAGGTGTTTCCATCTGCTCAGCCTGAATGAGGCGATTCAGTGCTATTGAGTCAACAGCTTTCATTTTCTTGTCTATAGGCGCCTGACGTGCCAATATGTCCTGTCCCATCGTCGGGATAGCCGTCAACGACATAAACGTCAGTATAGCAAGTGTCTTTAGTTTTTTTAAATTCATAAATTCTTTATAGTTATTTTGTGCTAAACACATTGTCATAACGACACAACGATAATTACAATCCAATTATGAGTTGCAAGCCGTTAAAAACAGGTTATTGTAAAATCGACATTGCAAAGATAGGCATTTTTTTGCAATGTTGTATCATTTTAATGTCATTTTATGTGTATTTTAACACTTATGCTATGAAATGTCCGACCAGTTAACATTAGTTTTGCGCAATTCCCGCAATCTGTGCACATATATGGCGTTTTCAGGCCGTTGCATCAATGGGTCGTTTTCAATTATGGCCTGTGCTTCTTCTCGGGCCATTTGCACGAGTTGTCCATCGCGTGCTATATCGGCAATTTTCAGGTCAAAAGCCATTCCGCTTTGTTGCGTTCCTTCAAGGTCGCCTGGACCGCGCAACTTCAAGTCGGCTTCGGCTATACGGAAGCCATCGTTGGTGTCGCACATGATGTCGATGCGCTTGCGAGTGTCGGCGCTGAGCTTGTAACATGTCACGAGAATACAATATGACTGGTCGGCACCTCGTCCCACCCTGCCTCTCAACTGGTGCAACTGTGAGAGTCCGAAACGCTGTGCATCGAGAATGACCATTACAGAGGCGTTAGGCACATTCACTCCAACCTCTATTACAGTTGTTGCAACAAGAATCTGCGTCTCGCCTGAGGCGAAGCGCTGCATCTCTTCTTCCTTTTCCTTTGGCTTTATCTTGCCGTGCACTTTGCTCATCTTAAATTCAGGAAACACATTGCGCAACGACTCGAATCCGTCTTCAAGGTTCTTCAAGTCTATACGTTCGCTTTCTTCTATCAAAGGGAACACTATGTAAGCCTGCCTTCCAAGGCGTATCTGACGGCGTATGCTCTCATACAGCTGCGGCAGTTGTGCGTCAAACACATGCTGTGTATGCACGGGTTTTCGTCCGGGAGGCAACTCGTCTATGACGCTCACGTCGAGGTCTCCATACAGCGTCATGGCGAGAGTGCGCGGTATTGGAGTGGCCGTCATCACAAGCACATGTGGCGGATTGTCGCTTTTACGCCAGAGCTTTGCCCTTTGCGCCACGCCAAACCTGTGCTGCTCGTCAACCACCACCATGCCGAGGCATTTGAACTGCACGGTGTCTTCAATCACGGCATGTGTGCCTACAAGGATGTCAATGCGTCCAGCCGCAAGGTCTTCCAATACGGCATTCCTCTTCTTTCCCTTGACAATGCCTGTAAGCAGTTCTACCTTCACATCCATTCCGTCAAGAAAGCCCCTGATGGTCTGCAGATGCTGTTCGGCAAGTATTTCGGTTGGTGCCATAATGCAAGCCTGATATCCGTTGTCGATGGCTATGAGCATCGACATCAGCGCCACTAACGTTTTACCACTGCCCACGTCGCCCTGCAGCAGGCGGTTCATCTGTCGGCCGCTTCTCATGTCATGCCATATTTCCCTGACCACGCGCTTTTGTGCGTTGGTCAACGGAAATGGCAGATGGTCGTAATAAAAACTGTTGAACACATGGCCTATGCGCGAAAACACATAGCCACGATACTTCCTGCGATTGTCGGAAGCATAGCGTACGATGTTGAGCTGGACATAAAACAACTCTTCAAACTTCAGCCTAACCCTCGCCCGTTCGAGCGATTTCACGGTGTCGGGAAAATGGATGTTGCGCAGGGCCTCGTCGTGCGATGCAAGATGAAGCCTTTCAGTCAACTCAACGGGAAGAGTTTCAGGCAAAGGGTCTTTCATCATTTCTACGAGATTGCGCACAAGGCGTTCAATGGAGCGCGATGTAAATCCCGCCTTCTTCATTTTCTCGGGAACAATATAATATGGTTGCATTCCCATACCCGACAGCTGCGTCTCTTCGGCAGGGTCGATGTCAGGGTGCACCATATTAATGCGCCCGTTAAACATTGTAGGCTTGCCAAATATAATATAAGGCGTACCTATTTTATAATGTGTCCTTGCATAGCGTCCACCATTAAACCATGTAATGTCCATCAGTTTTCGTCCGTCGGTGACATGTGCCACCACCCGTTCTTTCCTGGGTCCCATTTCAAACGTCTCGAAACTGAGAATCTTGCCAAGTATCTGCACAAACGGCATCTCGGTGTTCACCTCTTCTATCCTGTATATCTTGCTTCGGTCGATGTGCTTATAAGGAAAAGTCATGAGCAAATCGGCGAAAGTCTTGACGCCTAATTCGTCGCCAAGCACTTTCGCCTTCTTTGGCCCCACGCCGGGTAAATATTTTATCTCAGCATCAAGTCGCAACATCAGCAAATCGGTTTGTTCAACCCATTTTTCAGTATAGCCTCACCCACTGCCATGTCAAACGGCCTTGTTATCTTGATGTTGGTAGGCTCTCCATCCACGAACGAGGCATTTTCAGCAAAAGGCTCACACACTGAAGCGTCGTCGGTAAAGCTCTCGCAATAAGGCTGTTCGTATGCTTTACGCATCAGCGAAATGCGAAAGCACTGTGGAGTCTGCACCAGACGATAGTCGGAACGAGGCACTGTGCCCTTGTCCTTATGGCGCAATGTGTCGGTAACGGGAATTACAGGTATGCACATCTGCGCCACTCGCGCACCGTCGTAGCATCGGCCTATCAGGTCGGTGGTGAGCAATGGCCTGACACCGTCGTGCACGCCCACCACTCCGCGCTCCGCCTCGCCTATCAGCGACAATCCGTTTTTTACCGACTGGTATCTTGTGTCGCCACCGTCGGCAATTCTTACTTTCACGTCAAACGAGTACTTTCGGCACAACTCGTGCCAATAGTCCTGTTGGTCGCGTGGCAACACGAGTATTATGTCGAGGCTTGGCGAATATTCGCGAAAGCGTTCGATAGTGCGCATCAATATCGGCCTGCCGTCGAGCAGCAAGAACTGCTTTGGTATGTCGCTGCCCATGCGCAGACCCTTGCCTCCGGCTACTATTATGGCGTAATCCATTATTTACGTAGAAGCTGGTTGAAAATCATGCCTTCACGCAATGCGTCAGCCACCTCCTTGCCGGCAAGCATCTCGAGTATGGCATAGCCATAAGGGAATGCAGCCGCAGGGCCACGTCCTGTTATTATGTTTCCATCCACAGTTACCAGCTCTTCCGTATAAACGGCGCCATTCAGTGTGCCCTCGCAACCCGGATAGCATGTAGCACGCTTGCCTTCGAGCAGGCCAAGCGAGCCAAACACCATTGGGGCGGCACAAATGGCAGCAATGCGTCGGCCTGCCTCATAATGCTTTACTAAAGCCTTGCGCAAGCCTTCATGCTCGTTAAGGTTTGTCGAGCCGGGCATTCCGCCTGGCAGCATGAGCAGGTCGGCGTCACTTAGGTCAACGTCCTCAAACAGGGCGTCGGCCTTGATGGTCACATTGTGGGCTGAAGTTACAAACTCGCTGCCAGTTACACTGACAACAACAACATCCTGTCCACCACGTCTCAGTATGTCAACTGGTGCCAATGCCTCAACATCCTCGAAGCCGTTGGCCATGAATTGATAAATTTTTGCCATAGATATATTATTTCAACGCTTCCAAATATTTCTTTATTGTCTCATGCAGTCCCATATAGAGTGCATCGCATATTAGTGCATGTCCGATGCTCACCTCATCCACCCATGGAATCATCTGGTGGAAGTAGTGGAGGTTAACCAAGCTCAAGTCGTGGCCTGCATTCAGCCCAAGCCCCAACTCACGTGCCGCCACCGCTGCCTCAACGAAAGGCTTGATAGCCTCCTCTCGGTTGGCAAGAAAGCCTGATGCGTAAGGCTCGGTATATAGTTCTACACGGTCGGTGCCACACTCTTTTGCTGCCGCCACCATCTCAGCATCGGGATCGACGAAGATGGAAGTCCTTATGCCAGCCTCCTTAAACCGTCCCACTACGTCGGTCAAGAAAGCCCGGCAGGCCTTTGTGTCATAACCATGATTTGATGTTATCTGATTGTCGGCATCGGGCACGAGGGTCACCTGCGTTGGCCTTACCTCAAGCACCAAGTCGATGTATCGGTCGATGGGATTGCCTTCGATGTTCAGTTCAGTGGTTATCATGGGTTTGATGTCGCGCACATCCTGATACCTAATGTGTCTCTCGTCGGGTCGTGGATGCACAGTAATGCCCTGTGCGCCAAAAGCCTCACAGTCTAAAGCCACCTGCAGCACGTTGGGATTGTTTCCGCCTCTGGCGTTCCTTACCGTTGCAACCTTATTGATGTTTACACTCAGTTTTGTCATCTTTGTCCTTGTTGTTTATTGTTCTAAAATAGGAAAAAGGCATTGTTAGTCAAAAAATGGAGGCAAATGTTTTGTCATTTTACCATTTTGCACTACCTTTGCCGCAAAATTATGTGGCAAAGGTAGTGCAAAATGTTCATAATGCAAAATAAATCGCGATTTATTTTCGCATTGCCACCAACCTTTTTTCTCAACAACAATAAACTTATGGCAATACGGACACTCAGATTCGCCCTTTTCGGCAATATTTACCAGGCCAAGAAGTCGGCATTCATCAACAACATCATCGGCTCGCTGAAGGAAAACGGTGCCGAGGTAAACATCGACAGCGAGTTCTACCACTTCCTTGTCGATACCGGGCGTACGACACTGCCCATCGACAATGTTTTTTCGGGCAATGACTTCGATGCCGACTTCGTTGTGTCGATGGGCGGCGACGGCACCTTCCTCAAGGCGGCAAGCCGTGTGGGCGAAAAGAACATTCCCATCATCGGCGTCAACATGGGACGGCTGGGTTTCCTTGCCGACGTTCATCCCGAGGAGTTCCACGACTGTGTAAAGGCACTGCTTGAAAAAAAATACTCAATAGAAGACCGAACCGTTATTAAGGTTACTGCAGAAGGCACCGACTTGACAGGCAGCGACTGCGCACTAAACGACGTGGCCATACTGAAACGCGACAACGCCTCGATGATTACCATCCACGCAAGCATCAACGGCGAACACCTGACAACCTATCAGGCCGACGGCCTTGTGGTGAGCACTCCTACTGGTTCCACCGCCTACTCCCTTTCGGTAGGCGGCCCAATAATTGTGCCCGGCACCCATGTGTTCTCGCTCACCGCCGTTGCCCCCCACAGTTTGAGCATGCGCCCCATAGTGCTGTCCGACGAGTCAATCATCACCCTGCGTGTAGAGTGCCGCAGCCACCACTTCCTCATGGCTCTCGACGGCCGAAGCGAGAAATGCTGCGAAGGCTCTACCATAACGCTGCAAAAGGCTCCTTACAACATAAAGATTGTAAAGCGCCAAGAGTCAACTTACTATTCTACACTAAGGGAAAAGATGATGTGGGGAGCCGACACAAGAGGCTGACGCTGTTGCAGGCCAGCCACTCACCAGTTGGCTACCACGTCCACGACTGCGTATAGGTGTTGGCCTCCACCTTATTTTCCACATCGTCGGGCAGATTGCAGAAGAAGTCGATGCCCGTCATCTCCTCCAGCTTGTCGATGCTCAGCACATAGTCTCTGAGGTCGTCGCCCGAGTGGTCAACGTTTATGTTTTCCGCCCAAAAGGCTATTGCCTTATATCCACTTGCATTTTTGTAGAGTATTGCCATGTAGAAATACTTCGGCACAATCAGTTTGTCCTTTATGCGTTCTATTATGTTCGACTCGCTGTCTATTGTACCTCCCTTGCAAACATACATTGTGTCGGTGACAGGCGAGTTGGCTATCCATTTCCTCATCCTGTCCTCCATCTTTGCCCACAGTTTCTGGTTGAACTGTGGATACTGGGGTTGCATGTTGGTAAGATAGAACGTTTGCTTGTTTGCCTCAGTAGAATACTGTCGGTCGGCCGACGGACAGATGTGGCCATGGTCGTAGCCCGAACCTCTGAAGTAGTCCTGATCCCAATAGAGGTTGGCGTCGAGGTCTTCGTCAAACGGGTATTGTGGGTTGCCCTCATATCTTCCGGCGTTCCCCGTGTATCCCTTATACATCTGATAGCACGACCATCGCTGCGACTTCTTGTTGCAGTCCCATTCCGTACAGAAGTTCAGTCCGTAAGAGTCGGTTGTGGTATGGACAATAACGACGTTGTTGCCGCCCTTTAACCTTGGAAATTCTATTCTGGCCACTTCGGGCTGAAGTCCCACGGCATTTTTGTTGGTGTTGAGTTCTACTTCGGTTTTGCCGCCTTCCACGAGTGGGTCGTCGTCATTACCGCAAGCAGCCACCATGAGCATGGTGGCTGCCAAAAATACATATAGCTTCAGTTGCTTCATTTACTTAACAACTTTCTTTCCATTAACAATGTTGATGCCCTTTGCGAGCTTGCTTCTCTGCTGGCCGGCGAGGTTGTAGATAGTGCCATTGGCAGACTGTGTCTTAACGGTTGTAATACCTGTAGTTCCGTTGATTGAATAAATGCTGGAGCCTGATGTCATCTCCTTTGTACCATTATAATCTACCAACTTACCATAAACAATTACTTTGTCTCCCACCTTGATTTGATCCTCTGCCGTAAATTTATCACCATTATAATAATAGCCTCTGTAAATCATCAAATCATCACCACTTTGTTCCGTGCCATCACCAACATAGTAGGTAGCATTTCCATAAGAGGTACTTACCTCTTTAACATAAGTTATAGTACCGACTACATACACCTTAGTGTCAAGTCCTTGACCAGCAGCAATCAATTCGTTTGCCTTTGCAACTGAATAAGCTGTTTCTGGGGTGTTTGTTATGTCAACAGATGGGTCAGGTGCAGCATTAACAGTAAGCTTATATGTAACAGAACCTGCCTCATACTCATCATTACCGGCAAATTCAGCAGTGATATTTGCAGTACCGGCAGCTACGAGAGTGATGTTTCCTTCTGCGTCAATAGTTGCAACTTCTGTATTATCGCTGCTATATGCAACTGCGAGATTATTCTCATTGGAAAGAGTTGGGAAAGAATTGTCTTCACTACCAATAGTCACCTCACGGGAAGCTGTTCCCCAAGAAAGCCCCGGAGCTTTCTTAGAGACACCAAAGAACAGCTCTGCATCGTCGAAACGAACATTAGAACTTGAAGAGTTAGTAAAGACTATTGTTACTGACGCTTTTCCGGCAGCCACGGTAACAGGAATAGAATAATCATTTCCTGTATTAGACTTTTCACCTATTGTAGCATCCTCAGATGTAACAGTAATACGGTCATAATTAGCTTTATACCTCAAAGTCATTTCACCACTATTACCATTCATAGGAATATTAACAGAGAATGAACCACCGCTCTTACCGATAAGCAACTCAGGAGACTCACCACCAGCAAGGTTCTGGGTATAAATCTTTGTACCACTGCCAACGCAGACATAACCATAATCTCCGGCTGTAGGAACATCATTTGCAGCATAAGAACCAAAGTTCTCTGTCCAAAGTGTTGTCTTCTGTGCATACACACTTCCACAAACGAGCACTAAAAGGCTCATCAATGAATAACGTAAAGTTTTAATCATAATGGTATAATTTAAAAGTTAATAATATAAGTTCTCTTTTAGCTTTAGAGTGCGGGCGTTTCGCCAGCACCCTGCCTATAAAACAATTATTTGAATTGTACTATACTCAATCCAACGTACATGTCCCGACTGTAGGGGCGATTTTTCGGGCGTATTATTCGCTGATTATTAGGCGGGGTGCGGGCGGGA
>JAQXRI010000102.1 GCA_029218445.1 Prevotellaceae bacterium | reverse complement strand
TGCTGAGGTGTATCATATTCCAGATACACTCAGTCTTGTCGATATACAGCATATCATTCTCTCTGATTTTCTCAAAGGTCTGTATGCCCACAGGCAGTCGCTTCAAAGTCTTCTTTTCCATATTTCTTGCGTTTTATGGCTACAAAGTTAGAAAAAAATATCGAATTATCAAAAAGAATTGCAGAAAAAGTGTAAATAATCTCCATCACTATTCATATTGCAAAGTTAAGGAATTAATTTGGTATCACCAAACATTTAACCGTTTTTTGCTATGAGACGGGATTAAAACATCTCATCGTTTCCATCGTCAGGGGCGTCGCCAAGTTGTGAATTCACCAATATCGCCTGACCTTTCATTTCATACACTTGCATTTCCGGCTTTAAATACTCTTTCTTCATATTCTCTTAATATTAAATTCTTAACTCTATTTTGAACACAGAGGCACAGAGGAACAGAGTTTTTTTATTTTTAAACACAAAGACACAAAGAGACTATGTTCTTTCGTGCCCCCCATCCGCAAGGCTTTGTGGCGACTTTTAAGTAGCTTGTAACCTTTGTATCCGGGATAATCCTTTGTTTCTTTGTGTTTAATTCATTAATTCTTAATTCATTTTATCACTACTTTCGTGTTTCTCTTCACGTAAACGCCCTTCGAAGGAGTGGCTACCTGCTGGCCGTTGAGATTATACAACTTGCCGTCGGCATTGGAAGAGATGTTGGTGAAGCTGTCACCCTCGATTACTATGTCGAAGATGCCTGTGGTCTCCTCGGGGAAGGCGAAGCCACGGGCGGCGGCACCCATCGACGGGATGGTAGCTGCGGCGGTGGATACCTTTAGATATGCCTTGCCAGGTGTGGCGGTAAGCCGAGAACCGTCGCTGCTTACAACATTGCCGTTTGAGTCCTTCACGAGGCCGAGATAGAAGCCAAGACCTTCTTTAGTCGCCACCTTGTTGTAGGTGAGGCGATAGAGGGTATAGCCAGCATCGGCTGTTATCGTCTCTGCTTCAAATGGTGTAGCCACGAGGTTGTTGGAGGCATAGGCCACGGGAGTCAGCGTGTATTCTTCGTTGGCCTTGGCGTTCACATATTCGCCGTCAGTCTTCAGCAGAACGCCTTCCTCAACTGCCACCTGACAGTCGTTGCGCTCTGACAACCTCAGCGTTCCGCCTTTAACCGTGGCATTATATACCTTTAGCGTTCTGCCAGAAGGAACGGAGATGGTCATGTCGTTGTCTCGATTGCTGAACGTTGCCCAATAAGTGTTGTCCTCCGACTTCAATGCAGCACGAACGAGCTTGTATTCAGAAGCTACGGGATAATAATCCACACCGAGCCGCTGACCCCATTCCGGAAAATCTTCGCCTTGGGCAAGTAAATATGCAACTTCGCCATTATGGAACTTATCAGGAGCCTTGCCCATAGCCTGACCATCTACATCTTTTCTGTTGACTCCACCTAACTTGCATATCGTATTATCGTAATAGTTGTTGGTGATATAACCTTCTTTATAAGAACCGCATATAGCACCCAAATAGTTACTGCCTCCTGCATAGCCAACAGCATAGCAGTTAGTGATATTTCCCTGTTCCAAATATCCGCATATGACACCTACATTATAATGTCCATAAAAATAAGTATCCACTATACCCAAATTCTTTATTGTGCCGTAACCATGTCCCACAAAACCTTTATTGTCAATAGAACTCTGAAAACTGTACAATCCACTGATGAAATGGCTGTTTCCATCGAATATGCCGTAATATGTCAATGCGTCATTCCCATTCTTGTAACCGATGGATTTCCAGGTTCTGAAATTTGGATTGTTAGAAGAGAGCGAGCCATCGGCATTTAGCACATTTTTGTTCACTGTAATGTCGGCTGTGAGCACTGCATCAGCATAGTTGTTCTTGTCATTATTGACATGGTTCGCAAACCAATAGAGCTGCCCGGCATTCTCTATGGCGTAGAAGCCTTTGTTCTTATAAACCAATTCGGGATAATGTGATGTGCTCACTTTTTGAGCCGGTTGATAGACATCGCAATTTGCGCAGAAGCCGTTGACATAGTGGTGTGGGCTGTCATCAAGTGCTACGTTGGAATAAAGTTTCTTATCCTCGCAGTTGCTGGGACTATAGCCGTAATAGACCTTCTTACCGCCTATTATAGGATAAACATCAGTGCCGAGAGTCTGTCCCCACACGGCTGCCGACTGGCTGCCCTGCAAAAGACAAGTCACCTCGCCGCTTGAGAACTGTACGGTGGTCTTGCCCTCTGCCTTGCCTGAGGCATCAGCACCATTGATTCCTGCTTTTGTACATATAGTCTTGTCGTAATAGCAGTTGGTAATTGTTCCTGTATTATTTCCGCAAACGCCGCCGGAATTACTCGTATTGGCATGTTCGATATTGCCGGAATGATAGCTGTTGGATATTTTGCCGCTGAAGTTATATCCGCATACGCCACCGACATTGGGTTCCCAATCATAAATTGTACCTATATGATAGCAATTGGTGATGGAGGCTAAATTATTGACGTTAGCTCCGCACACGCCTCCAACATTGATATTTGCTCCATATATATACGACTTGCCAAAACAGCTCATCACGGTACCTATATTATAACCACAGATTGCGCCCAAATAACTCTTTCCGTGAAAATAGGTATCCACAACGCCTACATTCTTGATTGTACCGTAAGAGACGCCAAACAAGCTTACATAGTCCTTGCTTGCATCATTAAGATACAATCCGCTTATTGTCTTGCCATTGCCGTCGAATGTGCCGGAATATGTATTAGTTTGCGAGTTGCCTATAGGAGTCCATGCTTTAAAAGTGCTTTGTTTGCTGGAATTGAGCGTTCCATCAGACTTTAGCACGCTGGAGTTCACTGTGATGTTTGAAGTAAGCACTGCGCAAATATCATATTTTTTATCTTCATTCACACGGTTGGCAAACCAGTAGAGTTGCCCGGCGTTTTCAATGGCATAATAATTTGCGTACTTGGAGAGCAATTCCGGATGATGGGTATTGCTTACGCTTTGTGCAGGCTGATATCCGCTGCACCTGACACAGAAACCGTTATTATATGTATGATAAGGTGCTGATATTATTGAAAGATTTGTATAACCCAATATGCAGGAACCTTTGGGATATCCATAGTTCACTTTCTTTCCGCCCAAAACTGGATAGTCTTCGGTGCCTATGGTCTGCCCCCAGACGGCTTCCGACTGGTCGCCTTGCAAAAGATAAGCCACCTCGCCGCTCTTGAACTTTGCTGTGGTCTTGCCTTCTGCCTGACCGGCTACGTCGGAGCCGCCGATGCCTCCAACAGAACATTTGTTTTTGTCGTAATAGCAGTTGGTTATTTTTCCTTGATTATCGGAGCAGATACTGCCTAAAAAATAAGGTCCAATAATTTTTAAGCCAGCACTATAGCAGTTGGCTATCGAGCCTGCTTGCGCATTACTACAGACAAGACCACTTGTATAACCCCAATCCAATTCACTTTGGGTGTCACCTGTATTATAACAGTTTACAACAACACCACAATTATTAATACACACACCAGCTGCTGAACTATAACCACTTATTGAGCCTGTATTATAACATCTTTCTATTCTGCCAAAATTATCTCCACAAATTCCAAACGCTGTGCTATAGGCTCCAGCTTGATTGGATATAACTGTTGATTTATTATAGCAATTAATTATTAGTCCTTCATTTATGGCACAAAACCATCCACAAGCTATACCTATTTTCATATATGAATCCACAATTCCAAGATTCTTTATCTTTCCATTCTTAGTAATTTTAGTGAAAAGATAAGCATTATTAAAATTGGTGTCATTTATACACAATCCACCAATAGTATAGCCATTTCCATCAAACGTTCCTGAATAATTGGTTTCGATTATAGGCATAACCCTAAAACTATCAGAATTATCCGTATTGAGCGAGCCGTCAGACTTTAGCACATTTGAGTTTACTGTGATATTTGTCGTGAGAACGGCATTGGCTGTAGAATCTTTGGGCATATATTCAATTTTTCCGTCAATAAGGGCTGCAAACCAATAAAAGTGTCCTGCATTTTCGATAGCATAGTACCCATTGTGGGTAGCATTAAGATCTGAATGGTGCGTGCTGCTCACCTTCTTCGGCATCTGGTAGCCGTTACAACGACTGCAAAAGCCATTGGAAAACGAGGCATGGTTAGGAGTTGCTGTGACATCCAAATTAGTATAGCCTCTAAAGCAATCGTTTACAGGATAGCCATAGTTTACCTTTGCTCCGCCTATGACGGGATAACTGCCAGAGCCTATTGTCTGTCCCCAAACTGTTCCCGACTGGCTGCCTTGCAAAACCATAGCCATCTCTCCGCTGGAGAATTGTGCTGTTGTCTTGCCTTCAGCCCGACCAGCAGCATCTGCTCGGCTTATGCCTCCAACAGAACATTTATCTTTGTCGTAATAGCATTTGGTAATTGTACCATTATCATTCTTTCCACACACGCCACCGGAATTACTTTCATTGGCATGTTCCAGATTGCCGATGTGATAGCAGTAGGAGATATTTCCGCCGTAATTATATCCACATACTCCACCGACTTGAGGCTCCCAGTCATATATTGTTCCTATGTGATAGCAATTGGTGATGGTGGCATTTTCGTAGTTCACTCCACACACGCCGCCGACATTATAAGTCTTTCCATATAGATAGGACTTGCTGTAGCAGAGCGTTACTTTACCTAAATTATAACCACAGATACCTCCTAAATCACTATTACAATGGAAATAAGTATCAATGACACCGACATTCTTTATTGTACCTGATGAATAACCAAACAAGCCTATGTACATTTTACTGTCATCTTCGTAATATAGTCCACTGATGATTTTGCCGTTTCCATCGAATGTACCCGTATAGATGACATTATCAGTGCTACTGTTGTAATAGCCGATAGGAGCCCATGCGGTGAAAAGGGGAACTTGACTGGAATTTATGGTTCCATCGGACTTCAGCACACTTTTGTTCACTGTGATGTTATCCATGAGCTTCGCACAGGCGGCAGGGTTCTTGGTAACTCCCGAGAGGGTACCGTTGACAAGCCCCGCAAACCAATACAGATGCTCAGCACTTGAGATTTGATAAGGATTACTGCTTGAACCGTCACCAATAGATGGCTTAAACGGTATAATCGCAGCAGATGCCACAGAGGGCATCAACATTGCCGCAACGAGCAACATTGCTGTGAGCAGCCAATGAATTTTAGATTTTTTATTAGTCATAACGTTATTATTTAAATTATCGCAAAACAATGCCGTCGCTTCTTCATATGAAGAACCGACGTGCAAAGATAGTTACTTTTCTAATAATATGCAAGAAAAAAATGCCCAAAACATCATTTTTTGTTGTTTAGGCAAAAAAAATTGTTGTTTAGACAAAAAAATCTAGTATCATTCAACCTTCCACTCTCCGATAGTACGTCTTTCGGAGTCAAAGTTGACACCTACTTTCACTATGGGCAGTCGGCAGTTGGCAAACTTCGACTTGTAATCCTTCAGGTCGATCTGCTTCATGGCTGCTTCGGCACTCTTGTTCAGTTTCAGTTCAAACAGGAAAAGGGTGGTCTTGGTTTGAAGTACAATATCCACTCGTCCCGTAGGTGTATGTATCTCCACATCGGCAAAGTAATCGGACACGAGGGTGAAAATGATGTAGAGCACCTGCTGGTAGTGACCTTCAGTATCGGTGCCGTTGCAATAAGGCACTGTGCCGAGGAATGTCTGCAGAAGGCTCAGTGCACCGTCGATGTCGTCCTTGGCAAGGCAACGGGCTATATTGCGTGCGGTGTTGTTGACAACAAGCGTGTTGGGCATGACGTATGCAGGCACAAGGGCTTTCGTCAGACCTATGCGCACCTCGTTGTTTGGTATGCCGAGCGTGTAGCTGTTGAAACTTTCGTCATAGTCCTTTATCGTAACATATCCGCTCTGGTATAGCAGTGGC
>JAQXRI010000101.1 GCA_029218445.1 Prevotellaceae bacterium | reverse complement strand
TGGGGAGAGCGTGCCTTCATTGGCGTGATGGAAACTACCGACCCTTCCGACCTGTCGAAGTGGGAGGACAAGGGATATGTGATAACAAACTATTCTGACCGCGACCTCTCGAAAATTTATGTGAAGCCTAACGATTGGCAAAACTGCTATTATAAGTATAATGCCATCGACCCTTCATACATTATCACCCCAGAAGGTCAACACTGGCTTGTCTATGGTTCATGGCACAGCGGATTCGCGGCGGTGGAACTTGACCCAGCAACAGGCAAGACAAAGGCTGAACAGGGTAATCCATGGGGAACGGAGAATGAGGCAGCATACGGCAAGCGCGTCTTTACGAGAAAGTCGGGCGACCGCTGGCAGGGCGCAGAGGCACCCGAGGTTGTTTATCACGACGGCTACTACTATCTTTTCATGGCTTACGATGCCCTTGACGTGCCTTACAACACTCGTGTAGTACGCTCGAAGAACATCGACGGTCCATACTACAGCAAGGACGGCACCAACGTTACGCTTTTCGGCGGCGACGCATTCCCAATCATTACCCATCCTTATCAGCTTGGCGGCGACCATGGCTGGGTGGGCATTAGCCACTGCGCCGTGTTTGACGACGGCGAGGGCAACTGGTATTATGCTTCTCAGCAACGATATCCTGCCAATTACGATGGAAATCAATACAGCAATGCGGTAATGCTTGGAGGCATTCGCGCCATCAGATGGGCGGAAGACGGATGGCCTGTGGTTTCGCCCGAACGTTACGGTGCTGTGCCGCAAGCCGAAATATCTGAAGAGGACATACCGGGCAAGTGGGAACACATCACGCTGAGCTATGGCTATGGGAAAATACGTGAGTCGCAGTCGATGACACTTGGAGCCGACCATAAGGTGACTGAGGGATGGAATAAGGGAGCTGAATGGAGCTTCGACCCGTCATACAATACTTTGACCATAGGCGGACTGAAGATGTATCTCTCGCGCGAGGTTGACTGGGAGGCGTCGCCAAGGCGTCAGACCATAGTTTATTCCGGTCACAACAAGTATGCTGCCAACGACGCTAACACCCAAAAGTCGTATTGGGGCAAGAGGGTTGGCGGCCTTTGATTTAGAGATGATTAGATGTTTTTATAGTGTAAACGTGATTAATTATGGCGGGGTTAGACGTGATGTCTGAGCCCCGCCATTTCGTTTCTGCCTAAGCCTCTTGCCAAAGCATGGCATCAGAAAAAACACGTGTTTATCTTTTTTTATTATAATTAATTTGGTCGTTACAAATAAAAGGTGTACTTTTGCATCGGTAATAACGTGTATTGGTCTTATTTGAGATAATAAATGGAATGCCGGGACAAGAGTAAGGCGTAGAGCCTGTACTTGCCCGACAAAAGCATAAACATCATTTTTTTATAATAATTTGGTTCAAATCAAGGGAGTAGAGACTGTGAAGTCTGCAATATCCCCTGTTTCGGAAGCCAAAGTGATTTTGGGGAAACCGAGACAAACTAACAGCTCGCCTGAAGTGCATCACATTTTTTTGATGACTTCAGGCGGTTTTATTTCTCATATTATTTGGTAGTTTCGGAATAAAATGCTACTTTTGCAGCCGTAATGGCAATAAGCTGTTATGCTATATGTTATGGAAAAGAAACTTTTTGAATTAAGAAAGTTGAAGGAGGCAATTGAGAAGCAACGCAACAGAAAGATGCTTAAGCCTGTTGCGCTGAAAAAGGTGATTGCATACTTGAAGGGAAAGGAGAAGCCAACGAAGGCTACACTCGACAGAATGTCGCTGTTTGTGGGATTTCAGGATTGGGAATCGTTCAAAGAGGCGGTGCATGGTGGAAGTGACAACAAAATCATAGGAAGCTGAACATAAAAAAGAGACGTACCGCAGATGTGGGAACGCCTCTTTTTTATTTCTTTACTTGCAAATGTGTGATTAAGCCTTTGCAGTGTTAACTCGCTTCTCCTTGATGCGGGCCTTCTTACCGGTGAGCTTGCGCAGATAGTAAAGCTTGGCACGACGTACCTTACCTACCTTGTTCACCTCGATGCTGTCGATGTTTGGCGACTCGATTGGGAAGATACGCTCTACACCTACGGTGCCTGACATCTTGCGAACGGTGAAGCGCTTCTTGTCACCATGACCGGAAATCTTGATTACTACACCGCGATAGAGCTGGATACGCTCCTTTGAACCCTCGATAATTTTGTAAGCGACTGTTACAGTGTCACCAGACTTGAACTCTGGGAACTTCTTGCCGGTTGCAAATGCTTCCTCAGCAACTTTAATTAAATCCATTGTTTGTAATTAAATTAAATATTGTTTTATCGTTCCAACGCAACATAACAGGCAACACGAGACTTCCTGCCAGCGATTACGCCGAAAAGCGGGTGCAAAGTTAATACATTTTCTTGAATTACAGCACTTTTATGCCGATTTTTTTGCTCGTTGGCGTTTTTTTTGCTAATTTTGCATGCAAAAATCAACTTATTATGAGATTAACGAAGACTTTTCCTTTCTTTTTGGGTATGACGGCCGTGTTATGCGGCTGCGCCTCCCACTACGAAATTACAAAAATAGACCATTCCAGAATAATTGTCGATTCTACCTATGATGCCTTGCCTAACGACGAGGCTGAGGCGTTCATCGCCATCTATCAGGCTAAGGTTGACAGCATAATGAGTCCTGTAGTGGGACATACGGCCAAGAGCATGTCGTCAGGCAGGCCTGAGAGCACACTGTCCAACCTGCTGTCTGACATATTGGTGTGGGCGGGAAGTCAGTACGGTGAGAAGCCTGAGTTCGGCGTGTATAACATGGGTGGCATAAGAGCTACGTTGCCAAAGGGAAAAGTGACGTTTGGCAACGTTCTTAACGTGGCTCCGTTTGAAAACAAGATATGCTTCCTCTCGTTGAAAGGCAGCGACGTGAAGGACTTGTTCCGCCAAATGGCCGAGGTAGGGGGCGAGGGTGTAAGCTCGAGTGTAAGGCTTGTGATTTCAAAAGACCGGAAACTCATCAGTGCCACCATCGACGGCAAGGAAATAGACTTGGGCAAGACTTACAGGATAGCCACGATTGACTATCTCTCGGAGGGCAACGACAAAATGACGGCTTTTGCAAAACATTTCGACATGGTGTCGCCAAAGGCTGAGTCGAACGATATGCGCTACATTATCAGCAACTATTTCAAGGAGCAGGAAGCGAAAGGTGTTGTAGTAGATGCTAATGTGGAGGGAAGAATAGCAGTGAAATGATTATAGTGTTAAAGTGTAAATATTAAGGATATGAAGCGAATAGTTACAATGTTTTGGGCTATGGCACTTGCCGTTAGCCTTTATGCCCAAAAGCAACTTGTGATACTACATACTAACGACACGCATAGTGCCATAATGCCTGTAGGCAAATATGAAAGTAATGCTGACGTCTCGTGCCGAGGAGGCTTTGTGCGCAGGGCGGCGGTAATCAACGAAGAGCGGAAGCGCAATCCGGAACTGCTGCTTTTCGACAGTGGCGACTTTTCGCAAGGCTCTACCTATTACACATTGTTCAAGGGACAGGTGGAAATAGGACTTATGAACATTATGGGATATGACGCAGCTACGTTGGGCAACCACGAGTTTGATTTCGGACTTGAGAACATGGCCAAAGTGGCCAAAGCTGCCAAATTTCCGATTGTCTGCTCAAACTGCGACTTTACGGGCACATGTGTGGAGGGACTGATAAAGCCCTACACGGTAATAGAACGCGGCGGACTGAAGATAGGAGTGATGGGATTGGCGCCTGTGGTTGATGGCCTTGTGATGAAGGAAAACATCGAGGGGGTGAAATATATTGACGCTGTAGAGGCTGCCAACAAGACCGCAAAGCTGCTGAAGGACGAACTCGACTGCGACGTTGTAATTTGTCTTTCGCATCTTGGTTGGAGCTTGGCTCCTTCGATGGACGACCAGCAGCTTATAGCCCAGACGCACGGTATCGACATAGTGTTGGGCGGACACTCGCACACGTTCTTTACCGAGTTGGAAAGGGTAGATAACCTCGACGGAAAGCCTGTGCCCGTCAATCAGAACGGCAACCTTGGGGCCTTTGTCGGACGCTTGGAGGTTTCGCTTGACAAGGTTAAGTAACGTAAGTTCGACGAATTTCTTAACCCGTTAAACCGCCTGTAGGGGCGGACCCATGTGTCCGCCCCTACAGGCGGTTGTTGGATGTCGTCGAATAATTCACGTTAAGTAGTAGTAAGAAGCTGCATTATTCGAAATATAACGTGAGCACAATCATCTTGCTGTGTGCCCCTGTTATCGACTTGGCGTAGGGCCTCAGTCCTTCGTCTTTCAGTTCGTCGGCATGGTTCTTGTTGAGGCTGTCGGACAGGCTGTAGCAGAATTTCAGTTCTGGAATGAACTTGAAGAACGGCAGGTAGAAATCGCATCCGAGGCCAACTTCAATGAATGTGTCGTAACGTTTCAGTTGGACAATGTCCTCGCTTTTGGCCGTGAGGTTAACCATAGGGTTGACACCTGCCAGCATGTAGGGCCTGCAGTTGCCGTAGCGTTTGGAGCTGAACTTGAGGTCGAGCGGCAGCGATACGTAAGTGTTTTTGAGGTCTTGTGTTGTTTCACGCGGTTTCCCCTCTTCGTCGGTTGATGTAAGATTGCGGAAGACGAGGTGTTTCGCACCGAAGTGCATCGTGGGTGAAACGCGGAAGGAAAGATAGTCGCTCAGCCTGAAGTCGGCCAATACGCCAACGCTTAGACCGGGATTCCAGTTGTCGGCGTCGCATACTATGTTTTGTGTAGTGGTCGTTCCGTCGGCCAGTGTTATGGTTTGCGGTCCAAGGTTGTTGAAGTCTATGTCCTGTACGTTCAAACCGATGTGTACGCCAAAATGAACAGGCCTAAGGTCGATGTAAGGCTTGTTCTCCACTTGTCGTTCCTGAGCATTCACACAGAGTGCGATTGATGCCATTATGGTGTTTATAATGAGCTGCTTCATGTTTTAAGAAACGCATAGGCAGAGGTGTTTATTGTGTAGAAATCTATTTCGAAATTGTATAAATAGCAAAATAATCTACCTAAAATGTGGTATATTTAAAAATAAATGCGTACTTTTGCATCACAATTTTTGGTATTAATTTTTAAAACTATATTATTATGGCTTACGTAATTGGTGACGATTGTATCGCATGCGGTACATGTATCGACGAGTGCCCAGCAGGAGCTATCTCTGAGGGCGAGAAGTATTCAATCAATCCTGATGTCTGCACAGAGTGCGGCACATGCGCTGATGTTTGTCCTTCTGAGGCCATCAGCCTTCCAGCATAATTGATGCTTCGATAGAAAGAAAAATGGCGAGTCGTTGTCTAACGGCTCGCCTTCTTTTTATTCACAAATAACATTTTCAAAACTCCAGTGCTTTCCCTCGATAGAAATCGAGTAGTGAGGTTTGGTAGAGGTATTCGTATTTTGCCTGTACCATATCACTCTGAGCCTTTAGGAGGTTGTTCTTCTGCTCGTTGAACTCGGTCATTGTAGCCTTTCCGTTTTCATACTTTGCCTTCGTCAGCTCGAAAGCGTCCTCATTGCTTCTTACCGCCTCTTCGCTGCTGGCATAGCGGCTGCTTGCTGCAATGGCGTTGTAATAGACCTGCTGTATCTCCTTATACAAGTCTTTCTTAGTGTTCTCAAGTCGCAATGCCTGATTCTCGCGGTCAATTTTTGCTGTGCGAATCTTGTTGCGTGTAATGAAGTGGTTGAATATGGGTATTGACAGGTTAATGCCAAGATATTGGCTGAAGTTGTTTTTCAGCTGTTTTCCAAAGCTGTCGGCGTCAAAGCCCGACGTGGTGTAGTAGTTGGTGCCAAGGCCGGCTGTGAACGAAAGCGAAGGGAAGTAGTCGCCGCGGGCTATTTTTATGTTGTAGTCGCTGCCTGACAGACGCAGTTGTTCGGCCTTTACCTGTGGCTTGATGCCGAGGGCCTCGGCATAGACGAGGTCGGGCGAGGGTAGGGCTTGCACACTTCCGTCGGCGCCGACTGATGGAATTATTGCAGAGGCGTCGGGACGTACGATGTCGAATCCTTCGGGTGTGGGCAGTTCGAGCAGTTGGCTAAGTGCAAGCAGCGACAGACGATAGTTGTTGTCGGCATTGGTGGCTGTCAGTCGGCTTTGCGCCAGAGTGGCCCTTTGCTGCGACACTTGTGCCTGGCTGGCCTTGCCTGCCTCCATCATGCACTGGAGCCTGAAAGTCTGCATTGAGTCGATGGCGATCTGCCGTTTGGCGACTTCCGACACCTCATGGTCGTATAGTATCTGCACGTAGGCTTTGGCCACTTGGGTGCGTATGTCGTCCTTTGCCTTCTCAAGGTCGGCCAGCGATGCGTCGAGGTTGAGCTGAGCGAGCTTTACCGCATTGACTATTTTGTTGCCCATGAACAGTGGCACCGAGGCGTTGAGTGAAAACCCCGTGTTGCTCGTGTTGGTGTTTTCATAGGTGTTTTGCGCTGTAAGGCCACGCCCGAACGAGAAGTTCTGGCCTATCGACGCGTCCAATGTAGGCAGATGGTTGCCACGGTTGTCGTCGAGTTGTATGCGTTGCGACTCGGTGGTGTTCTTCTGCTGCTTCACCGTTATGTTGTGCTCAAGTGCGTAGTCGATGCATTGGCGCAGCGTCCACTGCCTCGATTGCGCTGATGCCGTAATGGCCAAGGCAATAATGGAAATGGAAAAAACAAGTCTTTTCATAATTCTTCACTCTTTATTCTTCTTTTTTGTTGTCGGCCACGACCTGTGGTCCGCGTACCTTGTCGTTGGCCGAAATGCCCTTCTTGATTTCTATGTTTACACCGTCGCTAAGACCTGTCGTTACGGCACGCTTCTCATAAGTCTTTTTGTCGCCATCGCCTTTGATGACATAAACAAAGGTCGAGTCGCCGCTGAATTCTATCGAACTTTCAGGCACGGTGAGCACTTTCGTGGCTTTCGACAATACTATTTCTGCATTTGCGCTGTAGCCCGATCGTATCTTGTCGCCCTCAACCACCTTTACCGCAGCCTTCACTTCAAACTGGTTGGCACCGTTGTTCTCCACCGCCTTTGGCGAGATGTATTCGAGTGTAGCGTCGAATTTCAGGTCCTGCAGTGCGCCGATGGTTATTTTCATTGGCATATTCTGTACGAGGCTTCCCACCTCAGTTTCGTCTATGTTGCCACGGAAGATCAAGTCGTTCATGTCGGCTACGGTGGCTATTGTCGTACCGTCGTTGAATGTGTTGCTGAGTACGACGGTGTTTCCCACCTTGACGGGAATGTCGAGAATGATGCCTGAAATGGTTGAGCGAATGAGTGTAGAGCTTGCGCTGGCGTTGCTTCTCGAAACGCCATCGCGTACCACTTCTAAGGCGTCGTTTGCGGCAGCCACTTCCTCTTCGGCTTGTTGCAGGGCTTGTTTTGTTTTGTCGTACTCGTCGGCCGAAATCAGCTTTTGGTTGTAGAGGCTTTCGTCGCGCTTGTAGTTCACCTTGGCTTGTTTTAGGTTAATGCCCGCAAGTCTCACGCGCGCTTCGGCTGAGCTGAGTTGTCCCATGTCGGGTATTACCTTTACCTTGGCTATCACTTCTCCGGCCGTCACTTTGTCGCCGGCCTCTTTGTAAAGGTTGGTTATGATGCCACTGATTTGCGGTTTTACGCTTACTTCATCGCGTGGCTCGATTTTGCCTGTTATTATTGTTGTCTTGTTGACATCGCCGATGGTAGGCGTAAACTCGTTATATACTACAGGCTGTGGCTGCGACTTTTTGTAGAGGAAGACGAATGTTCCTATGAAGATTATGGCGATGATTACCGCGATAATCAGTTTGCTGTACTTTTTCATATGGTTTTTGTTGTTTTTGTTTTTGTTTTGCCGGATTTTCCGGGCTTTCCGGATATTCCGGATATTCCGGGTTTTCCGGATATTCCGGATATTCCGGTGTTTCCGGGCTTTCCGGGGGTGGCTTTTATTCGTCCCTCATGGCATCTACGGGCTTGATGCTCATGGCTCGCCATGCGGGGGCGAGGCCGGCGAGGGCGCCGAGTGCACTTAGCAGGGCTGCGGCGGCTATGGCTGTCCAGAATCCTACTTGGAAGTGGGCGGCGAGGATGCCGTCGGTGGTGTTGGCAAGTTCGAGCATCTGCAGTATGCCAACTCCAAAGAGAATGCCGCTCATGCCCGCTACGGCTGTCAACAGAATGCTCTCTGCTATTATTTGCGTCAACACCATGCGCGGCGTGGCTCCTATGGCACGCCGTATGCCTATTTCCGTCGTTCGCTCTTTCACCGTAACCATCATGATGTTTGACACTCCTATGGCTCCTGCCAGCAGTGTGCCTATGCCTACAAGCCAAATCAGGAAGTTGACTCCGTTGAAAAGGTTGTCGAGCATGGCGAAAAGCACTTCGGTGTTGAACACCGTTATGGCCTTCTCGTCTGTAGGATCGACTATGTGGGCACGGGCTATCAATGAGCGTATGCGATTGGTGAGCGAGCTCATCACCACTCCCGGCTTTCCCGTCACGGCAATGCTGTGTATCTGGTCGCCGCTGTTGTATGCCTTTTGGAATACGGTGTAGGGAATGGTAATCTGTTCGTCGGCACGTCCGTTGATGTTTATGCCGTTGCCTCCCTTATAGTCCACGCCCACCACCTGATAGTAGGTCGAGTCAATCCTTATGCGTTGTCCGCAAGGGTTGCCGCCTTTTGGAAACAGTTTCTTATACACCTGCTTTCCGATGACGCACACTTTTCGGCTGTTTTTCACGTCAAGTTCGTTGATGTAACGCCCATAATATATAATAGGTGAATTTACTAATGCGAAGTCGTGGCTGTAGCCCGATATGTGCGCATTGTAGGTTTTGTCGCCCAGGACGGCGTTTTTCCTTCCGCCGAACATCACCGGCGTGATGATGTCGAGTTCGGGCACTTGCTGCTTCAGTCGCTGCATGTCTTTCTCCACCATTGAGAAGTAGCGTCCTTTACGGAAACCTTTGTAAGGCTTTGTGGTAGGCTGCGTCCATATCATTGCCGTATTGGTGGCGAAGCCCGAGAAGTTGTCCTGCAGCAGCTCTTTTAGTCCCTTGCCACCGCCAATGAGAACGATGAGCATGAAGACTCCCCAAAACACTCCGAATCCTGTCAAGAAGCTGCGGCTCTTGTTGCGGGTAAGGGTGTCGAGTATTTCCCGGTATGAATCGATGTCAAATTTCATTTTAACTTGAAGAATTAAAAAAATGAAAGGATTAACTTATGACTTCAAGGAGAGCTATTCTGCCCTTAACGCCTCGATGGGTCTCACTCTTGCCGCCTTCAGTGCAGGAATGAGTCCTGCTATGGTGCCGGCAACGATGATGACCATTGTGGCTTGAATGCAGACGTCGAGTCCTACTGTAGGGTCAACGAACATGGTGGCTTGAAACAGTCCTGTGTCTATCACGTCGTGGCCTATCGTTGCGTCCATATATTCGTTGGCCGCTATGCCGCACAGCATTCCTATGTATCCGAATATTGCCGTCGTTATGACGCTCTCGGTTATTATCAGCTTCAGTATCTGCCATGGCTTTGCTCCGATGGCCTTTCGTACTCCAAATTCGCGTGTGCGTTCCTTTACGGTTATAAGCATAATGTTCGACACGCCAACAATGCCGCTTAGCAATGTAAACAAACCTATGACCCAAAGGGCGGTGCGGATGATGCTGATGCCGCGTGTCATCTGTATGTTGTCGATGTAGCGGTTCCATATCCATATCGACGACTCGTCGTCGGGAGCGGCATTGTGCATGGTGTTCAGCTTGGCGCGGTATGTCTTCTCAAAGCCGTTGTTCTCTTCCTCGGTAGTAAGGCCGTTGATGGCAAACTCTATCGAGTGGGCTTCGTCGCCTATGCCGTATATTGTTTTCAGTGTGGTGTAGGCGGTGTAAGCCTCGTTGCTCTGTCGTTGTTCGTCGTCTTTGCATATTCCTACTACCTTGAACATCAGGTTGCCCACCTTCACGTTTCTTCCTATTATGTCGTTCGGATTCTTCACCAGCTCCTTTGCTTGCTTGTTCATCAGCACGATGGATTTCCGCTGTTGTTTCAAGTCGATGTCGTTGATGAAGCGTCCTGCCAGCATTTCGCGCTTGTTGAGCTTGAGGTTGACGGGATATACGCCAACGAGGTTTTGTGCCGACACGTAGTTTTCGCCGTACGATATGTTTACGCCTTCTTTGTTTACAATAGCTCCCACGTCTTCAACGTTTTCGGTGAAGTTGACGTTGGTTATGTCAACGTCGCGGTCGTTGAGTGCCACGCGTCGGCCTTCCTTCAGTCCCTTGTGGGCTTTTGATGTATAGCCTCCCCACACCTGCACTGAGTTGGCGAGTCGCCTGTCGCTCTGTTGCAGCTGTGCGTTGATGAGTCCATTGCCTGCGCCAAGTAGGAATATCAGCATGAATATTCCCCATGCAACGGCAAATCCCGTCAGCGACGTTCTGAGCTTGTTGCGTTTGGCCGTGCTCCATATTTCTTTAAATAGTTCAATCATTTTTTTTAGTTAACTCGTCAACTTTTAAATATTCTATTTGAATCCCCTATTTGCGTGGTGGTCGAAGTTTTCTTCTATTTGTCCTATCAATCCGTCCTTGATGTGGACAATCTTGTTTGTCTCGTTGGCCACTCCGCCTTCGTGGGTCACTACGACTATGGTGATGCCCTCGTCGTGGTTGAGAGTTTTCAGCAGGTTCATCACCTCAACGCTGGTTTTTGAATCGAGTGCTCCTGTTGGTTCGTCGGCGAGTATTATCTGCGGCTTTGTTATCAGTGCGCGGGCAATTGCCACTCGCTGCTTTTGTCCTCCCGACATTTCGTTGGGATAGTGTTCAGCCCATTGGGCAAGTCCCAGGCGGTCGAGATAGTCCATTGCCATTTGGTGGCGTTTGCGTCGGCTTACGCCTTGGTAGAACAGAGGCAACTCGACATTTTCAACAGCAGTCTTGAACGGAATGAGATTGAACGACTGGAAAATGAATCCTATCATCCGGTTGCGGTATTCGGCAGCACGAGTCTCGCTGAGGTTCCATATAGGAACGTTGTTGAGAAGGTATTCTCCCGAGTCGTAGTTGTCCAGAATTCCCAATATGTTGAGCAGTGTTGATTTGCCTGAACCTGATGCCCCCATGATGGAGACAAACTCGCCTGCCTCGATGTCGAGGTTGATGCCTTTCAGCACGTGCAGCGGTTGTGCTCCCTGGTAGGTTTTGTTGATGTCTCTGAGATGAATCATATTTGTTGTTTTGAATTATTTCTGTCCGTTTGACGCTGTTCTTACAAGAAAAGCTGCATAGTGCAGCTTAAAAGATGTTAATTCATTCCGATTTGTTCCATTCGGCGTTTACATCGTCGATAGTAATGTCGAGCAGTCGCATTTGTCGGAACAGTTCGGGCAGTGTCTGCTTCATGAATTCTCTTTTTCTGGCCTTTTTTATTTCTCGTGCCGCTCCTGCGGTGACGAAATATCCAAGGCCCCGCTTGTTGTAGATTATGCCGTCGCGTGCAAGCTGGTCGTATGCCTTGACTGCCGTGTTGGTGTTCACCTGCAGCATGACGGCATATTCCCTTACGCTTGGTATGCGGTCGTCGTCCTTGTAGGTTCCGGCAACGATTTCGTCGCATAGGCGATTGGCCATCTGTAAGTATATTGCTTTGTCGTTACTGAAATTCATAGGTTAAACCATTTGTTGTTTATTACTTGCATGCGTGTGAATATCCTGTAGCTCAGCCAGTAGAGCACGGCAGTCAGCAGAGTGCCGATGGCTAACACTGTATAGAAGAGGACCTTTATTCCCGTTTCGGGGTTGGATTCTATCAAATCAAACATTCCCCATTCTCCCACCTTGAAAACTACGATGGCTCCGACGAAAGTAAGCACGAAGTGTGAGCAGATGGCCAGCAGCCATGCGTTGCGGCGGAACAGCGAGCCGCAGAAGGTGTAGAACGAATGTATCGATGCGATGAACAGCAGGGCGGTGTATTCCTCCATAATCCAAGGCATGTGCAGCACGGTCATGTTGAGTGTAAGGAAATGGCCTGGTTTTGCGTAGGCATCTTCATATATTCCCGGCAGGTGCATGAACACCGAGCCTCTGAGCTCGCTGCCAATGGCCAAGCAGAACAGCTGGTGTATGATGTCGGCCGCAATGATGGAGATGTTGGTTATGATAAACACTCCAACAGTGAGCGACAGCAGTCGCGCCAAATATTTCTCAAGGTTTGAGGCCGGCTGCATGAGGAACAGTATGCGCTGCTCTTTGGTGGACATGTTGTAGAACATGTAGCTGGCGGCTGCCATAATGGCCACGAACTCCATGAAAACCACCATGTCGGCAAGGTAAGCCAAGTATCCGTCGGTTCCAAGTTCCATTCTGCTGTTGCCAATCCAAGTGTTGAGGCAGAAGATGAAAGCCCATGCTACCAATAGTCCTATACCCATGTGCATGTAGAACTTCTTGTTGGTCATTGCGTCCCATTTGACCAAGTTCCAAAATCGGTGTATGTCAAACGAATTTTTCATTGTCGTATTGTTGTTTTAATTCTTTAATCTTTAATTCTTTAATCCTTCACTTCACCTTCCCCGTCACCACAGCGTTGAACAATAGTTCGAGGTTCATTTGGGTTTCCTCTTCACCCTCTTTCCTGTGGGCTATGACGGCGTTGCCTTGCAGTGTAGGCTCGGCGTATATTACGCTGTCGTCCATTTCCTGTGGCGTGCGGTAGTCGAAGGTGTATCGGCTGCAGATGTCGGCCGTAGAGGCGTTGAGCAGCATTTCGCTCTCGCTCAGTATCAGTATGTGGTCGAGCAGAGCTTCCACGTCGTGCACCTGATGGGTTGAAATTATCAGCGTGCGGTCGTCGCTCATGTTGTTGGCCACAACGCGTCGGAATTCGCTTTTCGACGGAATGTCGAGTCCGTTTGTCGGCTCGTCCATCAGCAGGTAGCGAGTGCCGGCCGCCAGTGCAAAACTCATGTACACCTTCTTCTTCTGTCCCATCGAAAGTTCATTAAGTTTAATTGAGAGAGGCAGGTCAAAGTCTTTGAGACAGCTTTCGAGCACTTCTTGTGAGAAGCGCGGATAGAACGGCTGGTTCATCCTCACGTAGGTGTCGAGTGTCACTGACGGCAGCATGAGCTCTTCCGGCACGATGAATATTTCCTTCAGCATTTCGGCTTTTCGCTTGGCCGACTCCATTCCGTCGATGCTCACCTTTCCTTTGTAGGGCCTAAGCAGTCCGCTTATGATGTAGAGCAGTGTCGATTTGCCTGTGCCGTTCTTTCCAAGTAGGCCGTAGATGTTGTTGCCCTTGAGGTTCAGGCTGAAGTCTCTGAAGATGTTGTGGCGTGTGCCGGGATATTTGAAACTTATGTTGTTTACTTCTATCATAGTTGTATCTTTCTTTAAATTATTGCTTTTCTTTATTCCATTGCCATCAGTCGGCCGGTGTTGTCGGTCAGCATTAGCATCTTGTCGATCAATACGTAGCTGCAGCTGTCGTTGTCATACTTGTAGTTGTTGACGGCCAGGACGTTGTCCATCAGAATGGTGTAGCGGCTGTAGCTCTTGGCCATTGCATAGTCGTTTTTCGTTTCGTTCCAAAGCCGTTTTTCCACAGTGTAGCCTTCAGTGTCGTAGTTGTAGCTAAGGCAGCTGTTCTTTGTCCATGTCTGCTTATCGCTGTTCCACACCAGCGTCTCGCGCATCGTGAGTCGTCCCTGTTCGTCGTATGTATAAAGACGCTTCAGCTTTGCATTAAGACTTTCACCGTCTTTGTCATACACCACCATTGCCATTACCTTGCCGTCTTCTATGTCGGCGTTGTAGCAATACTTGCTGTTCTCTACGTTTGTTGTCAGATTCATGTACATTGACATGATTGTCGTAACGGTGATAATTGTACTCATAGTTGTATTCTTTTTTATGTTTATATTCTTGTTGAAAATCTCTCTTGCCTATCTCTGTAGTAGTGTACTACTTTAATAGAACACTGCAAAGGTAGTGCATTTATCCTTTCCCTCCAAGCTTTTCGGCGACTTTTTTTCGTCGTTAACACACATTTAACGTTTCCACCTAATATTATATATAATAACGCCTAAAGTTGCTGCCTTAATGAACGTTAGTATGACGAATTGTCTAAACCGCCCCTATTCGGCGGATTAACCGTTATGACAATTCGTCTAACTCACGTTAATGAAGTTTTGACGTTACGCTTTCTTTATTTTCGAGATACGCCATACTAATTTATATCCCACGCCGCGAAACGTACGTTTCACGCCGTGAAATATACGTTTCGCGCCGTGAAATGTACGTTTCACGCCGTGAAATATAACTTTCCTGCCGCTGGCGTAACTATTCTTCGGGAGCATTCTGTAGCCTTCTATAGGGCATTTCAAACAAATACAGAAGGAACATCTAAGCCTTATGATGTGTTAAGTAGTGGCGGGAAAAGAAGCGGTAGTGTGAAAAATTGTTCTTTTGTGGATTAAAAGTGGCAGAAAGTTTTGCAAAAGCCTACATTTTACTTAACTTTGCAACAATTATTAAATCGCAAAAAATATGAAGAAGAAACTCTTTACAGCAGTGCTGACCCTCGCCAGTGTGGCGGTCAGCGCACAGGAGAATCCATTGTGGATGCGCTATCCGGCCATCTCGCCCGATGGACGAACCATCGCCTTCGCCTATAAAGGCGACATCTTTACCGTGGACGCCAATGGTGGACAGGCCAAACAGCTCACCACCAATCCCGCCTACGACTATAAGCCCGTGTGGAGCCCCGACGGCAGTCAGATAGCCTTCGCCTCCAACCGCGAGGGCAGTTTTGACGTTTATGTAGTAGATGCAAAAGGCGGCAATCCGCGCCGCTTGACCACGAGCAGTGGCAAGGAGCTGCCAGTGGCATGGAAGGACAACGACCACGTGCTGTTTCAGGCGTTTCTGATGCCTTCGGCCGAGTCAATCATCTTCAGCGACTCGTTCAGTCAGGTGTATGAGGTTGACACTCAAGGCCATCGTCCAAAGATGTTCTCAACGCTGCAAATGGAAGACATATCAATAAACGCCGCAGGCGACCTGCTCTACCACGACAACAAGGGATATGAAGACCCATGGCGCAAGCACCACGTGTCGCCAATAACGCGCGACATTTGGTTGAAGAAAGGCGACAGCTTCAAACGGCTGACCACCTTTGGAGGTGAAGACCGCACTCCAGTGTGGGCGGCCAACGGCAGTTCGTTCTACTATCTGAGCGAGCAGGACGGAACGTTCAACGTATATAGCCGTACGGTTGACAACGCACAGGCCACACAGCTCACCCACTTCAAGGGCAACCCCGTCAGGTTTCTGACCGCGTCAAAAGGCGGCAAGCTGTGCTTCGGATACGACGGCGAGATATACACCATGGACGGACAGCAGCAGCCGCGCAAGGTGGCCATTACGGTAGTGGCCGACCGCAACGACCGCGACCTGGCCAAGCAGATAAGCCGCACGGGAGCCACTGAAATAAGCCTCTCGCCAAACGGCAAGGAGATAGCCTTCGTGATGCATGGCGACGTTTACGTAACATCAGTAGAATACAGCACTACCAAGCAGATAACCGACACTCCCGAGCAGGAGCGCAACATCCAGTTTGCACCCGATGGCCGCAGCATAGTGTATGCGTCGGAGCGTGGCGGCGTGTGGCAGATATACCTCTCAAAGCTGAAGAACAAGGAAGAAGGCCTCTTCTGCTATTCAACCGACATAGAAGAGGAATGCCTTACCAACAACAACCTGACCTCGCAAATGCCACAGTTTGCACCCGACGGCAAGAAGATAGCCTACTACGAAAATCGAGGCACGCTGAAGGTGCTCGACCTTGACAGCAAGAAGGCGCGCACGGTGCTCGACGGCAAGTTTGTCTATTCATACACCGACGGCGACATCAGTTTCTCGTGGAGCCCCGACAGCCGTTGGCTGCTTGCCTCATATATAGGCATAGGTGGCTGGAACAGCAGCGACGTGGCGCTGGTGAATGTTGAAGACGGCAAGGTGTGCAACCTCACCAACAGCGGCTACAACGAGGGCAACGCCAAGTGGGTGCTTGGCGGCAAGGCCATGCTCTTCTCAAGCGACCGCGCCGGATTCCGCAGCCATGGCAGCTGGGGCTCCGAAGACGACGCCTACCTCATGTTCTTCGACCTCGACGCCTTTGAGCGTTTCGGCATGAGCAAGGAAGAGGTGGAACGCGACGACAAGGCCCGCGAGGAAGAAAAGAAAAAGAAGGAAGAGGAAGAGAAGGCAAAGGAACAGGCCGAGAAAGACCAAAAGAAGGGCAAGGACAAAGACGGAGCCAAGGTGGAGGTCAAGAAGGTGGACGCACTGCAGCTCGACACCGTCAACTGCCGCGACCGCATTGTCCGCCTGACCAGAAACTCAGCTCGAATGGGCGACATGCTGCTCTCGCCCGACGGCAACACGCTGTACTATCAGGCACGCTTTGAAGACGGATTTGACTTGTGGAAGGTGGACTTGAAAAAATGGTTCACGAGCAAGCTGATGAAAGGCCTCAGTGGTGCGATGTATCCAGACAAGGGCTACAACAACATCTTCGTTTGTCGCAATGGCATAAACAAGGTTGACTTGAACTCGGGCATGAGCAAGCCTGTGGAGTTTGAGGCATGGTTCAACTACAAGCCCTACGAGGAGCGCCAGTATCTGTTCGACCACATCTGGCGTCAGGTGAAGGACAAGTTCTACGACGCAAACATCCATGGCGTTGACTGGGAAGGCTACCGCAAGACCTACGAGAAGTTCCTGCCTTACATCAACAACAACTTCGACTTCAGCGAGATGCTGGGCGAGATGCTGGGCGAGCTGAACGCCTCCCACACAGGCGCACGCTTCCGTTCGGGTGGCGCGGCAATGCAGACGGCCGCTCTTGGACTCTTCTTCGACGAGAGTTATGATGGCGACGGACTGAAGGTGAAGGAAGTGGTGAAGAGCGGACCTTTCGACGTGAAGAACACCGGAGTTGTGGCAGGAAGCATAATTACGGCCATCGACGGAAAGCAGATAAAGGCCGGCGAAGACTACAATCAGCTGCTTGAAGGCAAGGCAGGAAAGACGGTGCGCATAGAGTTTGAAAAGCAGAAGGGCAAGAAGGCCGAGACTGTAGCCGTAAAGCCCATCGACTATGGCACTCTCAACGAGCTTCTCTACAAGCGTTGGGTTGACCGCAACCGCCGTTTCGTTGACAGCATTTCGGGTGGCCGCATTGCCTACGTACACGTGAGGGCTATGAACAGCGAGAGCTTCCGCACCGTCTATAGGGAGCTGTTGAGCGACCGCAACCGCAATCGCGACGCTGTAGTGGTTGACGAGAGGCACAATGGTGGCGGATGGCTGCACGACGACCTCTGTACACTGCTTTCAGGAAAAGAATATCAGAACTTTGTGCCGCGTGGCCAGTACATAGGCCGCGACCCGTTCAACAAGTGGACCAAGCCATCATGTGTATTGATTTGCGAGAACGACTACAGCAACGGCCATGGCTTCCCATGGGTTTATAAGGAACTGAAGATAGGCAAGCTCATAGGTGCTCCTGTGGCAGGAACGATGACCGCCGTATGGTGGGAGACGCTCATGGACCGCTCGCTCGTGTTCGGTATTCCGCAGGTTGGCTGCCGCGACATGCGCGGAGTATATGGCGAGAACACCACACTGAATCCCGACATAGAGGTTTACAACACACCTGAAGACTATATCAACGGCTACGACCGCCAGTTGGAGAAGGCGGTAAGGTCGCTGATGAAGTAAGTTGACGAGTTGACAAGTTGACGAGTTGACAAGTTTATTGGCAAAACGGTTATTCGTTTGTATTATAACGGTTAAGGCAATTCGTCTAACTTACGTTGATATAATAAAAAAGTTCGTTGCCGCAACTATGTAGCGGCAACGAACTTTAATTTTTAATTCTTTACGTTTCTAATCCTTCAGATATTTCGCTATCGTCTTCAGGCAAAGCTCAGAGTTGACGGGCTTTGACAGGAAATCGTCGCATCCGGCTTTGAAAGCCTCTTCGCGGTCGCTGCTGAAGGCGTTGGCCGTGAGGGCGATGATAGGCAGCTCGGGCATTTTCTCCTTTAGTATGCGTGTAGCTTCGAGACCATCCATTTCCGGCATCTTGATGTCCATGAGAACAATGTCGATGCCGCCTTGCTCAAGCTTTTCTATCGCGTCGCGGCCGTTGACGGCACGAACCACCTCGTAATGTTTCTTCAGCAAATATCCCATTAGGATAAAGTTGCTGTCGTTGTCTTCTGCTATTAATATTCTCTTCATTATTTATATATTAGTTATTTTAAGTTTCACTTTTTCCACAGTTTGCTCATGTCCTCAAGTGTCTTGCCTTTCGTTTCAGGCACAAGACGCCAAACGAAGATGGCCGCGATGATACATATCACACCGTAGAGTCCGTAGGTGAACCAATAGCCGAGGCTGTTGGCCAGAGGAACGAACGATGTTGACACAATCCAGTTGAATATCCACTGGAATGCCACTGCAATGGCCACTGCCGCACCGCGGATGGTGTTGGGGAACACTTCGGCAATGAGCACCCAGCAAATGGGACCCCACGAGAACATGAACGAAGCCGAATAGACCATGATGGACACCATGCAGATGAGCTGCAGGTTAGGATTGCCGAAGGTGCAGGCCACACCAATGGCGCCTATTGCCATGCCTAACGAGCCGATGATGAGCAGCGGCTTGCGTCCTAACTTCTCAACAGTGAAGATGGCCACGCAGGTGAAGCTGAGGTTGACAATGCCGTTGAATACGGTAAGCACCATAGGATTGTCGAAGCCCATTGCCTCATAGATGCGCGGCGCATAGTAGAGCACGGCGTTGATGCCGACAGCCTGCTGGAACACCGAGAGCATTACGCCCACGAAGATGCAGAGGAAGCCGTAGGTCATCAGTCGCTCGGTCTTCTCAGTCACTGTGTTCTTTATCTCGTTGAGTATTTCCTTTGCCTTTTCAGGTCCGTTGATGCGTGCAAGAATATGCTCGGCCTTGGCGTCTTGGCCCACCATGGCAAGGTAGCGCGGCGTTTCAGGTACAAAGCAGATGAGCAGGGCGAAGAGTCCTGCCGGCACCATTTCCGAGCCGAACATGTAGCGCCATCCTGTCTCAATGGCCCAAGCCGCCTCGCTGCCATTGAGTATTTGGTTCATGCCGTTGCCCACGCTTTCTATAGCAGGAGCAATGTGGTCGCCAAGAATGAAGAAGTTGACGAAATACACCACGAGCTGTCCGAAGATGATGGCAAACTGGTTCCATGAAACGAGCATACCGCGAATGTTGCTTGGAGCAATCTCGCCAATGTACATAGGACATACAGCAGAAGCAAGGCCAACGCCAATGCCTCCGATTACTCGGTAGATGTTGAACACGATGAGCAGCGTGAGATTTGGCTCGCCCTTGGCAAGAACCATTGATTCAGGACACATTGAACCCCATGCCGAAATGAAGAACATGATGCCTGCGAAGATGAGAGAACGCTTGCGGCCCCAGTTAGAGGCAAGCAAACCTGAGATGCCCGAGCCAATGATACAACCGATAAGGGCACTTGAGCTGGTGAAGCCGTGCCAGAAGTCGGTATATACAAAATCGTCGGCACCCATGAAAAATGCCTGTAAACCCTTTTCGGCTCCTGATATTACAGCCGTGTCATAGCCAAACAAAAGGCCGCCCAATACGGCCACCATGACAATTGAAATGAGGTAGGACTTGCTACCGCTTGTTGTTTGATTCATTTTTTTATAAGTCGTTATTTTTAGTTGTTTATTTAGCTAAATAATGGTTATTATTATTAATTCGCTACAAAATTACATCTTTTAATTCGAAAAATTTGCATATCACGAATAATTTAACTATTTTTGCAACACGAACTAACTGAATACCTATATTTAATATGAAAATTAAAGTACTTTCGTGTGCCATTGCCCTGGCTTCAGCAATGGCGGCAAATGCCCAAACAAACGTTATGGACATCAACACCACAAAGGTGGGAGCCCCTGTACAAAAGACAATGTATGGACTATTTTTCGAGGACATTAACTATGCTGCCGACGGAGGCTTGTATGGTGAATTGGTGAAGAACCGCTCGTTCGAGTTTCCGCAAAGCTTCATGGGCTGGCAGGTCTTCGGAAATGTCAAGTTGAAAAACGACGGCCCATTTGAGCGTTGTCCACATTACGTCACTCTGAGCGACCCTGGCCACAAGGAGCGTCGTACAGGAATTCAGAACGAGGGATATTTTGGCATCGGTGTTGTTGAGGGCGAGGAATATCGCTTCACCGTGTGGGCACGTGCTCCAAAGGGCGCGTCGGCCATCAGGGTTCAGCTGATCGACCAAAACACGATGGAAGAGAACCAACAGTTTACAGAAAACAAGCTTGACGTCACTTCAGCCGACTGGAAGCAGTATGAAGTCGTCATCAAGTCGCCGCGCACTTTCAACAAGTCAAACCTCCGCATCTATCTTGCAAGCGCCAATCCTGTTGACCTTGAGCACGTAAGCCTCTTCCCGGTAAACACATTCAAGAACCGCAAGAACGGCATGCGTCGTGACTTGGCGCAGGCTCTTGCCGACATCCATCCCGGACTGCTGCGCTTCCCCGGCGGTTGCATCGTTGAGGGCTGCGACCTCGAAACCCGCTACCAGTGGAAGAACACCATTGGCCCGGTTGAAAACCGTCCTCTTAACCAAAACCGTTGGGAGCATACGTTCGACTATCGTTACTTCCCCGACTACTATCAGAGCTACGGTCTTGGCTTCTTCGAGTTCTTCCAGCTTTCAGAAGACATTGGCGCCGAACCACTTCCAGTGCTCAATGTAGGTATGGCTTGCCAGTTCCAGAATTGGGACAAGGAAGAGGCCCACGTGGCAATGGACGATTTGCAGCCTTACATTCAGGACTGCCTCGACCTCATCGAGTTTGCCAATGGCGACGTTAACAGCGAGTGGGGCAAGAAGCGTGCCGAGATGGGTCATCCCGAACCATTCAACATGAAGTTTATCGGCGTAGGCAACGAGCAGTGGGACGAACTCTACTTCAAGCGCCTCACTCCATTTGTTGAGGCTATACGTGCAAAGTATCCCGACATAAAGATTGTCGGCACCAGTGGCCCTGACTCTGAGGGCAAGATGTTCGACCTCGGTTGGGAGGCCATGAAGAAGCAGAAGGCCGACTTGGTTGACGAGCACTTCTATCGTCCTGAATCTTGGTTCTTGAGCCACGGCCTGCGCTATGAGAGCTACGACCGCAAGGGTCCGAAGGTGTTTGCAGGTGAGTATGCCTGCCACGGCAAGGGCAAGAAATGGAACCATTTCGAGTCGTCACTCTACGAGGCTGCCTTCATGACCGACCTTGAGCGCAATGCCGACGTGGTTTACATGACAGCTTATGCACCTCTGCTTGCACACGTTGACGGATGGCAGTGGCGTCCTGACCTCATTTGGTTCGACAATACCAAGATGTTCAAGACAGTGAGCTATTATGTACAGCAGATGTATGCCCAGAACAAGGGCACCAATGTTCTGCCCATGACCATGGACAAGAAGTTCATAGCAGGTCAGGAAGGTCAGAACGGTCTTTTTGCAAGCTCAGTAATTGACAAGAACACTGGCGAAATAATCGTCAAGGTCATCAACACCGGCAAGACGGCACAGCCTGTAAGCATCAACCTCAACGGTGTAAAGGGCGAACGTACAGCCGAGACCATCACTCTTACTTGCAATGAGATGGATGCAGAAAACAGCATCTGCCAGCCCAACAAGATTGTTCCGCAGAACGGAACTCTCGCCTGCAAGGCAGAGAAGAAGGCCGTGGTTATTGAAGACACGCTCTCGCCAATGACCTTCCGTCTTTATAAGGTTAAGAAATAAATGATTAGACTATAAAAAAGGGAACTTCTTTGGGAAGTTCCCTTTTTGTTATCGTACGCTTTATTATAAGCAAATGTCTTTTACAAAGTTCTCAATTAAAGTGAATTCGACGAAATCAAACAATCGCCCCTACAGCAGGCGGTTTAACGGTTTAAGACAATTCGTCTAATTCACGTTGATTAATCTTTGTATTTCCTTTGGTCATATTTTATATATATAATCAAAGCACTGCCCATTACGAGTCCGACGACGCAAAGAATTTGGTATAACGTTACGATGTTCATATTTATTTATTTTTACTTCTTGCCATAATTATAGCCATAAAACCAAACAAGGCAAAAATGAATGAAGCGGCAAATCCATAAACAATAAGGTATTCTAAGTCGAAATCCATTCCAACAATAGATGAAAGAATCAATCCTCCAAAGATGAGTTTGGAAATGTCGAGGAAGTATTTCCCTGCCTCTATGTAGAGATCTTCTTTCTTATAGTTATTGTTTTCGTTTCTTTTTCCTATCATATTAACTTGTGGTTTTATATTGCAAAAGTAGGTAAATAAATTAATACTTCCAAACTTTTGACGATTTTTTTTGTAAAAAAGCAGTGATTTGGATTTTTTTTTGTACTTTTGTACC
>JAQXRI010000100.1 GCA_029218445.1 Prevotellaceae bacterium | reverse complement strand
TATGCTCACGTGACATTCTTCTTCAATGGTGGTCGCGAGACTCCATTCGAGGGTGAGGACCGCATACTTGTTCCTTCTCCGAAGGTAGCAACCTACGACCTTAAGCCAGAGATGTCAGCCTACGAGGTTAAGGACAAACTCGTTGGTGCCATCAACACACAGGAGTATGATTTCATAGTAGTGAACTTCGCCAATGGCGACATGGTAGGCCATACTGGTGTATATAATGCCATTGCCAAGGCTGTGCATGCTGTTGACAACTGTGTACGTGAAGTGATAGAGGCTGCCAAGGCCAACGACTATGAGGCCATCATCATTGCCGACCATGGCAATGCCGACAATGCTGTAAACGAGGACGGCACACCTAATACTGCCCACTCACTTAACCCAGTACCATTTATTTACGTTACCGACAACAATTCGGCTACCGTAAAGGATGGTCGTTTGGCCGATGTCGCTCCTTCTATCCTCCACATTATGGGATTGGAGCAACCTGCCGACATGACTGGCGAAAACCTGATTTGCGACAATAAGTAGCATGTCAAGGAGTTATTTTAGGAGTTAAGGAGTTAATGAGTTAACTCCTTAACTCCTAAAAATATCACGGTCTGCTCTCGCCCTCAATATATTCGCTCAAAAACATGTGTTCGCCGTCGAATACGGCGTATGTGAATTGGGTTATCCAGTCGCCAAGAATTATCATCCGAGCTTTTTTTGTGAGTTGCAAGTCGAGTTCTATGTGGCGATGGCCGTAAATAAAGTAATCGACGTTTGGATGATATTGGATGTATTCCTTTGTGTAAAGCACGAGGTGTTCCTTGTCCTCGCCCATGTATGTGGGTTCTTCTTCTTTCATGTGTTTCTGTCTGCTGTGTTTTGCCCACTGCATGCCAAACCAAATGCTCCATCGTGGGTGAATGGTTGAGAACATCACTTGACAGAAGCGGTTGTGGAAAAAGGCACGCAACAACTTGAACTTTTTGTCGGGGTCGCCCAAGCCGTCGCCATGTGCAAGGAAGAAAATCTTTCCGTATATTTCCGTCGTAAGAGGCTGTGTGTGTAAAATCACACCACACTCATGCTCCAGGTAGTTGTAAGCCCAGATGTCGTGATTGCCTGTAAAATAGTGTATTTCAACACCAAGGTCGGAAAGCTCCGACAACTTGCCGAGAAAGCGCGTATATCCGCGAGGAACAACATATTTGTACTCATACCAGAAGTCAAACATGTCGCCAAGCAGGTATATTGCGGCTGCCTTGTGCTTGATGCTGTCGAGAAAGCGCACCAGTCGCCTCTCGTGCATTCGCCCATGGTCGATGGCAAGCGAGCCAAGATGGGCATCTGAAAGGAAATAGACGTTCTTCATAGGCTAATTCTCATTCTTTACGATTTGTTCTTCACTCAAATCCCAGTTCCACACGTGCCTCTTCGGTCATCATGCTCTGGTCCCATGCCGGTTCGAACACGAGGTTTACCGTGGCGTTCTTCACTCCCTCAAGGCTATCTACTTTCTGGCGCACGTCTTCGAGTATGAAGTCGGCTGCCGGACACGATGGAGCAGTGAAGGTCATGTCAATGTCCACATCGCCTTCATCCTTTACATCTACTTTGTAGATAAGTCCGAGGTCGTATATGTTTACTGGTATTTCAGGGTCATATACGGTCTTCAACACATCTACTATTCGTTCTTCTATTTTTGTCTTTTCTTCTGCAGTCATATCAATGTCGTTGTTTTATGTTTGCAAATTTATGAAAAAACGTTCAAACAACCAAATTTTTTACTAATTATTTTTATTAACGTCAGTTCGACGAAATTCAAACATCATGATAAGTAGGGGGCGGTTTAACGGAAACAATTTGTCGAATTCACGTTTTATTACGAATTAAAGGAGCTAAGACATCTGTTAACTGCCGAATTTCCGCGCAATAACATTTGTCTTAACTCCTTAACTCCTTTAACTTCTTATTTCAAGTTCAAGCGGAATCCGAGGTTGAGGCTAAAGTTCCATGGCTTGTCCTTGTAGATGTTCTGAATGTCAGAGTGGTTGTCGAAGTGATGGCTTACTCCAGGTTCGATATAAATGCCTAATGAAGGAGTGATGTCATATTCCATTCCGGCAGCACCTTGCATCGACCATTGCATTCGTTTTTCTGACAATGTGCTGTTTTCCTCGTTGCCTGATGGAAGTATTTCGTTCATGTAGCCTTTCAATAGTTTTTCTGCTGTTCCGCCTGCGGTGATGTATAATTTCAGTTGGTCGTTCTTCCAGATGTTGAAGCTTGCAGCTAAGGGAATTCCAATGTAATGTAGCTTTTGACTGCCGTGGTGATTGGTATTTTCGTTCACTTTGAATGTTGAGTGCAGATAGCTGTAGTTTATGCCAGTTACTATGCTCCAACGTTCGTCGATGTTGTAGCGCAGACTCACTCCCACCTTTATTGGCAGGTCATGGTCGTATGAGAGTTCACGGCTCTTTAGGGTCATCAGTGGATAGGCTATTCCCTGTATCTGCGTTCCGTCATTGCTGTATGTCGGTGCGTCGCTCATCAGCATGCCCATCGTGGCGAGCCCATTTCGTGAGTTGTTTGCTCCCATCAGTCCCTGGACGTGCAGGTCGGCAACAAGTCCGCTGTTGTCTTTCTTCTTCTTTGCTACTGTCGTTTGCTCGGTCAGAGCCATGTAACTGTAGTCTTCACTGTTGGCCTTGGCCTTGCTTGCGGCTTTCTCCACCTTCTTCTCTACTGTTTCTTTCTTTTCTTCAGCTTCAGGCAGTTCTGCTGTTTTCTCCTCGTCAGTGTCGCGGCTTTGAGCTATCGACTCTGCTTTTGCCTTTTCTGCCACGGCAAGTTCTCTCATGTTTTCCAAGCGTTCTTTCAATGGTTTTGTTGGCTTTTTGTCAGCCTGCAGCGATGTGTAGCTCTCCTGTACTTCGGAGTCTATTCTGTTGCCTTCCTCGCTGACGAACAACAGCCTTGCACCTGCAATAGCTATAAGCGCCACCGCTGCGGCCGAGGCAATGCGCCTGGTCCAAAGAGGTACTATCGTGGCTTTCCTCGCATGTGCGTTGGTAGCCCTTGCCTTGAGTGCCTTGTCAAGTTCCGACCATGACAGCTCAGGGGCAGGCTTCTCTAAGCTGTCCATCTTCTGTTGCAGTTGTTGTTTCCAGTTCTCTGTCATGATCGTTTGTCTTTATTGTTCTTTTTATACTTTTCTATCTCCCTTGCCAGCATGTTTTTTGCCCTGTGCAGTTGCGATGCCGAGGTGTCTGCCTTTATGCCAAGTGTCGCGGCTATCTCCTTGTGGCTTTTCCCCTCAATGGCATATAGGTTGAACACCGTTCGGTAGCCATCAGGCAATTGGCGTATCATCTCGTGTATTGCTTCTGCCGAGAGCTCGCCTATGTCTGGCTCTGTGTCGTCGTCGGCATAGGCAAGGTTGCCGATGTCTTTGTCGGCGAAAGTGTCGTTTTGTCGGCGTTTAGCCTTAATGAAGTTGAGAGCTTGGTTCACGACAATGCGTGTAGCCCAAGCTCTCAACGAGCCTTTTTCATGGTATTTAAAGCTGTCGATGTGCTCAATGATGCTCAACATGGCGTCCTGCATAACGTCTTGCACGTCGAGGTCGTCGGTGATGTATCTCGAGCAAACGGCGGTCAGCTGCCCTCCGAATTGGGCATAGAAGTCGCGCATCGCACGGTTGTCGCCCCTGCGGATGCCCTCGGCAATAGCCTTCTCGTCGTTATGCCCGAATATGTTCACTTAGTCGTCGTTCCTTGGTATGTATTTGAATTTTACAGATTTGTCGCCTGTAAAAGATTTCCACTTTATTTTTATCTCGCGTGGTGTCCTGTCGATGTCTTTCTCGAGGTCGAGATAGAAAGCCACCATTCCGTCGCCTATTACTCCGCCAGTCTCTCCGTTGGCATCGTGGTGGAAGCAGAATGTGGCGAGTCCGTCTTCGTCTGCCACACGTACGAGGTTGACGCGGTGTAAGCTGCCCTGTGTCCAGTTGGTACGGAAGCGAATGTTCATATAGCCGTCTTCCGCCAAAGTTTCAAGGTTGCTTTTCACTATTTCCACAGGGTCGTTGCCGTAGGCCTCGTTGTTTGCCTCTTCCGATTCAAGCGCAGGTGCAAGGGGCTTGGTCAGGATGGTGTCGAGGTGTGTCACCGTTATTGACTTAATGTCGGCGGTGAGCGAAGGTGCCGAGTCGAACTTGAAGTAGATGTAGGCTCTTTGCTCTTTCTTTTCCTTCAGCGGGAATTCCTTTATGTTGGAACAGGTGACGACAGCTGAGTCGCTGAGCTGTATCCACCAAGGGTGGGCTTCCGTGTCAGGTTTCAGTGTCACTACGCCTACCATTGTGTCCGGGTCGGTGGTGAAACAGTAGTTGTCGTCATCGTCGTCGAGACACGACTGTAGTGTAAAGGCAGCTGTCGTGAGTGCCATCATGGTAAGGATGAATGTCTTTATTCTTCTCATAATTCTTTCTATTTGTTTTTTTGTTACACCCTATAAATGGCATAACAAGGCAAAACTTGCACGGGAAGAGCGTAAATAATGTTAAATTTTGCCCTGCTCGTGATAGGAATAATAGCGACCGTCGGTAATGATAAGATGGTCGAGGAAGAATATGCGCATCAGTTCGCACGCATTCTTCATGCGCGTGGTCAGTCGGTCGTCGTCGCCGCTGGGATGAGGGTTGTTGCTTGGATGGTTGTGGCAGAGGGCGAGTACGGTGGCATTGTTAAGTATGGCGTGTTTCATTATCACCCTTACATCCACGGCCGTTTCGCTTATTCCGCCGTGGGATATTCTGACTTTCTTTATCAGCTTGAAGTTTTGGTTCATCAGCAGCACCCATGCCTCCTCAACGTCGAGGTCTTGCATCAGTGGGTGCATGTGTTCATAGATGGCTGAGGCTGCGCAAAGGTCGAGCCGTTCTTCTGCCTTCTCCAGTTGTCGGCGCTTGCCAAGCTCGCAAGCGGCGAGAATCGTTATTGCCTTTGCGGGGCCTATACCTTCATATTCGCACAGCTCTGCTATGGATTTCTTTCCAAGAGTGTTCAGGTTGTTGTTGCAGTCGTCCATCACTCGCTTCATCAGATCCACTGCACTCTCCTTGGTGTTGCCTGACCCAATAAGTATGGCAAGCAGCTCGGAGTTGCTGAGTGCCTCTGCGCCAAGGCGCTCCATTTTTTCACGGGGTCTATCCTCGACAGCCCATTTGTTGATGCTAAGCTTGTCAGTCATAGAACGATTTTTCAAATGCTTGGAAAATGTCTTTTTTTAGTACACAGCGTTTCCACCATGCTTCTATGAAGCCGAAGCCATAGCCCATAAGCTGCACGAAGGCGGCACCGATGGAAATGAACCCTATCGGAAGGCTGCGGTTCTTGATGGCTGAGTCGGTGAAGATAAGTAGCGAATAGAGAATGATTGGGGCGATGGCGGCAAGCACAATGTAGTACCACGTAAAGAAGTCAGTGGGATTGCCATAAACCATCATGATGCGTGCAAAGCATGCAATAAGGAATAGGCAGATTACACCAACGGTGAACACCATCGGCAAAAGATGAACCAGCTTGAGCGATTCAGGATATAGCTTATAGAGGTTTATGCGCGCTATACCACTATTATATACTTGTCGGAAGAATTTGCGCATGTCGGTGCGGCGCTTGTGCCAAACCCATGCTTTGGGAAAGAGGCGGCAGCGGCAGCCTGCCTTGAAAATGCGTATGGAGAAATCAATGTCCTCGCCGAAGCGCATCTTGGAGAATCCCCCAAGACGAAGATAGACATCGCGGCGGATGCCCATGTTGAACGAGCGTGGATAGAACTTGTCGAGCTTCTTCTTGCCACCGCGTATTCCACCCGTGGTGAAGAAACTCGTCATCGAGTAGCTTATTGCCTTCTGAGTTTCGGTAAACGACTCGTGGGCACAGTCAGGACCTCCGAAGGCATCGGCAGGCTCTCGCTCAAGCTCGTCGTCAACCGCCTTCAAATAACCCTCGGGCAGAACTACGTCGGAGTCGAGCACAATCAGGTATTCGCCTTTGGCACGCTCTGCACCATAGTTGCGGCTCTGCCCAGGTCCTGAATTCTTTTTCATGAAATATTTCAAGTCGAGTCGTTCCTCATATTTTTGACATACTTCCTTGCATGGCCTTTCCGAGCCATCCTCTACTATAACCACCTCAAAGTCCTTCACCGTTTGTCGGCAAAGACTCTCAAGCAGTTCGTCAACTTCGTCAGGACGATTGAATACGGGAACAATGATGGAATATTTCATGGGTGAGTGGTGAGGGGTGAGAGGTGAGTGGTGAAGAATTTTGGGAGGGTAGAGGGGAGAAGGTAGAGGGTAGAGATATGTTATACCCAGGATTTCTTGGCAGTTCAGTAATCTCGACCTTCTACCCTCTACCTTCTAAAAATTATTATTCCTTTACTCTCTGCAGATAGCTGCCGTCGCGAGTGTCAACCTGGATGAGGTCGCCCTCGTTGATGAAAAGAGGCACGCGAATCTCAACGCCAGTTTCCAGTGTTGCAGGCTTGGTGGCGTTGGTGGCTGTGTCGCCCTTCAGTCCCGGCTCGCTGTGGGTAACGCGGAGATAAGTCTTTACAGGCATTTCAGCATAAAGGATAGTTCCGTCGGTAGTATCGGTAACAACCTCTACGATGTCGCTCTCCTTCATGTACTCGTGGCCAATAACCAAGTCGTTGGCTATAGGAATCTGCTCGAATGTCTCCTGGTTCATGAAGATGCGGCCCGTCTGGTCCTCATAAAGATACTGGTATGGACGACGCTCTATGACAACATCCTCCAGCTTGAAGCCTACCTGGAAGGTGCGGTCCAATACGCGGCCGTCGGTCACGTTCTTCAGCTTTGTGTTCATTACTGTGTTGCCCTTGCCTGGCTTTCTGTGCTGGAAATCGATGCATACCCAAATGCCGCCATCCATACGAATGGCTGTTCCTTTCTTAATGTCTTGTGAATTAATCATATACTTTATATAACTGTTATATTATGAATTATCTCCGAATTTTGGTGCAAAGTTACTGCAAAAAATTGGAAATTAGGCCTTTTTCTCGAAAAAAACATAAAAGTTTTAGCTAAAAATCACTTATTTCTTGGTTATTTCGAAAATTATATGTACTTTTGCACCCCAAAAGGACGAAAATAACAGAAAATTAAATAGTATATAGCAATGAAAAGAACATTTCAGCCACACAACAGAAGAAGAGTGAACAAGCACGGCTTCCGCGAGAGAATGGCTACTAAGAACGGACGTCGAGTATTGGCTTCTCGTCGTGCCAAGGGCCGCAAGAAGTTGACCGTTTCTGACGAGCATCACGGAAAGTAATTCCAGATTACGTCAGATAGTGACGTCGAAAATGAAAAAAGAGGCAGGAAGTGATTCCCGCCTTCTTTTTTTGTCCCTATGCCAAACCCTTTTTTTTCACCTTGTTATATAACTTAAATTTCCAACCCTTTTGATTCACATGACGAAATGTATGTAATTCAGACTAAATATAACGTGAGTAAGACGAATTGTTTTAAACCGTCAAATCGCCGTTGGGGCTGACCCATGTGTCCGCCTACCGCCTTAACCCAGCGGAAAGGCAATAATATATGTTATGACATTCCACCATGGTCAACACGTTGTCAACATCCCGGATGTTTGTCCTTTTTGTGGTCTTAACTTATGATTGGGACAGGTTTTAAGTTAAGACTTGCCTTGGTCGTAGCTTATGACCTGCCTGGACATAGGTTTCGGCATCCTTTGTTTGACAGCGTAAAGTTATGGAATGTTACTTTGTTAACGTGATTTTGGCGTTGACTTTCATGTCTTCTCTTCAACATACCTTGCGCGTACCTTATTTATAAATATTTATTATATTATATATAGAAATAGGTAACGGTAACATTTTTAGTTTTCGATGCAAAAAACCGAGTAACAAAGTAACACTTGTGAACAGGATCGAGCGCCTTTGGTTTATCACGAACAAAACAGAGCATGTGGTTGAACAGACTTGCCCCCTGTTCAATCATTTTAATACTACCAACCGTTACAGCCTTTTTTCAGATATATAAAGGGTGAAAGTTGTAAAAAAACTGGCGATACATTTGGTTGGAACAAATAAAAACCGTATATTGGCAGTAGGTGAAAACTCAATCGAAATATGACACGACGTGAATTGTCCAAAGTGTTTGAGGACAGGAAGATTCGTACCGTATGGGACGATGATCAGGAGAAGTGATACTTCTCCATTGTTGATGTGGTGGGTGCGCTGACCGACCAGCCCGATACCGACCAGATGCAATACCCTGAACTTAGCATCCAACAGGCGATGATGGACTACAAGCGGCTTGGCTACTCCGACAATTGGATAAACCAACGCCTCAAGAGTATAGAGATACGCAAAGATTTGACTGGCCAATGGTGGCAAAGACTAAGGACAGGTGACAGGTAGCTGTCCTGCTGTGCGGTGAACCGACATACCTATCCCCTTGGCTCTTTTATGAAATACAATTGTCAAAGGGTGACTGTTGGCGAAACAAAGAGGCATGTCCATGCAATTAGTTCGCAAGGCTGAAATATTGCGTAAGTGCAAAAAAATGAAGAATCCTTTGGCGGTTAGGAGGAAATGTCGTATTTTTGCAGAAAATAATGAATGATATGGCAAACTATGTGAGATTTGACTGGGCAATGAAGCGTCTGCTTCGCGACAAGGCGAACCACGCCGTGCTGGAGGGACTGATGACCTCCCTGCTGGGCGAGAGGTTCACCATAGTGCGTTTCCTTGAGAGCGAGGGC
>JAQXRI010000099.1 GCA_029218445.1 Prevotellaceae bacterium | reverse complement strand
CTTCAAATTTCTATCTCCAACTTCTGCAAGTCCTCGGGACGTGAACTGCTGCCTACGAACACCTCATACTTGCCGGGCACGACACGCATGGTGTTGGTAGCAGGATCGAAGAGCGTGAAAGCCTCCTCGTCAAGCTTTATCTCCACTTGCCTTGTCTCTCCCGACTTCAGTGTCACACGCTCAAAGGCCTTGAGTGTCTTCAACGGGCCATCGACATCATCGCAACGGCGCACATACACCTGAACGACCTCCGTGCCTTCACGATTGCCGGTGTTTTTGATGGTTATAGAGGGTAGAAGGTAGAGGGTAGAGGGTAGAGATATGTTAGAGCCAGTTTCTGACGTGGAGAGGAAATCTCTACCTTCTACCCTCTCACCTCTACCTTCTAAAACAATCTCAAACTTCGTATAGCTCAATCCATAGCCGAAGGCATACAATGGGTCGGAGAAGTAGCGGTAGGTGCGACCCTTCATCGAGTAGTCCTCGAAGTCGGGCAACTGATTGCTGCTCTTATAGAATGTCACAGGGAGCTTGCCTTGCGGGTTGTAGTCGCCGAAGAGCACGTCGGCAACGGCAGTGCCGCCTTCCTGACCGGGATACCATGCCTGCACGATGGCTGCGCAACGCTCTGCCTCGGGAGCAAGGGCAATGGCAGAACCGGAGCAGTTGACGAACACGATTTTCTTGCCGGCCTCGGCGAGATGGCGGATGAATTCACGCTGCACCTTGGGCAGTTCGATGTGGGTGCGGTCGCCTCCCTTGAATCCGTCAATCTTCACAGGCATCTCCTCGCCCTCAAGCTGAGAAGAGATGCCGCCTACGAATATTACGGTTTCGATGCCCTTGAGCTTGTTGATGGTCTCATTGTAGTCGATGGGCAGCTCCTCACCGATATTGAGTTTCATATTGGCAGCCCATGTCTTCACAGTGTGATAAGCCAGTTCAAGTTCATATTTCTTTCCCTGCTCCACGTCAATCTCGAAGCGCATCGGCTGGTCGCGCCATGTACTGTCGGCAGCGAGAGTCTTGCCGTTTACTTTCAGCGAGAAGGCACCGGTGTATTGCATGCGGATGACGGCCTTGCACGACTTTGCGGGAGTGAATGTTGTCTCGTAGAGAGCCGAGAAGTCCTCCATCTTCACTCCGTCGGCAAAGGTGTGCTGACCGTTGGTCGTCACGGCAATAGGGTTGACATAATACTCCTTTGTTACGGGCTTTCCGCTGCGGGTGGTGTTATTCCAGAATGTGCCGCGAATACCTTTCTTGCCATCGGCAGAACACTGCTGCAGGAAGCTGTTGACTACGCAATCCTCAGTCAAGTCGCATCCCTTGAGATAAGTAACGTTCTTCTTGCCCACCTTGGCATGTATGCCGTCGAGGATGGTGACTGTAGTATTGGGAGTGCCGTTATAGTTTCCCCACATCATCGGGATATTGTCGGCGTTAGGGCCGATGACGGCAATCTTCTGTTTCTTGGAAAGGGGCAATGATTCTTCATTTTTTAGCAGCACTATGCTCTGCCTCGCCATCTCCAACGCCAGCTGCCTATGCTCCTTGCAGCTCAGAATAGACGGCGAAATCTTCGACCACTCGCATGCCTCATGCTCATCCATCTCGCCCAGTTCAAAGCGGGCTTCGAGGAGGCGCACCACATGCTTGTCTATCTCCTTCTCGGTTATTAGACCCTGTGCAACGGCTTTGGGCAGGTCGGCATAGGCATAACCAAAACCGCACTCCACGTCAGTGCCGGCTATTACGCCTTTGGCAGCGGCATGATGGGACGTTGACGATGACTTATGGGTAGTGAAGAAGTCGGCAATGGCACCGCAGTCGCTCACCACCATATAGTTGAATCCCCACTCGTCGCGAAGTATCTGCTGCAGCAGACGTGTGCTTCCGCAGCAAGGCTCGTCGTCCCAACGCTGGTAGGCGCACATCACCTCCCTCACCTTTGCCTTCTGCACCAAGTCCTTGAATGCCGGCATATACGTCTCCCAGAGGTCGCGGGGCGACACGTCGTTGATATTTGCCACATGGCGGCTCCACTCGGGACCGCTGTGTATGGCATAGTGCTTGGCGCAGGCAAGGAGCTTGCGGTGCTTGGCAGTCTCAGGACCTTGGAGTCCGCGCACCACTGCCTGTCCCATCTGCGAAGTGAGATATGGGTCTTCGCCATATGTCTCCTGTCCGCGTCCCCAACGAGGGTCGCGGAATATGTTGACGTTGGGTGTCCATACTGAAAGGCAGTGGAATCGGGTTGTTGGTATGCCATTCTGATATTGTTCGTTCCACTTGGCTCGTGTCTCGTCGGAAGCCACGGTGAACACCCGCTCCACAAGAGGCACGTTGAACGATGCCGCCATACCTATAGGTTCGGGAAACACAGTCACGTTGCCCTGGTTGGCCAGTCCGTGCAAAGCCTCGCTCCACCAGCTGAACGGCTTGATGCCAAGTCGTGGAATGGCAGGCGACTCGTCGCACATCAGGTCGGCCTTCTCCTTCAGGGTGAGGCGAGACGTTAGGTCAACTGCCCGTTGGTGGGCAGAGAGGTTCGGATTTTGGTATGGCAGTTGCTGTGCATGGGAGCAGCAAGCTATAGCCATGGCCACTACAAAAATGAGGTTTCTTTTTTTCATAATTACATAAACTCATCATAATAACTAAATTGGCTTCATGAACCTCTCACCTCTAAATCCCCTCCATTCCCCACCAATCAAAGCTCAACAGCTTGACACCTTTCTCGCCACGGAAAACGAAGTACAGGTCGTGGGTGCCTTTGACGGGCGAAGCGATGTTGCTCGTGCAGGTGGTCCAGTTGGTCCAGCCGTCGGTGTTGCCTATCTTCACTTCGGCTATTTTCTCGCCGGCTATGCTGTCAAGACGCACCTCCATCGTGCCGCCACGAATGCCGCTTGCAAGCGAAGCCTTGAACTGACGTGGCTGACGAGAGAAGTCAACCTCACGCACCTTTATATAATCGCCGTCGTGAATCTCGGTAATATATACGCCGTCCTTGGTGTTCTGCTCTGACTTCACGCCTCGTGAAAAAGCCATCGTCTCGGCCTCGACACGCTGGAACGGACAAAGCTTGCCAACAGGGTCAACGCCTTTGTCGGTGTGGTGGATTATGGGGAACGAGCCGTCGGCATTGTACTTAAACTCCTCTATGGCACAGCTTCTGCCAAAGCCGCCGCCACCGGGCAGCTTGCCAGTGTGGTAGAAGAAGTAGGACTTGCCCTTGAAGTCGGCCACACCACAATGGTTGGTAAACGACTTGGTGTCTTCCAACGGCATTATCTCACCCATGTATTTCCAAGGACCCATAGGCGTGTCGCTCACCGAATAGGCTATGTGTTCGGGCACTCCGCCTGCGGCATACAGCAACCAATATTTGCCGTTGCGCTTCGATATCCAAGGGCCTTCGGTGTAGCAGTCCTTGTATTTCTTGTCCTTCACCCTTTCTTTCATGGAAGGAGCGCCGAAGCCTTCCTCGGTCATAGGTATTTTCTTCACTTCGCCGTCGATGCTAATCATGTCGCTGTTCAGCTTGGCGAAGTATAGCTGTGGATTACCCCAATAGATGTAAGCCTGTCCGTCATCGTCTATCATGACCGTTGGGTCGATATTGTCCCATGACCCATTGTCGAAGAGCGGTTTTCCCAACGCATCCTTGAAAGGACCTGTCGGCGAGTCAGCCACAGCAACGCCTATTGCCATGCCGTTGGTGATTTTCGAATGTGCGCAAATGTACCAATAGTACTTTCCGTTGCGCTTTATGGTTTGTGCCGCCCAAGCGCGGTCGTCAGCCCACGAGAAAGTGTCCAACGACATCAGCGAGCCATGGTCGGTCCAGTTCACCATGTCCGCCGACGAATAGCATCGCCATTCATACATCCAGAAGAAGTCGGCATTGTCCTCATCGTGACCTGTATACATATACATCCTGTCACCATCAACCATAGGTGCAGGGTCGGAAGTAAACCACGTCTGCACAACCGGATTCTGTGCCTGAACAGTGGCAGCAGCTGATACGAGGCCAGCCAAAAGCATGTTTTTAATCCTCATAATTTTTCTATGTTTTTCGTTTATAGAGTTAATTCTGTGTGCAAAGTTACGCAATTTTTCCCATACCACTGACTAATTTTGTTACATATAAATTAGGAAATGTATCAAAATGGCTATGCGATATTATTTATTTAAACTTTTAATTTCACGAAGCGACTTGCATTTTTTCAGAAAAAGTTTGGATAAATAGCGAATTTGTTGTAACTTTGCCCCGAATCGCAGGCTAATCTCTCCTGCAACAGGCTCGATAATATTATGGGAACATATATAAACAGAGGCAACAGTGAGTTTAGGGACATAGTCGCCC
>JAQXRI010000098.1 GCA_029218445.1 Prevotellaceae bacterium | reverse complement strand
AACAGAGCGGTCAGAGTACCCAGTGTAACGATGGTAGCCACGATAGGCAAGTTCATCTGCAGGGTAGGCATTTCCAATTGGGTAGCCTCTTCGTGAGCCTGCTGAATCTTTGCAATCTTCTGTGCCTTCTTCATGGTGTTGTTGCTCTCAACATCCTTGTAAGCAGCGATAGAAGCAGAAACCACGTTGGCCACAGAACCCTTCATCTTGTCGCAAAGAGCCTGAGCACCTGCAAAATCTCCCTTCTTGATGAGGTCCTTTACCTGTGCGGTAAACTTAGGCAGGCTCATAGTACCGAAAGCGGTTTTCAAAGCGAAGAAACGCTCCACACCAAGGCAGATTACAGAGAGCAGCAAGGTGAGGATGATACCTACCACAATACCTCCCTTGTACACAGTACCCATCAGGTTTGAGGGGTGTCCAGAACGGTCGCCACCAACGAAGTTGTCGGGGTTACCCAATACAAGGTAATAGAAAGAATACGCCACAATGCAGCAGATTACAAGGATCCAGAAAGCGTTTTTAATACCTCCAAAGCCCGACTTTTTTGCTGGGGCTGCAGCTTTTGTTGTTGTTGCCATAATTTGAATTTGATTTTAGTTATTTAAAAATTAAAGTGATTTCCTGTTGTTCTGTTTTCTGTCCAACCTACGTTTACAGCGCAAGTCACCCACACAGATGCTCCTTTATATTTTTGATTTTTAATCTTTTAGGGATTCTCCGTGTAGATAAGACTGCGTTTTCATATGACTCGGTTAAACATTGTGCTCAGCAAAGATAGCAATTATATACGAACTACAAATTTAATTAAAGTCTTTTAACATCCAATGTTTGCCAAGATTTTTCCTTGGTGTCATTGGGTGCAGCACTTGTTTTTCCTTGCTATTTCAATGCTGCCAGTGCCTCCTTGATGCGCCTCATGGCCTCGCGGATGTTGTCATCGCTGGTGGCATAGCTCATTCTGAAGCACTCTGCATCGCCAAAGGCATCTCCACCTACTGTGGCCACGTGCCCTTTCTCCAAGAGGTAGAGGGCAAGGTCGGTAGAGTTGTTGATGGTGGTGGTGCCATCGCTCTTACCAAAGAAGCTACTGCACTTGGGGAAGAGATAGAAAGCGCCTTCGGGCACATTGACCTCCAGTCCGGGTATCTCTTTTGCCAACTGCACTATCAGGTCTCTGCGGCGCTCAAAAGCCACCCTCATCTGCTCCACACATTCTTGCGAAGCGGTGTAGGCAAACTCGGCAGCCTTCTGGCTCACTGAGCAGGGACCGCTGGTGTATTGTCCTTGCAGTTTGTTGCAGCCTTTCACTATCCACTCCGGAGCAGCGATATATCCTATGCGCCATCCTGTCATGGCATACGCCTTCGACACGCCGTTGACAATTATTGAGCGTTCCTTCATGCCCTCAAACTGGGCGATGCTCTCATGACGGCCAATGTAGTTGATGTGCTCGTATATTTCATCTGCCAATACAAACAGGTCTTCGTGGCGCTTGATCACTTCGGCCAGTCCCTTCAGTTCTTCCTTTGAATAGACGCTTCCGGTAGGGTTGCTGGGCGAGCAGAGTATCAGGAGTCGGGTCTTTGGCGTAATGGCGGCCTCAAGCTGCTCAGGAGTCATCTTGAAGTTCTGGTCAAAGCCGGCCTCTACAATCACAGGATTACCACCTGCCAGCTTAACCATCTGCGGATAGGACACCCAATAAGGAGCCGGGATGATTACCTCGTCACCAGGATTTACGAGAGCCATTACGGTGTTGCAGACGCTCTGCTTTGCACCATTCGATACAAGCACCTCGTTGACAGTATAGTCGAGGTTGTTCTCGTTTTTGAGCTTGGCCACAATGGCCTTTCTCAAGTCGGGATATCCAGGCACTGGAGAATATCTCGAATAGTTCTCATCGACAGCCTTCTTGGCTGCCTCCTTGATGTGGTCGGGAGTGTTGAAGTCAGGCTCGCCGACGCTCAGGTTAATCACATCAATGCCTTGTGCTTTCATTTCGCTACTCTTCTGCGACATCGCCAACGTAGCTGATGGCGCCAGTCGTTGCAAACGGTCAGATAATTGTGCCATAATTTTAGCTTAAATTTGTTTTTACGTGCAAAAGTAATAATTTTATTCGTTAACAAGAAGAAAATCTTCCGTTTTTTTACTTTTGCGAATGTTTTTTTTGAATATTAGGTTATTTTTCACGATAAGTGGAGCATGTGTCCCATTCTGTCTTTTTTCGTTTTGAGATAATTGTAGTCGTACTCGTTGGGCATTACCTCAATGGGTACGTTCTCTACTATTTCAAGGCCGTAAGCCTCCAGCCCCACCCTCTTGGTGGGATTGTTGGTCATAAGGCGCATCTTGTGGACGCCCAGGTGGCGCAGCATCTGTGCGCCGCAGCCGTAGTCGCGCTCGTCGGGCTTAAAGCCCAGGTGAATGTTTGCCTCGACGGTGTCAAGGCCTTCTTCCTGCAGCTTGTAGGCGGCGATTTTGTTCATAAGGCCAATGCCACGTCCCTCCTGCTGCATGTATATTATCACGCCCTTGCCTTCCTGCTCAATCATCTGCATTGCCTTGTGCAGCTGCTCACCGCAGTCGCAACGCATGCTTCCAAGTATGTCGCCTGTGGCGCACGACGAGTGTACACGCACCAATATTGGCTCGTCTTCTTTCCATTCGCCCTTAATCAAGGCCATGTGCTCAAGGCCTGTGGCGGTTTGGCGGAATGGAATGAGCTTAAAGTGTCCATATTTCGTAGGCATGTCGGCCTCGTTGCCCACTTCTATGAGCGACTCTTTCTTCAGTCGGTAAGATATGAGGTCCTTTATTGTGATTATCTTCAAGCCGTGCAGCTTTGCAAATTCTATCAGGTCGGGCATTCGGGCCATTGTGCCATCGTCGTTCATTATCTCCATAAGTGCTCCTGCCGGATACAGTCCCGCCAACTTGCACAAGTCAACGGCAGCCTCGGTATGGCCTGAACGGCGCAGCACACCCATGTCCTGGGCATACAGCGGATTGATGTGTCCCGGACGGCCGAATGTTTCCGGACGCGAGTTGGGGTCGGCCAACGCCTTGATGGTGGCCGCACGGTCGTGTGCCGACACGCCTGTAGTACATCCCTCCAGCTTGTCGATGGTCACTGTGAAAGGCGTGCCAAGCATAGATGTGTTGTCTGCCACCTGATGCGGCAGGTCGAGTTCTTCGCTGCGGCTGATGGTGATGGGCGCGCACAACACTCCACGGGCATGCTTAAGCATGAAGTTTACCTTTTCGGGAGTAATTTTCTCCGCCGCTATTATCAGGTCGCCTTCATTCTCTCTGTCCTCGTCATCCACTACGATGACGAATCGTCCCTCGCGAAAATCGTCAAGAGCTTCTTCTATACTGCTTATATTGAATTCAGACATGTTATATATATATAATAATGTGTAAAAGTTAATTTGTTCGTTGTTCGCTGTTTGACGTCATCTCGTCTATTCTTGCGCAAATGTCTTCATTTGTTGTCTTTATAACGCGCAGGTCGCGCAGCAAGCGCAGACGGAAGCGCCACATCCTCAAATAGAAGAACAAGCCCAAAGGTATGATTATGCCCGTGACGGCATTAAGCCACTGGCGCTTGAACGGACGCGTGTGGGCATGGGTGGCCAGCACGGGGTATCTGTTCAAATGGGTCAATATGGCCTTGTCCTTAGTATTCGACAAGTCGTCTATCACGGCTTCAAGCTCTTCGTTGATGTCTCTTATGGCATGGTCATTGCCCTCCATGAAGAACACCCTTATGGGATTAGGCGCCTTCAGCAGGCTGTGTTCATGCGAATATGCCACAATCTCATCAGTAATCTTCCTTAGCCTGTCGGCATCAGCAACATATTCGGGGTCGTTGATTATTACTTCCTTCTTAAATACATGGCGTTTCAACCTCAATCCGAACATTGTGCGGAAAATGCTCTTGTAAAGGTCGATGTTGAACACCACCGAGTCGTTGTTGGCCTTGTAAGTAAAGAACACGGCCAAAGGTGTGAGCACCACCGAGGAAATCAACATTCCGAATTCAACAGTCCAGTTGTCGTCGCGTGCCATTCTGTATCCGGAGTTGTCAAAAATGTAATACACGATGAACACCAGCACCGAAATGATTACCGGCACTCCAAGTCCGCCCTTGCGAATGATGGCTCCCAATGGTGCGCCGATGAAGAAGAACAGTATGCACTGCAGGGAAATGGTAAACTTCTTTATCATCTCCAACTGGTGGAGTCGTTCCTGGCGGTTGAGTGCATAAGCATAGTCGCCCCTCATGCTCATTTCCGAAGCCTTCATCTCTACATTCGACGACGCAGTACGCATAATGGACTGTTTTTCTTCCGCCTTGTGGCCTATATAAACGCTGTCGATGTCTATCTTCAAGGCGGCCTTAAGGGCTTTTGCCGAATCTTCCTTTGTCATTCCCGACGACATGTTGAACGTCGAGAGCTTGGCGTCTTTATAGAAAGCCCTTCCCACAGAGTCGTTAAACTCCCTTATAGAGTCGAGGTCGTGGCGTATTTTCGACAAACCCTTCGAGCGTGCATCGCTGGCTATACCGGTCACGTCGGCCAGATTAAAGCCTCCGTCGAAGTCAAGCACTATGCGCTTAGTTGAAAAAGTCTCTCTGCGATAAGGCACGCTGGCACTTCCCGCAAGGTCTTGCGAGCGCATGTTTTCAAACCATTCTCCACTATACAACGTCAGCAGCAGGTGCTTCTTCTCGGCCGTTGACTGCAGCATGCCCGAGTCGGCAAGTATTATGGCAGCATCTTCATATCCGCCATTCATGCGATATATCATTATACCATACAGCTTGCCTGTATTGAGGTCCTTCTTCTGCACATAGAGGTTGCAGTTAGGTATGCCATCGTAGAAGATGCCCTCAGGAATCTCCAGTTCCGGGCTTTTCTGCTTCATGGACAGCAGCAGTTGGGCAAACGACTTGTTGGCATTGGGAGCAATGACATTTTGGAAATAAAATGAGCTGCAGCTCACAAGTATGACAATGACAATGAGCGAGCGGAAAGCCTTGAACAGCGAGATGCCCGCAGCCTTGATGGCAGTAAGCTCCGAACTTTCGCCAAGGTTTCCGAATGTAATGAGGGAAGAAAGCAGAATGGCCAAAGGGAAGGCCTGCGGCATCAGCATCAATCCCATATACCAAAAGAACTGCGCCAACACTTCGAGCGACAATCCCTTGCCTATTAGCTCTTCCACATAACGCCACAGGAACTGCATCATCAGCACAAACTGGCAGATGAAGAAAGTTCCCACGAAAAGCAGTCCAAACTGCTTGGCTATGAATATATCAAGTTTCTTTATACGAATCATTTTTTGCGGAGTACATGACTTCCCATAATCCCATCAGTTGGGAAATACAGGATTTCAGGCTGCAAAGTTAGCACAAAAAATCAACATGGCGAAATAAAAGCATGATAAAATCCAATATCAACCAACTTTTTTGCAAACCTACAGCCCACTGACTCTATGTAGTCGTTCAATATTGTCGTCCCAAACGCCTCGCATGTAGTCAACATCGTCGTCATTGACATGGTCGGTTATGATGAGGTTGATGTTGCCCGAGAAGTCGCTCTTTTCGATTCTCAGTTCCCAATAGTCCTCGTCAGAGACATTGACGTCCCACTTTAGTCGTATATGACTGTTTTCGCGTATTTCTATTATTTTCGATGTCCTAATATCCTGTTGAGTCCACACTTCTCCCCATTTGAACGTAAGCACGCCATCGTTTTCATCGACATAATCGGCAATCCATTTCCCAAGTCCATGAGCATTGCCGATAAGCCCCCAAACGATAGATGCCGATTTTGAGTTCAGCGGATATTCAACAACTATCTTCGTTTTACTCATAATAGTACATTTAGTTATTAATTATGTGACTTGTTTTTCGCTTTTACGGCACAAAAATACAAAAAAAAAGCGAAACGGCGAAATTTTTCCCAAAAAAATTTGGTGGTTTAATAAAATTGTAGTACCTTTGCACCCGCAAAACAACGATGGCGGGATAGCTCAGCTGGTTAGAGCGTCGGATTCATAATCCGGAGGTCGTGGGTTCGGGTCCCACCCCCGCTACATGGAAAAAGGAGTTACGTTTATCGTAACTCCTTTTTTTGAACTTACACAGTGCCTGTTATTTTGGCGGCCTTTGTGTCCGTCCTCAGCAGCATACCAAAGGGAATAAAGAGCAAAAAAAATGGCTATCAAGAATAATATTTTGCAACTGTTTACACCAAGAAAAGGCGAAATTGCCTTTTCCATATTTCTTTTGGCTTTGACTTTTGTCCTTAACCTATTATATATAGGAAAATACTATGGGGTATCTTGGCCTTCGATATCAGGATATGACCAATTTTTACTATCAACATTAACAGATTGGTTGCATTCACGGTATCTTAACCCAGATTTCACTGCCGTGTATTCTCACCCTGGGTTTGGAATAGCTATGGCTCCTCTTTATGCCGTAAACTACATCTTATCATCCATTATAGGAAGCAATTGTGCAAACTTTGTCCTTGCCATTGTTCTAATGACAATGTTCATCGCAGAAACAATACTTCTTAAACGAATTTTAAATGAACACATTGGTCTTAAACTACCCGTGTCATTTATTCTTTCAACACTGTTCAGTGGGCTGGCCTATGTGCTTCTAATGTCATTCACCCCCGACCATTTTGCCTTCTCACAATTCTTACTAATTCTATATGTGTATTTATGGACTAAAAATCAACAAGGGAATAGCGGAAAGCTGGACCTTGTGACAACATGCATAGGATGCATCACCATAACAAATGGAATAAAAATTATTTTGTCAAAGCTGTTGTTTGAGCGGAAACAATTCAAAAAATGTCTATTCCAAAATACAATAATATGGTCATTGTTGATACTTGCTTCCATGTTTCTTGCACGGAATGTGACATATTCCACCCCAAACGATGACACGACATGCATGGAACAGAAGCATAAAGCATCTGAGAATTCAGGACATAATTATATTGATAAAATAAAGCCTATATATTGGGGCTACAGAAATTGGATTAATACAGAGAAGTCAAGAACCAACAGTTTTATAAACAATATGTTCGGACAAAGCATATTGTTCCATCCAAACAGTTTAAGTCAAGATAATATCAGTATGGGATATTATCCTGTATTTTGGAAAAACATAGTGAATGCCATTTTTATGATAATGGTTGCATGCGGTATAGCATTAAGCAGGAAAACGAAGTTGATGCAGCTGTTGTTGTGCTTTCTTTCGATAGATGTCTTCATACATTTGGTTTGCTGTTTTGGCATCTCAGAATTATACATTTTTTCTCCTCACTTTCTTTTCATATACATTATTTCTATAGGTTATTTAATAAAACGCACATCAGGATTTACACGACTACTATCGATAACAGCAACCGCACTTATCGCATGTATATTATACATAAACAACATTACCGAAATAGTCCATTATTTAACAGACCACCCTTTAATGTAGTTGAAAGTTGAAGATTGAAGATTGAAGGTTGAAAATTGAAGGTTGAATTGCTGCGCATAAGAACCATCGGCGCAGCAATTCAACTTTCAACCTTCAATTTTCAATCTAATAATTTGTTAATATCGAATAATATTCGTAACTTTGCCGCAAAATATGCGACGATATTTGATGAATAACGTCGCAAACGGGTCAAAAAGAGCTGAAATATGTATATACACGAAAGAGACAATTGGCCACATTTCAGATGGGAGCCTTCTGTTGTGGCAGAGTTGCTTGAGACGGTTGTTCGCAAGCAAGGTATGCTATATGGACGACTGTCTGCCTTGGGATTTGACAACAAACTCAAGGCTATGGCTGAAAACCTCACTTATGATGTCGTTTATTCCTCAGAGATAGAAGGCATACGACTAAATGTGGATGAGGTGCGCTCGTCCATTGCACGAAGGCTTGGCATCGAGAATGTGAAGTTCACGTCTCCTTCTCGTTATGTTGATTCCGTGGTGGCTGTCATGCTCGATGCGGTGGAGCATTATGAGGATGATTTGACCAAGGAGAGGCTCTGCGCATGGCAAGCGTCGTTCTTTCCGTCGGGATATAGCGATGGCACTCCGATTGAGGTTGGCAGATACCGCACCAATGAGGAGCACATAGTGTCGGGGATGTTCGGACGTGAGCGCATACATTACATTGCCCCATCGCCCGAACGTATCGACAAGGAAATGAACGATTTCCTGACGTGGTTTAACGCTCGCCACACCGACAGTTCCATCATTTGTTCAGCAATTGCCCAT
>JAQXRI010000097.1 GCA_029218445.1 Prevotellaceae bacterium | reverse complement strand
CACCTCTTCCCATTCCGAACAGAGAAGTTAAGCCCGCTTGCGCCGATGGTACTGCAATGCAATGTGGGAGAGTAGGAGGCCGCCTTCTTTTAGACAAGAATCCCTGAGGATAACACTATCCTTGGGGATTTCTTTTTGTTTCTAAGGCAATAAATCATTTATTTCAACGTTTATGACAATATGAGAATGTTGTGGAAGTATTATATTTGGCTTAGAAGATGCAGACATAGTCGAGGCTTTGGCATTCAGTCGCCTACCGACTATGCTTTTGTACGCTATGTCATAAACGAACATTGGCCATATTATGCTTATTCAGAGTTGAAGTCGCAGCTGCCTAACGTGTCTTCTGCTTTGAGGAAAAATGCCGAACTGTATTTCCGTATCGCCAATTGGCTTCAACCTGACATTACTTTGCTTATAACTGAGCACTATAGCCTATATGAGAAGTATGTCAGAAGGGGATGCCGGAAAACGAATGTTTTTAATACGGCGGATTCACTTGCTGGTCATGACAGCCCTGGGTTGTTCATCTTCGGCAACAATGCCGACTTTGAACTTGTGTCACGAGTAATTGCCGACTGTGACGTGTCGTCAGTATTGGTGGTCGAGGACATCTATTCTTCCAACAAGTTGTTGTGGCATGACATCGCTTCCGACGAACATGTTACTATAAGCTACGACTTGTATTATTTGGGTATAGCAATGTTTGACAAGACAAGATATAAGACTAATTATAAAATAAATTTTTGATTTATGAAAATAACAAAAGTATATACAAAAGCCGGCGATGGCGGCAAGACAAGCCTTGTAGGTGGGATACGCATCAGTAAGACCGATGTGCGCTTGGAAGCCTACGGAACGGTTGACGAGTTGAATTCGTTTATCGGGCTGTTGTGTTCATCCGTAAATGACAACCATGTACTGGAAGTGCTTTACCGCATTCAGTCCAATTTATTTAACGTTGGCACCCATCTTGCCACCGATCAGTCGCAGACACCCCTTTACGAGTCGGCGAAACTACCGGAAGGCGAAGTGGAGTTGGTTGAGAAGGAAATAGACAATATATTGTCGGAGTTGCCCGATAAATTGGGTTTTGTGCTTCCCGGAGGAGGTCGTGCCGGAGCGCTTGCCCACGTTTGCCGCACTGTTTGTCGCCGTGCTGAACGCCGTACTTTGGCATTGGCCGAACAGGCAACCGTAGGCACTGAAATAATACAATATTTGAATAGATTATCGGATTATTTCTTTGTTTTGGCCAAAAAATTAAACATTATTGACGGAATAGAAGAAAAAATATGGTCTAAACCTTGCAAATAAAAAATTATTTATTACTTTTGCGTCAAAAATCAAATCGATAATTATTATAACTATGTATTGGACACTTGAATTGGCATTAAAATTAGAGGATGCGCCTTGGCCTGCAACCAAAGACGAACTGATTGATTATGCAATTCGTTCTGGCGCACCATTGGAAGTATTGGAGAATCTACAGGAAATAGAAGACGAAGGTGACGTGTATGAAAGTATAGAAGACATCTGGCCGGACTATCCGACTAAAGAGGATTTCCTGTTTAACGAAGACGAGTATTAATTGATGGATAGAAAGGGCCGTTCCGCAAGAAGAGCGGCCCTTTGTATTTTCCGAAGACGTGAATAAGTTGAAATTATACATCATTATGCTGTTGGCGATGGTTTCAGTGAAAACCGTTGCCCAGTATGACGTGCATTTTTCCAACTATTGGGCACTGGAGCCTTCTTTTAACCCTGCCGCCGTGGGAAAGACCAACAAAGTAAATGTTGCTTTGGCTTACTCGATGGCGTTGACCGGATTTGAAAACAATCCGCGGACGATGTATGCAGGAGCCGACGTGCCTTTCTTCTTCCTCAACTCATATAATGGCGTGGGAGCTGTGTTGCTGAACGACGAGACAGGACTTTTCACTCATAAGAATTTTAGTCTTCAATATTCCAATCGTCGCTCGTTGTTTGGTGGAATGTTTAGCGCGGGAATTAAGATAGGCGTGCTGTCGGAAGGCTTTAAGGGCTCGGACGTTGATTTGGAAACTCCCGACGACCCCGCCATACCTACTACCGATGTAACCGGCAACAGCCTTGATTTAGGCTTTGGTTTGTATTATAGCCGCGACAGGTGGTATGTTGGCCTTTCTGCTCAGCATCTTAATTCACCAAAGATAGAAATAGGCGAAAAACAGGAATTTGATGTCTCAAGTATGTATTATTTTACAGCCGGATACAATATTCAGATGAGAAATCCGTTTTTATCTATGCAGCCAACTGTGTTGTGCAGTACCGACGGTGTGGCGTATCGTTTCGATGTCAGTGGTCGTTTGACTTACACCAACGACAAGAAAATGATGTATGTAGGCGTTGGATACAGCCCTTCCAACTCTGTCACGCTGATGGTAGGAGGCAATTTCCATGGCGTGTGTTTAGGCTACAGCTATGAAGCATATACTACGGCGATAAGTCTTGGCAATGGCGGACATGAGATATTCATCGGCTATCAGACTGACATCAATATAGGGAAGAAGGGGAAAAATCTGCACAAGAGCGTAAGACTGCTGTAGAATAGTGGAAAAAGGAAACAAGCAAATAACAATATAATGGATATACGCAAAATCATAGTAGCAATGTGGTCGCTGGCAGTGGCGATTGTTATGACTTCGTGCTTTGGAAGCAAGTTTACGACAGCTTCTGGAGGCGAGGTGACGGGAACGTCGGGAAGGGCTTTCACTGAGCCTACACCATACGGCATGACGATGATAAGACGTGGACATCTGCACATGGGCATTGACAAGCAGGACAGCCTCTGGGGCAGGCCTACACCGGTGAAGGACATATCGGTGGAAGGATTCTGGATGGACGAGAGGGAAGTGACGAACTCGCAGTACCGTCAGTTTGTCAACTATGTGCGCGACTCCATTCTGCGCGAGCGTCTTGCCGACCCTGCCTACGGAGGTGACGAGACCTATAAGATAGAAGAAGATAAGAACGGTGACCCTGTTACCCCACATCTTAATTGGAAAAAGCCTCTGCCGCGCAAGCCTAATGAGGACGAGCTAAGAGCCATAGAAAGCTTGTATGTCACTAATCCTGTGACAGGCGAGAAACTGCTTGACGGAAGCCAGTTGAACTACAAGTATGAGATATACGACTATGCCGAGGCGGCAAAACGCAAATACCGCATGAATCCGGCCGAACGTAATCTTAATACCGATGTAAAGGTTGACCCCAACCAGCAGATATGGATTTCGAAGGACACCGCTTATATTGACGAGGAGGGAAAAATCATACGCAAGACCATCGACCGTCAGTTGACCGGTCCGTGGGATTTCCTCAATACGTATATCGTGAATGTTTATCCCGACACCACTTGTTGGGTGAACGATTTCCCTAATGCCGACAACGAGGTGTATATGCGCAACTACTACAGCAATCCCGCTTACAACGACTATCCCGTGGTAGGTGTAACTTGGGAGCAGGCCAACGCTTTCTGTGCATGGAGAACAGAACATTTGCTCAAGGGCTTGGGAGCTGCCGCAAGATATGTACAACGCTATCGACTGCCAACCGAGGCCGAATGGGAATATGCGGCACGCGGCAAAGACCAGAACGAGTTTCCATGGGACAACAACGACGTGGCTACGGGCAACGGCTGCTTCTATGCCAACTTCAAACCCGACCGGGGCAACTACACCAAGGACGGCAACTTGATAACGAGCCGTACAGGCATTTATCAGCCAAACAGCAATGGACTGTATGACATGGCCGGCAACGTAGCGGAATGGACAAGCACCATATACACTGAAGCCGGTGTGGAAGCAATGAACGACATCAATCCCCAACTGAAATACAATGCAGCGATTGAAGACCCTTATCGCCTGAAGAAGAAGAGCGTGCGTGGAGGTTCGTGGAAGGACCCAGAGTCGCACATCCGTTCGGCATGGCGTTCGTTTGAATATCAGAACCAGCCTCGTTCTTACATCGGCTTCCGTTGCGTACGCAGCTTGGCAAACACCACAAGTCAGAAATCTAAAAAAACGAAGAAGTAATGACAGAGTACAGCAAATACAATATTGTCTATCGACTGCAGAAATGGATGGACAGTGTGCCTGGACAAACGTTCCTCAACTATGCCTATAGCTGGGGTGCGTCGATAGTTATTCTTGGTACGCTCTTCAAACTCACCCACTTGCCGGGAGCCAACCTGATGTTGTACATCGGCATGGGCACTGAAGTCATTGTGTTTTTCCTTTCGGCATTCGACCGCCCGTTCGACAAGACGACAATAGGCATGGACTTGAATCTACATGCTGAAGAAGCAATGGGCGGAGAAACAGTTGAAAAACCATCTGGCCAACCAGCAGCCATGCCTGTCGTTGGCAATCAGCCTGCTGGTGGTGTCGTCACTATTCTCGGTGGCGGAGTTGTTGGCGAAGGACATAGTGTGGCAGCTCCGCAAGTGTCTTCCGATACCGCTGCCGACATGGAGTCGGCCACCAACAATTATGTTGAAGAGCTGAAGCGTCTTACCGAAATGATTTCGGCCGTGGCTGACCAAAGCCAGCGCCTGACCCGTGACTCTGAGGAGATGGAAAATCTCAACCGCACTTTGACGGGCATCAGCCGTGTATATGAAATGCAACTCAAGAGCGCAAGCGCACAGATGGGTACGATTGACGAAATCAATGAGCAGTCGAAGAAAATGGCTGAGCAAATTGCCGAGCTCAACAAGATATACGCTCGAATGATAGATGGAATGAGGGGTTGAATGTTGAAGATTGAATGTTGAAGATTGAAGATTGAAGATTGAAGGTTGAAGATTGAAGGTTGAAGATTGGAGATTGAAACTTCGCACAGCAATTCGATGTTCAATATAAATATTAAATGTAATAAATAGATGGCAATAAAGAAACGACCGGTATCTCCACGCCAAAAGATGATAAACCTTTTGTATGTCGTCTTGATGGCCATGTTGGCGCTTAATGTGTCAACAGAGGTGCTTAATGGATTCTCTATAGTCGAGGACAGCATAAACAGAACCACGTCAAACTCTTCAAAGGAAAACCAACGCATCTATGACTCTTTTGAGGAACAGCTGAAGTCTAATCCAGCCAAGGTAAAGGCTTGGTACGACAGGGCACAGGTGGTGAAGCAGATGAGCGATTCGCTCTACGACTTTGCCGAACAGCTTAAGCTGGCCATTGCACGAGAGGCTGACGGTGACGATGCCGACATCCACAACATACGAAACAAGGAAGACCTTGAGTCGGCCAACCAAGTGATGCTCGCTCCGGGAAGAGGACAAGGCAAGGCATTGTACGATGCCATCAATTCGTTCCGCACACGCATCCTCGCCATGACCGACGACAAGGCTCAGAGGGTGGTGATTGAGAGCAATCTGTCAACCGACATTCCCAATAACGCCAATGCCATGGGGAAGAATTGGCAGGAATATATGTTTGAAGACATGCCCGTGGCAGGAGCCATCACCCTGCTTTCCAAACTTCAGGGCGACATACGGTATGCTGAAGGAGAAGTGCTCCACTCGCTTGCGTCCAACGTCGATGTCAAGGATATAAGGGTCAACTCGTTGAAGGCGTTTGTTATACCCAATGCACAGACCATTGTTCGTGGCGACAAATATTCTGCCCACATCGTAATGGCCGCCGTTGACACTACTCAGGTTCCCGACATCTACATTGGCAACCGAAAGATGGAACTGAAGGATGGATTATACGAAACGGTCTGTGGAAGGACAGGCGACTTCACCCTTGCGGGATATATTGAGATGCTGAACGGCAACGGCGAGAAGATTCGCCGTGATTTCAGTCAGAAATATACGGTGGTTGATCCATCGGCAACAGTGTCGGCCGACCTAATGAACGTGCTTTATGCAGGTTACAGCAATCCCATTAGTGTGAGTGTTCCGGGAGTACCACTCAACAAAGTGCAGGCTTCCATGGCAGGAGGAACGTTGCAGCCCGTCGGGCCAGGACGCTACATAGCTCGCCCTTCTGCCGTAGGCAAAGACGTTACCATCACTGTCACTTCAACAAATACTGGTAAGGCGCAACAAATGGGGCGGTTCACATTCCGTGTACGCAAATTGCCCGATCCTACAGCTTATATAGCCATGAACGACGAGCATGGCAACCCAATGCGATATAGAGGCGGAGGCATGTCGAAGGCCAGCCTTATGTCAATCGATGGCATTGGAGCAGCCATCGACGACGGCATTCTCGACATTGGCTTTAAGGTGTTGAGTTTTGAGACGGTGTTCTTCGACAATATGGGAAATGCCGTTCCTATGGTAAGCGATGGGGCAAAGTTTTCTGCACGTCAGAAGGATACGTTCCGTAAACTACAGCGCAACCGCCGATTCTATATCTCGCGCGTCACGGCTGTAGGACCGGATGGAATACAGCGCAAACTTACCACTTCGATGGAAGTGATTGTAAAGTAAGGAGCATTTAGCATTAATATAACTCAACATATATGATGAAAAGAATATTTTTATTTTTGATTATAGCATGTGTTTCTGCATCCGCTTTTGGACAGCCCAAGACGCGCAGGACAGATGCGAAGAAGAAGGCTTCTTCGGCATCGGCAGGCATGACCATACGTGCACGAGAGATGTTTCCAACGGCAGTTGAAATGCCTGAGGACGTGGCGTGGAGGCGCGACATCTACCGTGAGCTTGACCTCACGCAGGAGGCTAACGCCTCGCTATATTATCCTGTCGAACCTGTAGGCAAGGAGATGAATCTCTTTACTTACGTTTTCAAGCTGGCCCTCTTCGGCTATATACCTATTTATGAGTATCGTCTCGACGGTAATGAGCAGTTCAACGACTCGGCGCGAATAGACATAAAAACTATTCTCGACAACTATCACATATTCTATGAAATGAAGGACGGAAAGCCTCGCGTAGATAACAGCGACATTCCTTCTGCCGAGGTTAAGCTATACTATCTGAAGGAAAGTGCCTATTTCGACGAGTCAAACTCCACGTTCCGCCGCAAGACCATCGCACTCTGTCCTGTAATGATGCGTGATGACGACTTCGGAGGCGAACCTTCAAAATACCCTCTGTTTTGGGTAAAGTACAGCGACATCGCTTCGTATCTCAGCCGACAAAGCCTACAGGCCAGCAGTATCAATAATGCCGCAGTGATGAGCATGGACGACTATTTTACCTTGGCTCGCTACGAGGGAAAGATATATAAGACAAATAATCTTCTTGGCCGCACTCTTGCCCAATACTGTCCCACCAATGAGGAAATGGCGAAGGAACAGAAGAAAATTGAGGATGAGCTTGCTGCCTTCCAAAAGAACCTCTATGGCGACCAGGCAAAGAAGGACTCGCTCGACAGCATCGCTAAACTTGACCCTAAGGTGCTGAAATCGACTAAAGCAAAGACTGGTTCCGCCAAAACAAAGACACCCAAGATAAAGAAGGCAAAGACCCCGAAGGCTTCTTCGTCGGGTGGAAGTGGCGCTGCACGAGTTTCTGTAAGGCGAGAAAGGCATTGATTGGGAGGAAAAAATAGAGGGTAGAGGGTAGAAGGTAGAGATTAGTTATAGCCAGGCTTTCACTATTGTCTTTAACTTCTTTAACTCCTTAACTCCCTTAACTCCTAAAATAAAAAAAAGAATTATGAGAAAGTTTTTTAGTATAATTGTTATGGCTGTAGCTTTGTTAACAGCTGTTCCCTCCCAGGCTCAGATTAAGTTTGGTGTAAAGGGGGGGCTTAACGTTACGAAAATGAGTGTGTCGTCTGATGTATATTCGGCCGACAACAACAATGGTTTCTTCATTGGCCCCACAGTGAAGTTCACGCTTCCCCTCGTCGGGCTTGGCATCGATGCCGCCGCCCTCTACGACCAGCGCAAGGGTTCGCTTGTCAGAAGCGACAACAAGGCTGAGGACGTGAAATTCAAGAGCATAAATGTTCCCGTCAACCTTCGTTGGAACATTGGTCTTGGCAGCCTTGCCGGCATCTATCTTGCAGCAGGACCGCAGTTTGGCTTCGCCTTGGGCGACTTCAGCGATGCTTGGGACAGTAATTTCTATAAAAAGGAGAACATGAACGTCAGCATCAACCTTGGTGCGGGCCTCAGCCTTTTCAAGCATCTTGAGCTTGGCTTCTCCTATAACATCCAAACCAAAGATGCCTATACCATTACAGAAGACTATGCAGGTGGCAGTCTTGGTCGTGAGATAACCGACATCAAGACAAATGCTTGGCAAATCTCCGCTGCATATTATTTCTAAAGTACGTAACTAAGTATATGAATGATGGGAAGTAATGATGGGGAGTTAAAAAGCCATTACTTTTGCAGAAACATTTGGCCTCTCATAACTTCCCCTCATAACTTCTTTTTACTTTAAGAACTTCAGTGTTCCGAGGTTGTCCTTCAGTTGGGCAACGCTGCTGGCACCTATCAATACCGACGTTACTGCCTCGTGGTTCAGAATCCACTGCAGGGCCATCTCCGCCAACGACTGTCCGTTGCCTTGTGCCTCCACGTTCCATTGACGTAACTGTTCCAATAGCTCTGGTGTCAGCATCGAGTGCTTCAGAAAATGCTCTTTAGCCATTCGAGAGTCTTTCGGGATGCCTTCGAGATAGCGGTTGGTCAGCAGGCCTTGCGCAAGTGGCGAAAATGAGATGAAGCCTACGCCCCGCTCCTTGCACAGTTCAGTGATGCCCTCTTCCACTGGTGCACGGTCGAGCATATTAAGCCTTCCTTGATATATTAACAGCGGGGTGTCGTGTGCTGCAAGATAGTCTATAGCCTTGCGGGTAGCCTCCAAAGGCCATCGCGAAATGCCAAGATAAAGTGCTTTGCCTCGTCGTACAATGTCCACCATAGCCTGAAGTGTTTCCTCAATTGGCGTTTCAGGGTCGTATCGGTGGCTGTAGAATAGGTCAACATAGTCGAGGTTCATGCGTCGCAGACTCTGGTCGAGGCTTGCCATAAGGTATTTTCTTGAACCCCAGTTGCCGTAGGGACCTTCCCACATGTCGTATCCTGCCTTAGTGCTTATGAACAACTCATCGCGGTAGGCCGCAAAGTCCTGTGTCATAAGCCTTCCCATCGTCTCCTCGGCACTGCCGTAAGGAGGGCCGTAATTGTTGGCGAGGTCGAAGTGTGTAATGCCGTGGTCGAAGGCATAGTGGGTTATCTCACGGCTTCGCTGATAAGGGTCTGTCCCACCGAAGTTGTGCCAGAATCCAAGGCTGATTTTGGGCAGCAGTATTCCGCTGCGTCCGCATCTCTCATATTTCATTCCGCAACTGTATCGTTGCTTGTCTGCGATGTAAATTTCCATTGTGTTGTTGTTTTGCTTTAGTTCTTTATTATGCCTGCAAAGGTACAAAAAGAAATTCAAGAATTAGGCTTTTGTTAGAGAAAAGGCATCTGTGGTTGTTAAATAAACATAAATATTTCATTTGCTTCGCTCTTGAACATAATTATTAGGTGAAAAGTTAGTACCTTTGCAGACCGATTATTGGGGGCACACTTAGAACCCCTGCGGATGACTGTGTTAATAGCTGTGCCTTTGGCCGGACACGGTGGTTAGTGAATCAGCATCCACAAAGAAGAATAAAATTGTTTTTTAGTAGTAAAATTTAAAAATTAAAATGAACACTTTAAGTTACAAGACTATTTCCGTCAACAAGGAGACAGCTAAGAAGGAGTGGGTAGTAATCGACGCTACCGACCAGATTGTTGGTCGCCTCTGCTCAAAGGTAGCAAAGCTTCTCCGCGGAAAGTACAAGCCAACTTTCACTCCACACGTAGATTGTGGTGACAACGTAATCATTATCAACGCAGCTAAGGTTGTGTTCTCTGGCAAGAAAGAGACAGATAAGGTTTACACACGTTATACTGGCTATCCCGGTGGTCAGCGTTTCAACACTCCAGCCGAGCTTCGCAAGCGCGAGGGTGGTGTTGACAAGATCATCCGTCACGCCGTTAAGGGCATGCTGCCAAAGGGTCCTCTCGGACGCAGCTTGATGGACAACCTCTATGTTTACGAGGGAACTGAGCACAAGCATGAGGCTCAGAAGCCAAAATCAATTGATATTAACCAGTATAAATAATTAGGTAGAATGGAAGTAATTAACGCAATTGGTCGCCGCAAGAGTTCTGTAGCCCGCGTTTATGTCAGCGAAGGCACAGGTAAGATAACGATCAATAAGAGAGATCTCACAGAATTTTTCCCATCAGCAATACTCCAGTACGTTGTAAAGCAGCCTCTGCAGCTTCTCAATGTAACTGAGAAATATGACATCAAGGCTAATCTCGACGGTGGCGGCTTTACAGGTCAGAGCCAGGCTCTGCGTCTCGCTATCGCCCGCGCATTGGTAAAGATTAACGCAGAAGACAAGAAGGCATTGAAGGATCAGGGCTTCCTCACACGCGACTCACGTGCCGTTGAGCGTAAGAAGCCAGGTCAGCCAAAGGCACGCCGTCGCTTCCAGTTCAGCAAGCGTTAATATTATGTTGAAAGTTGAAAATTGAAAAATGAAAGTTGAATACCTGCGGGACGAAGCTGTGCGCAGCAATTCAATATTCAACATTCAATATTCAACCTTCAATCTTCATAGTTTAGCATCTAAACTGGTGAGACTCCTCGATGTAATCGGGAGAGGACTACCCTCCAGTTGGTTCTAACAAGAATTAAAAAGAAAGTAAACAACAATTTAAGCATTTATTTAGACATTATGTCAAGAACAAATTTTGATCAGCTGCTGCAGGCTGGCTGCCACTTTGGCCACCTTCGCCGCAAGTGGAACCCAGCAATGGCTCCATACATCTATACCGAGCGTAACGGTATTCACATCATCGATTTGCACAAGACTGTAGCCAAGATTGACGAGGCTGCCGAGGCTCTCAAGCAGATTGCAAAGTCAGGAAAGAAAATCCTGTTCGTCGCTACTAAAAAACAAACTAAGGACGTTGTTGCCGAAAAGGCTGCCAGCGTAAACATGCCTTACGTTATCGAGCGTTGGCCTGGTGGTATGCTTACCAACTTCCCAACCATCCGCAAGGCCGTAAAGAAAATGGCGAACATCGACAAGCTGATGAACGATGGTACATACTCTAATCTCTCAAAGCGTGAGTTGCTGCAGGTAACACGCCAGCGCGCCAAGCTTGAGAAGAACCTCGGTTCAATAGCCGACCTTACACGTCTGCCTTCTGCACTCTTCGTTATCGACGTATGCAAGGAGTCTATCGCTGTTAAGGAGGCCAACCGCCTGGGTATTCCTGTATTCGGTATCGTTGACACCAACTCTAATCCTAAGGACATCGACTTCATCATTCCTGCCAACGACGACGCTAAGGACAGCGTAGAGGTAATCCTCAACGCTTGCTGCGGTGCCATCGCCGAGGGTCTTGAAGAGCGCAAGGTGGAGAAGGCCGACGAGAAGGCTGCTGAGGCTCAGGGCGAAGAGGCTGCTGAGGGCAAGGCAAAGCGTGGTGCACGCAAGGCCCGCAAGGATGCTCCAGCCGCTGAGGCAAATGAAGAGTAATATCAGAGATTAGAAGGTTTCCTCCAAATTACTTTATCCTTTAATTTATAATTTTTATTTTAAAGTAAATCAGAATTATGGCTTACAAACCAAATATGGAAGACATCAAGAAGCTCCGCACCATGACTGGTGCCGGACTCGCTGATGTCAAGAAAGCACTCACAGAGAGTGAGGGCGACTTCAATAAGGCAATGGAAATCATCCGCGAGAAGGGTCAGGCCATCGCTGCCAAGCGTTCTGACCGCGAGACTTCCAACGGTTGCGTTCTCGTTAAGGCTGTTGAAGGCTTCGCTGCCATCGTTGCCTTGAAGTGCGAGACCGACTTCGTTGCCAATGGCGCCGACTACATCAAACTGACACAGGACATCCTCGATGCCGCTGTTGCTGCCAAGGCCAAGAGCCTCGACGAGGTTAAGGAACTCACTATCGCCGACGGTACAAAGGTTCAGGACGCTGTTGTTGCACGTTCAGGCATCACAGGCGAGAAGATGGAACTCGATGGCTACAACTTCATCGAGGGCGACAATGTAGAGGTTTACGACCATATGGGCAAGCACACTCTCTGCACCATGGTTCAGACAAACAAAGAGGCTAAGGAGCAGGGTCACGCCATCGCTATGCAGGTGGCTGCCATGAAGCCAGTAGCCCTCAATCAGGAGTCTGTTCCACAGTCGGTTATCGACGAGGAGATTCGCGTTGCTGTTGAGAAGACAAAGCAGGAGCAGGTACAGAAGGCTGTTGAGGCTGCACTGAAGAAGGAAGGCATCAACCCCGCACACGTTGACTCTGAGGATCACATGGAGTCTAACATGGGTAAGGGTTGGATTACAGCCGAGCAGGTTGCCCGTGCTAAGGAAATCATCGCAACCGTTTCTGCCGAGAAGGCTGCCAATCTGCCTGAGCAGATGATTCAGAACATTGCCAAGGGTCGTCTTAACAAGTTCTTCAAGGAGTCTTGCCTGTTGAACCAGGAGTTCATCCAGGACAGCAAGCTCTCAGTTTCAGACTATCTGAAGGCTGCCGACAAGGAACTTACCATTGTTGACTTCAAGCGCTTCACACTTGCTGCTGAGTAATCACTAAGGAACAATAATTTTCATACAAAAAATAGAGGACTGCAAGGTATGTACCACAGTCCTCTATTTTTTTTGACCTGTACGGTTAGGAGTTCGGACTCCCGCTTACTCGGCATACAACCCCAGGGTGTCGCTTCGCTCTGCCCTGGGCTATGTGCTCATTGCCCTTTCAGGGCGTACATTTCAACCGTACAGGTCGATTTTGTTTGCATCTTTTTTTTCTTGTCACTTTGCAAAAGCCTTTGCTGCAAATTCGCCCATAGCCTTATATCCTTCGGGGTTAGGGTGCAACCAGTCGCCGCAGTGGTATTCGTTTTTCATCTTCGACGGATCGGCCGGATTTCTCACAATGCTGTCAAAGTCTATTACTCCGTCAAATTCTCCACTCTCTCTAATCCATTTGTTTATTGTTTGTCGCGCCGCCTCGCGGAAGTAGCCGCCATCGTCGTAAAAGCTGCCAAGGAATGGAGTGATGGTGGCACCATAAATCTTCATTCCACGTTCATGGGCTTTTTTTATGAATTGCTTGTAGCACTCTATTATTTTTTCAGCACGCTTCTCAGCATCTTTGTTTATGCCTCCAAGGTCGTTCACACCCTCAAATACAACAATTGTCTTCACTCCCGCCTGTTCCAGGCAGTCGCGGTCATATCGCTTCACGGCAGGGTCGCTCAGTCCTCCATAATACACGCTGTTGCCTCCAATGCCAAGGTTCAATACCGCAAGGTCCTTTGTCGCCTCGTTTGCCTGCAGGGTCTCCGCCAGGCGGTCGGTCCATCTGTTTTGAAGATTGGTGGTAGTGCCGCGACCGTCTGTTATCGAGTTGCCTATGCACGCTATTGCGCTGCGTCCGTTGGCCTCCACGTCTATGGTGGCTATGTTGTACCAGTGGTCTTCGCGTTCCATCTCCACAAACTTTGTCTTTGGCTTTGCCTCACCCTTAATTATGTATGAGGTGGTGCGTGAGCCTCGGTGGCTGGTGGCGTTTTCAGGTGTCTTGCCATAGCTTATTGTTATGGCCAGTCGCTGCAGAGGCTTCAGGTCGTAGGCCAGCGGGTCGCTTACGGTAGTCTGGCCTGCCGGTATCGTCACCTGCTGCTTGCCTCCAAACTTCAGATATTTTGCCGTCTTTGGCTTTATGGCAATGCCAATGTCCTCCACCTTGGTGTCCTGAGCGTCGTCTATGTCGGCCACGAATATCGACTTTATCTCCACCGCCTCCTTGCTGTACTCGTTCGACAAGTGCAGGCGCATCGTTTTTCCACCCACCGACACGTGTACGATTTGGCGTATTGCCTTCTCCGTCAGTGTTCCGCTTTTTGGCATGTCGCCCTTTCCAGTAAACTCAGTGGCTGTGGCCCATGTTGCAACCCAGTCGCCGTCTTTTCCTCCTTCTTGTGCATGTGCGGTCAATGTCAATGCCATTACCGCCGCAATAGTCAGTAATTTTTTCATGCTAATATTTTTTTTGTTACTCTTTTTTGGGTACAAAGATACTTGTTTTTTTATACTTTCTTATCTGCAAATGTAACTAATTCGTCCACTTTTGTTTCATCAACATGTTTTTAACCAATTTTCGTTAGGCCGAACCATTTTTTCCCTTTAAATTTGCACAACCTTATTTATATGAACAAAAGAAATAATATGAATCTAATCAAGCAAACATTTCTGTTTTTAATGGCTTTTGCTGCTGTTGTTACAGCTTCTGCAGCCGACCGTTTTGTTAGTTTTCAGGGTGGCGACATATTGCTCAATCCTGACAAGAGCCTAAGCATCTATGTCGATGCCAACGATTGCCGTGGTGTGATGCGTGCAGCTAAGTCACTCGTTGCTGACATCTCGCAAGCCACCACCGACACCAAGGCCACCATATCCGCCAATGCCAATGCCGACATCATCATCGGTACAATGGGTCATTCGGAGCAAGTTGATGCCTTGCTGAAGTCGAAATCCATCGATGCAAAACTGCTGAAGGGAGCCACTGAAAAGTATGTCATCACTGTTGTTGGCCGTCAGCTCGTCATTGCAGGCAGCGACCGCCGAGGCACGATCTACGGCGTCTATGAACTGTCGCGTCAGCTTGGCGTGTCACCTTGGTACTGGTGGGCTGACGTTCCTACCGCAAAGCATGAAAGTATATATATAAATAAAGGAATATTCACCGACGGTGAGCCAGCCGTGCGCTATCGAGGCATCTTCCTCAACGACGAGGCTCCTTGCCTCACCTCTTGGGTTAAGAATACTTACGGTACCGAATATGGCGACCACCGCTTCTACGAGCGTGTGTTTGAACTCATCCTTCGTCTTCGCGGCAACATGCTTTGGCCTGCCATGTGGGGTTGGGCATTCTATGCCGACGACCCTCTCAACGGCAAGACGGCCGACGAGATGGGGGTCATCATAGGCACTTCCCACCATGAACCTATGGCCCGCAACCATCAGGAGTATGCTCGCCAACGCGACCAATGGGGACCATGGAACTACAACACAAACAAGCAAAACATACAGCGCTTCTTCCGCGAAGGCATTGAACGCTCTAAGGGTACCGACGACCTTATTACAATAGGTATGCGAGGCGATGGCGACGAGGCCATGAGCGACGAGGCCGACACCCGACTGCTCGAAACCATTGTTGCCGACCAGCGCAAAATAATAGCAGAGGTTACCGGACGAAAAGCCAGCGAAACGCCTCAAGTGTGGGCTCTCTACAAGGAAGTTCTCGACTACTACGACAAAGGCATGCGAGTGCCCGACGACGTCATCATGCTCCTTTGCGACGACAACTGGGGCAACGTCCGCCGAGTGCCAACGGAAAAGGAGCTAAAGCACAAGGGCGGATGGGGACTTTACTACCATGTTGACTATGTAGGTGCCCCGCGCAACAGCAAGTTCCTCAATGCCACTCCTACACAGAACATGTGGGAACAGCTGACGCTGGCCTACGACTACGGCATCGACCGCCTGTGGATACTCAACGTGGGCGACCTCAAACCAATGGAATACCCCATACAGCTCTTCCTCGACATGGCATGGAATCCACGCGAGTACGGCGTTGACCGTATCACCGACCACACCCTCGACTTCTGCCGCCAGCAGTTTGGCTGCAGTCAGGCCTCCGAGGCTGCCCGCATCCTCAATCTATGCTGCAAATACAATGGACGTTCAACAGCCGAGATGCTCGATGCCACCACCTACGACATCGACAACGGCGACTGGGATAAGGTGGTTAGCCAGTATAAGGCTCTCGAACTCGATGCCCTGCGCCAATATGCATCCCTGCCCGACAATATGCGTGATGCCTATCGCCAGATTATTCTCTTTCCGGTTCAGGCCATGTCCAACCTTCATCAGATGTATTATGCACAGGCCATGAACCATCGTGCCCACGACAAAGGCTGCTGCTCGCAGAACCGTTGGGCTGACGAATGCGAGAAGGCTTTCGTCCGCGACTCTGTGCTTTGCGCAGAATACAACCTCGTGATGTCCGGCGGCAAGTGGAATGGCATGATGGTACAGAAGCACATCGGATATAAAGAATGGCACGATGGCTTCCCAAAGGACACGTGCCCCATGGTCTATCGTTCAGGAAAGAAATGCGATGGTGGCAAATGCTCAACGCCGTCATATAGTTCTATGGTCGTTGACATTCAGGCTTCCGACTTCACCTCGTCGGTTGACTCCAAAGAAGCCCGTTGGACCCTCATCCCATTTATGGGCAAGGGCAAGGGTGCCATGACACTCATGCCCTATAAAGCCTCTGTAGAAGGAGCTTCCATCAGCTATAAGTTTAAGGGTAAGGACAAGGCGCAGAAGGTAAGGATACATGTCGTTACAAAATCTACGCTCGACTTCCTCAACAAGGGCGGACTAACTTATGGAGTCTCTGTCGATGGCTCGTCGCCAGTGACAGTAAACTTCAACTCCGACCTCAACGAGCAGCCTGAAAACATCTACACCACTTATTATCCTACCATAGCCCGCAGAGTAGTGGATAAGGTGGTGGAAATGGAGCTTCAGCCGTCGGCCGACGGTATGCACACCATTACACTCACGCCCAACGACCCCGCGATAGTATTCGAGAAAATCATCGTTGACTATCGACCCGAGGGAGGCCGTGTGTCTCATTTGTAAATATACTACCTATTTTACCATACCAAATTCTAAATGGGCCGCCACATTGCTTGTGGCGGCTTTTTTCATACTTGAACACTTAATCAAAAATTACAACCATGTTGCTGATAAGGTTAATAACCTTACGCTAATAAGATTAATAAACTTACTGCTGAAAGGTTAATAACCTTATCCATGATTGAGTATATATCCTCATATATAATACATAGTACACACGTTGTTATTTGATTGGTTCAGAGTAGGTCGTATTTATAAAAAACTTGGCTGTGTTACACTTGGTGATGTTTTGGGGCTTTGCTACTTGCAGATTGTAAGTAGAATAGGGAGAATAATTACAATATGATAAAAACTTAAAAAATGTTGATTTAAAGGTGATTTGTTGTTGTGCCATATTGAAAGAAAATTAGTAATTTTGCAGGCAAAATGTAAGTAAAGGCGTAGAATTATAAACTTAATGCAACTAAAATATGGCAAATGGATTGTATAATGCCGCCTATGAGCACGATGCGTGCGGCGTAGGCATGGTGGTAAATATCCACGGTAACAAAAGCCACGAGCTGGTTGATAATGCACTGAAAGTGCTGGAAAACATGAGACATCGTGGTGCGGAGGGCGCCGACGGACGAACAGGAGATGGCGCAGGTATCATGCTTCAGATACCACACGAATTTATTCTTCTACAAGGTATTCCTGTTCCTGAAAAGGGTAAATATGGTACAGGACTCGTGTTCCTGCCTAAAGACGAGAAGGCGCAAAGCGACATACTGTCGATAATGATAGAAGAGATAGAGCGCGAAGGCCTGTCGCTTATGCATCTGCGCAATGTTCCTACCAATCCCGATTGCTTGGGCGAGTCGGCCAGTAAGACAGAACCTGCCATTAAGCAACTGTTTGTCACGGGCGTGACCGACGACAAAGTGCCCGTGTTTGAGCGCACTCTATATATAATAAGGAAGAAGATAGAAAGACGGGTAAAACACAAAGACTTCTATATATGTTCACTATCGTCGAAGAACATTGTTTACAAGGGAATGCTGACGAGCCTTCAGGTGCGTCAGTACTATCCCGACTTGACAAACAATTACTTCACGAGCGGCTTGGCACTCGTGCACAGCCGTTTCTCAACCAACACGTTTCCTACATGGAGCCTTGCACAGCCATTCCGCCTGCTTGCCCACAATGGTGAGATAAACACCATCAGGGGCAACCGCGGATGGATGCAGGCCCGTGAGAGCGTGCTCAATTCGCAGGCTCTTGGCGACATCAAGCAGATTTCGCCCATCGTACAGCCCGGAATGTCCGACTCGGCTTCCCTCGACAACGTATTCGAGTTTTTCGTCATGAGCGGACTGTCGTTGCCTCACGCCATGAGTGTTATGGTGCCAGAGAGCTTCAACGACAAGAACCCGATATCTGAAGACCTCAAGGCCTTCTACGAATACCACTCAATACTTATGGAACCATGGGACGGCCCTGCTGCACTGTTGTTCAGCGACGGACGCTTTGCCGGTGGTATGCTCGACCGCAATGGTCTGCGTCCGGCACGCTACACCATCACCAAAAACGACATGATGGTGGTGGCGAGCGAAGTGGGCGTGATGGATTTCGATCCGACGGAGATAGCCGAAAAGGGACGACTGCAACCTGGAAAGATACTGCTCATTGACACCAAGGAGGGCAAAATCTACTACGACGGCGAAATAAAAGAGCAGCTTGCCGCTGCACATCCTTACCGACAGTGGCTCTCTACAAACCGCATACAGTTGGAGAAACTGAAGAGCGGACGCAAGGTGGACAACAGCGTAAAAGACCTTGTGCGCCACGAAATAATGTTCGGATATGGCGAGGAAGACGTCGATGGTACAATAGCTCCAATGGCCACCAAAGGACAGGAGCCTACTGCCGCCATGGGCAACGATACGCCGCTGGCCGTACTGTCAGACAAGCCTCAGATATTCTTCAACTATTTCCGTCAGCAGTTTGCCCAAGTTACCAATCCCGCCATCGACTCAATACGCGAGGAACTGGTAATGTCGCTCACCGAATACATTGGCCGTGTGGGCACGGGCATCCTCTCGCCTGACGAAACCAACTGCAAGATGGTGCGTCTGCCTCACCCCATACTCAACAACACACAGCTCGACATACTTTGCAACATACGCTACAAGGGCTTCAACACCGTCAAGCTGCCCATCCTCTTCGAGTGCAGCAAGGGCGAGGAGGGTCTGCGCGAGGCTCTCGACCAGCTGTGCAAGGATGCTGAACACAGCGTTGACGATGGCTACAACTACATTATCCTCAGTGACCGCGACGTTGACGAGACACATGCCGCCATACCTTCGCTGCTTGCCGTTTCGGCTGTCCACCACTACCTCATCTCGGTGGGCAAACGTGTGCAGACGGCACTTATCGTTGAGAGCGGTGAGATACGCGAGACGATGCACGCCGCCCTGTTGCTCGGCTACGGAGCTTCGGCTCTGTGTCCATACATGACATTCGCCATTCTCGACGACCTCGTGAAGCGTCAAAAGATACAGGAAGACTATGCTACGGCCGAGGCCAACTACATAAAGGCCGTGAAGAAAGGTCTGTTTAAGATAATGGCTAAGATGGGCATCTCTACCATTCGCTCGTATCGTGGAGCAAAGATATTCGAGAGCATCGGACTTTCCGAGAGCCTACTGAAGAACTATTTCGGCACAAGCGTCTCAACCATAGGCGGCATAGGCCTTGCAACGATAGCCCGCGATGCCATACGCCTGCACGACGCTGCATTCTCAAAGAACACGCAAGACGACTTCCTGCCTAACCTCGGTCAGTTCCACTATCGCAAGGACGGCATCAAGCACGCATGGAACCCCGAGACGATAGCCACGCTTCAGCTTGCCACACGCACGGGCAACTACGAGAAGTTCAAGCAGTTTTCAAAGCTTGTTAACGAAAAGGATGCACCAATATTCATACGCGACTTCTTGGATTTCAAGCGCAATCCTATTTCTATAGATCAAGTGGAACCGGTGGAAAACATCGTTAGGCACTTTGTAGTAGGAGCCATGAGCTTTGGTGCGCTCTCAATAGAGGCCCACGAAGCCATTTGCTTGGCCATGAACAAGATTGGCGGCCGCTCGAACACTGGCGAGGGCGGCGAAGACAACGCCCGTTTCCATGCTACGGTAGATGGTGTTTCGCTGTCGTCGAAAACCAAGCAGATAGCCTCTGGTCGTTTCGGCGTTACCACCGAATATCTTGTCAATGCCGAGGAAATACAGATAAAGGTGGCGCAGGGAGCCAAGCCGGGCGAAGGCGGACAGCTACCCGGATTCAAGGTGAATGAAATAATTGCCAAGACACGCCACTCCATACCGGGCATCTCGCTCATTTCGCCTCCACCTCACCACGACATCTACTCAATAGAAGACCTTGCGCAACTCATCTTCGACTTGAAGAACGTCAATCCGAAGGCTGCCATCAGCGTCAAGCTCGTGGCCGAGAGTGGCGTGGGAACCATTGCTGCCGGTGTGGCAAAGGCAAAGGCCGACCTCATCGTCATCTCTGGTGCTGAAGGCGGTACGGGTGCAAGTCCAGCGTCGAGCATGCGCTTTGCAGGCATCTCGCCGGAGATAGGCCTGTCGGAGACACAGCAGACCCTCGTAAAGAATGGACTTCGCGGACATGTGCGTGTGCAGGTTGACGGACAGATGAAGACTGGCCGCGACATCGTGCTCATGGCATTGCTCGGTGCCGAAGAATATGGTTTCGGTACTGCCGCACTCATTGTGCTTGGCTGCGTCATGATGCGCAAGTGCAACCTCAATACTTGTCCTCTCGGCGTTACGTCGCAGGATCCCGAACTGCGCAAGCACTTCATCGGCAAGTCCGACTATCTTGTCAACTACTTCACATTCCTTGCACAGGAAGTGCGCGAGTATCTTGCAGAAATGGGATTCACCAAGTTAGAGGACATTGTAGGCCACACCGAACTGCTCGTGAAGAAGCCTGCAACAAACGAGAAGACCGCAACGCTCGACTTCACTCGCCTATTGAACAAGGAGGAGAATGAATGTTCGCTCTACCATACGATAAATCAGAAGCATGAACTTGACAACATTCTTGACCAGCAGATAATACGTGCTTCACAGCGTGCCATTGGCGACAAGGACGAGGTGAACCTCGACTATGCCATAAAGAACACCGACCGTGCCGTGGGCACGATGCTGAGTGGCTTGATAGCCGAGAAGTATGGCGAGGAGGCACTGCCCGACAACACCATCAACATCAAGTTTAAGGGTTCGGCAGGACAGAGCTTCGGAGCATTCCTTGTCAAGGGCGTCAACTTTAAGCTCGAAGGCGAGACCAACGACTACTTCGGCAAGGGACTCAGTGGCGGACGCATTGCCATCCTGCCTCCAACCCGAAGCAACTTCTCGGCCGAAGACAATATAATAGCCGGCAATACAGGCTTGTATGGAGCCACCAGTGGCGAGCTCTACATTAATGGTAAGGTGGGCGAACGTTTCGGCGTGCGCAACTCTGGTGCCATAGCCGTGATAGAAGGCGCCGGCGACCACTGCTGCGAATACATGACAGGCGGACGTGTGGTTGTGCTGGGCGAAACAGGACGCAACTTTGCAGCCGGCATGTCGGGTGGTGTGGCCTACGTTTGGGACAAGAACCACAATTTCGACTACTTCTGCAACATGGACATGGTAGAGATTAATCTCGTGGAAGACAGCAACTACCGCAAGGAACTGCACGAGCTCATTCGTCAGCACTATCTCTACACAGGTTCAAAACTTGCTCGCACCATGCTCGACGATTGGAACCGTTACGTCGAGGACTTCATTCAGGTGGTGCCAATAGAGTACAAGCGCGTCTTGCAGGAAGAACAAGTGAAAAAGCTGCAGCAGAAAATTGCTGACATGCAACGCGATTATTAATTGCGCCTTGGGCGCAATTAAATTAAAGAATTTAAAAATTAATAGATTAAAGTTCGTTTGGGCGCTGATGTTCGGCGAATTGATGCGCAAACGAACTTTAATTCTTTAATCCTTTAATCCTTTAATATAAATATTTAATATAAAATTTTGACATATGGGAAATCCGAAAGCATTTTTGACCATTCCTCGCCAAGAGGCAGGATATAGGCCAGTTCACGATAGAATACACGACTTTGGAGAAGTCGAACAGACACTAAACAGCAAGGACCGTCGCACACAGGCCAGCCGCTGCATGGATTGCGGCGTGCCATTCTGCCATTGGGCTTGTCCGTTGGGCAACAAACCGCCAGAGTGGAACGACGCTCTATACAAGGGTGACTATGAGCTTGCCTACCGACTGCTCAACTCAACCAACGACTTCCCCGAGTTCACAGGACGCATCTGTCCTGCCCTCTGCGAGAAGGCGTGCGTGCTTAACCTTACCATCCACGAGCCTACCACCAACCGTGAGGATGAGGCTGCCATCACCGAAATGGCCTTCCAGGAAAACTTCGTGCGCATAGAACAGCCTGAGCGCAACGGCAAAAAGGTGGCCGTGATAGGTGCAGGCCCTGCAGGACTTGTTGCGGCCAATCAGCTTAACCTCAAGGGCTACACCGTAACGGTGTTTGAGAAAAATGAAGCTCCTGGAGGTTTGTTGCGCTATGGCATTCCAAACTTCAAGCTCAACAAGGCCATTATCGACCGCCGTATTGACGTGTTGGAAAAGGAAGGCATAGAGTTCCGTTACAATCAGGACATCGACGTTACAAAGCTGCCCGAAGGATTCGATGCTTACGTCGTATGTACTGGTACGCCAACGGCACGTGACTTGAAGATTCCTGGACGCGACCTCAAAGGCGTTTACTTTGCCCTTGAAATGCTCTCGCAGCAAAACCGTGTATTGGCTGGCATGGAATTTAAGAAAGACGAACTTGTCAATGCCAAGGGCAAGGACGTGCTTGTCATTGGCGGTGGCGACACTGGCTCCGACTGCATAGGCACAGCCCACCGTCAAGGTTGCAAGAGCGTAACTCAGATAGAAATAATGCCACGACCAGTGGAAGGCCCATGCGACCCGAAGAACCCGTGGCCTGAATATCCACGTACACTAAAGACGACATCGAGCCATGAGGAAGGTTGCACGCGCCGATGGAACATCAATTCATTGGAGTTCATTGGCAAAGACGGCAAACTGACAGGAGTGAAGGTACAGGAAATCGACTGGAAACCGAATCCCGAAGGCGGTCGTCCGCTAATGGTTGAGAAGGGCAAGCCCGAAGTGATAAAGTGCGAAATGGTGCTGCTTGCCATGGGCTTCTTGAAGCCGGAACAGCCAAAGTTTGCCGATAACGTTTTCGTAGCAGGCGATGCCGCCAACGGTGCTTCACTCGTAGTGCGTGCCATGGCAAGTGGCAGAAAGGCTGCTGCTGACGTTGATAAGTATTTGTCTAACAGTTAGGCGTAAAAGGAGAATTAGGAGTTAAGGAGTTAAGAAGTTAAGGAGTTAAGCCAAATGTAATTGCGCTTATATCCTGTGCTTAATGTAATGTCTTAACTCCTTAACTCCTAATGTATTCTACTTATTCCCAACTAGTTCGTCAAGCAATGTGTTGAGGGCTGGGTCTGACGGTCGGGGGAGATGGGAGTCCTGGACGGTGCCGTCGGGTGCGAGTAGAATGAATCTCGGTATGGCATTGACGCGAAACAGTGTGAAGAAGTCGGCTTCGGCATCTGGCTCGTTTAGCTGAATGCCTTTCATGTTTCGGTCGTTGACCATCTTCAGCCAAGCGTCACGTTTCTTGTCGCTCGATATGCTTATAAATACAATGTTCTTGCCGGCATATCGCTCCATCGTTTTCTCTAAATGAGGCAGCTGTGCCTTGCAAGGACCGCACCATGTTGCCCAACAGTCAATCAAAACGTATTTGCCTCGCAGGTCCGACAGCATTACTTTGTTGCCTTGTGTGTCGCCAAAAGCGAAGTCGGGTATTGAACTTCCACGTTTCACCTTCTCCCAAAGGCGGTATTCGTCAGAGATGTGACTACGCATGGTGTCGTCGTGTGACATTGATAGATAAAGACTCATTAGATCGTCGGCATCGTTGGCACCGCGTTGTGTCATGTAAGTAGTCATCACGTGATGGGCCACTAAGTCGCGAAGTGTGATGTCGGCAATGTTGTCGGCTGCGTAGTGCAGTTCGGCATTAGTGTAGTCGTGTATGGCCTTTCCGCCTTTTTGCATGCCTATGGTGTATAGGGCATCAAGGTAGAACGAGCGGTAGGCTTGTGTCATCCACAGCTCAGGGTGTTCCTCCATCCAGGCTGCCACTTGTGGCAGTGCGCTACTGTCCCATCCCGTCTGACGGTAGAAGGCATTGAGCACACCATAGCGTTGGCGAAGTGCCTCAAGTCGGCGGAAGGTTGCCGACAGGCTCTTCTCCGTTTCGAGGCGGTCTTCACGTTTTTTGATTGAGTCGTTCAGGGCATTGCCGTTTTTGGCGTCATCTTTCAGTATTATGCGTTCATATTCGTGACTGGCGAGATAGTCGTTTTCGGCTGCTCCCTTGCCTTTATACACGTATTCCTTCGTCACCAAGTTGCGGTTTACGGTCAGTCGTCCGCCGTCCTCAATATATATAAGTTTCGACATGCGTCCCATGTCCAACTGGCAGTAGCCCGAGTATTGTCCTTTTATTTTAAACAGGATGCCACCGTTGTCGCTGCCTGTCAGCTTGCCTTGCGGCAGTGTTAGGGTAGTGTTTTCGGCCGTTGCGTTGTTGGCGCATATCATCACCTCGCTGTCGGCCATTGTCGTCATGGTGGCGAGGAAGGGCATGATGCAAATTAGTATTGTCTTTTTCATTGTCTTACGGTTTTGCTTCATTTCTTAAAATCCATGTCAATGTAGTCGTCTGCTTCAGTACGGCCTTGCAGGTGTCGCATGAAGTAGAGCCAAATGCGGCGGCGCCAGTAGTCGGCGGCAGCACCTTTGTAAAGGTGTCCCTGTCCGGGCAGCACGAGCATGTCAAACTGCTTGCCGGCCTTTATCAGTGCGTCGGCCAGACGGTAGGTGTGTCCAGGATGGACGTTGTTGTCTTCGTCGCCTTAGACGAGCAGCAGGTGGCCTTTAAGATTCTTGGCAAGTTCGAGGTTTGTGGGAATCTTGCATTTAAATACAGTGTCACCTCGCACAACTTCTTGTTTCACGCCATGAAACGTTTCGCCCCATTCGAGGTGGAACATGTTGTTGTCGTGGTTGCCCGACGATGCTACGGCCACCTTGTAGAAGTCGGGATAGGTCATAAGAGCCGTTGCCGACATGAATCCGCCTCCGCTGTGTCCGAATATGCCTACACGCGAGAGGTCGATGAACTTATGCCTTTCAGCCAACTGCTCAATGGCATGTTTGTCGTCGGCAAGCGGATAGTCGCGCAGGTTGCCGTACCCGTATGTACGATATTTCAGGCCACGCATGGGGCTGCCTCCGCGATGCCCAATGTTTATTACTATAAATCCCAGTTGAGCCAAGGCGCAGTTGTGGTCGCCTGTTGTGCTGAAGGCGGTGGGCAGTGCTTCGTGCTGTGGCCCGGGATAGACGTAAGAGATTATGGGGTAACGGCGTGAAGGATCGAAGTCGTGTGGCTTCCACATCACTCCGTAGAGGTCGGTTTCGCCGTCGGCTGCCTTCACGGTAAACGGTTCAGGCATTTTCCACCCCATGGCGTATAGTCGTGTAAGGTCGGCATCGGCCAGATGGCTTATCAGTCGGCCTTCGCTGTCGCGCAGAACCGACGCAGGGGCAAGGTCAACACGCGAATAATTGTCAACGAAGTATCGTCCCGAAGGCGAGAGCGTAATGTTGTGGTCGGCGTTTTCCGGTGTCAGCAGTTTCGTCTTTGAACCATGGGCAAGGCGGGTGCTGTAAAAAGATGAGAAGTATGGATTTACACCCGTTTCCTTGCCATGGCCAATAAAAAACAATTCTTGACGTTTCTCGTCGAAGCGTACTATGCGTTCTGCCACCCATTCGCCTTCAGTGAGCTGGCGTACCAGTTGGCCGTCGGCGTTGTAGAGGTAGAAATGTCCGTAGCCGGTGCGCTCCGACCACCAGATAAATTGCCTGTCGTCGTTGATGAACATAATCGACTGAAGGCGGTCGCTGAAGTAGGGCTTGCACTCTTCGTGCAACACTACACTGACATTGCCCGTACCAAGGTCTATGCGGCATACGTCCAGCTCGTCGCATGTGCGTCGAGTGCGTTGCACATAGAGATGTCGGTTGTCTTTTGTTGAATAGAGTATTTTTATTTTTTGGTCTTTCCATTTAGCCAACTGTACCTTTTTTGCCGTAGCCTTGTCGGCATCGACAATGGTCAGCTCGTACTGTGCCACGTGTTTGTCGCCTGGCATTGCGAAGTCGTCGCCGCCTGTAAGCGACGTGACGAGGCGCGGATGGCCTCCGTTGACCGACGATACGGTGGGCAGTGTTCCCATGCCGCGGCGGTCGTCGCGAAGCACGTATAGGAAGTGGCTGTCGCCCACCCATGCTCCTTTTGTTGTGAAGATGTTGTCTTCACGGTTGTGGGCATCGTCGGAATAAGAGTAGAGGTCGCAGCCGTCGCTGGTTAGGCGTGTGGTTTTGCCTTGGCGGTCGATGTAGAGGTCGTGGCCCAGGCAGTAGGCGGCAATGGTGCTGTCCTTCGAGTATTTCATCATCTGCTGCCTGCGGTCGGGGGCCTTGTATGGCTCGCGTTTGGGCAGTTGCTCTTCTTGGCATTTTTTCGTTGCCAAGTCGTAGCGTATACGCTTGCCGTCGATGTCGAGCATGAAGCTCTTGCCGTCGTCGGCGAAGCGGGGGAATATTTTTAGGTGGCGCTCGTCGTAGGGCTTGCCGGTTATTTTTGTGAGGGCGGCGACAAACTCACGTTTGTCGAACAGGGGCTGTACGGACTTTTTGCTTGGGGTGACGAGGTAGTAGTCGGTGGACTTGGTGGTTTATACATACCAGAAGCGGTCGGTGCCGGCAATGAACTCAGGCTTGACGTCGCGTGCGGGGACGGCTTCCCACATGTTGGACACAAGGAAGCGTTCGGCGGTTGCCAATGGCTCCCCTGCCCCCCGTTGGGGGGTGGTTTGGGCGGAAGCCGCCAGGGCTGCAATTGCTATAAATGGTATTATCGTTCTTCTCATAATTCAACTTTCAATTTTCAACCTTCAATTTTCAACCTTCAACCTTCAATCTTCAATATCCTCTAATTGGGATGGTTGTACGGGTATTCTTGCCTTTGAAGCTGATGACGGGATTGGGCGATGCAAGCAGGTCACGCTTCACGTTGTTGCACTCGGTGACGATGGCCGTGTTGCCATTGGCCTGCGCTATTGCCCTGTCGGCCCACTGTGTCATTTTGCAACGCAAGTCCTTTTCGCCTCGCACTATGCGTTCGCCCCAAGCCACCCAGTTGCACAGTGTGCGGGCGTCGGCTTTCTTCAGGCATTTCTCTCCCCATGCGTATGCGCCTTTATAGTCTTTCTGCTTCAGTTTGACGAGATATTCCAGTTCCTCCTGCAGCAGGCGGCTGTCGGGAATATGTCGCTTCTTGAGCTGTACGAAGTAGTCCTTCATGCGCTTCTCGTTGAAACGTTCCTTGCGGTCGATTGTGTCATAGAACGTCAGTACCACGGCAAACGAGGCGAATAGGTTGCGCATTTTTTGCTTTACGGCATAGTCGCCGTGTACTCCGCATAGTGCATTATAGGCCGATACAAAGCCGAGTGCAAGAGGCGAGTCGTTCTTTTCGGCACACATCACATAGGCCTGCCAGTAGTCGTTGTCTTCCAACAGCTCAGTGCCTCGCTCGTCGTATAGCGTGCCAAGCATCTGCTCAACGGCATCGGCTTGATGGTTGCCGCAGAGTGTGTGCAGATAATTTTTAAGGAAAGCCTCGTCGCGGTCGCCTTCGGCAAAGCGCTGTTCGTCGCTCTTCGTTCCTGTGAGAAGCGCCTTTTGGGCGAAGGCAAGAAGCGAGTCGGTAGGAGCAAAGCCATTGCGGCGCTGGGTAACGAAGCCTTCGGGCGAGACAAACAGTAGGGTAGGGTATGACACTACGTTGAAACGGTTGCGAAGAGCTTTGCCTGCGGCGTCTTTCTCCATGTTCGACATAAGGCAGATGAAATTTTTGTTGAACACCTCGCCCACCTTCGCCTGCGTGAATATTTCCTTTGCCATTCTGTGGCAGGGACCGCACCAGTCGGCATAGCAGTCGATGAACAGCAGTTTGTTTTGCTTGCGCGCCTCTGCCAATGCCTCCTCATACGAGCCTTGGAAGAAGCTGATGCCAGCCGACTGCTGTCCACCGGCTATCAGCACTTCCAGTTTAGCTGCAATGCCCTTGTCGGAAGGACGTGGTGCATGTGCGTCAATAATTCGTCCCTCGCGGTCGAGTATGATGAAGCGTGGAACGCTGATGGACGAAGGCATGAACGTCTTGAGCCAGTCCCATTGTTCTCCAAGGTGCAGCTGTATGCCTTTGAGTCCCATCTGTTTGATGGTTTTCTTCCATAGGTCAATGTTTTTGTTTGAATCGACTGAGATGCTCACAAAGCAGATGTCTTTGCCCTCAAACTGCTTTTCGAGTTCGAGCAAAGCAGGCATCTCTCCTTTGCATGGGCCACACCAAGTGGCCCAAAGGTCGATATATACCACTTTTCCACGTAGGTCGGCGAGGCTTACCTTTCCGCCGTTGTTGTCGGCAAAATTGAAGTCTGGACAAGGCTGTCCTTGTGCCATCTTCTGTGCTTTTTTTGTAGAAGCATCATACAATGCCAGCCGTTCAGGCACCTTTACATAGTGGTGATAAAGGTCATTGTAGCGTGGAATGTTCAGCTCGCCCAAGTGGAAGAGGGTGATGTCGATGAGATAGCCCTTTATGTCGGGCTGGCTTACGTTGTCCTCTATGCATCTAACGCGCTTGTCGGCCAGTTCTTCGCCTTCAAGACTCTTCTTCAGTCCTACGTCCATTCTCACCAGCAGGCGTATGTATTGGTCGGCAACGTGCATGTAGCTTGGCAGGCGCAACCAGTCTCCGTCTTTTACTATGCGTGTCTTGAGGCGTGCCTTCAGCGTAGCGTCGTCCTTGGTGTGTATGCGCAGCATCTGCTCAAGGGCGTGGGTTTCCATTCGCTTCTCTTCCCATTCGGTGAAGGTCGTCGAGAATCCTTGCTCTCTTAGTCTTGCCTTGTCAATGGCGCATAGCGAGTCGATGCTTGCAATGCTTTGGTCGATGGTGCGCTTTGGCGCAAACGGCAGTGGGCCTGCCCATTTGTGGTTGAGAATATAGGTGTTCTCCTTGGCCAACGAGCCTCCATAGCTGAGGCTCTTGCTCCCCTGCGTCATGGAGTATTTCAGCACGAGGTCTTTGCCAGGCTCAACATAGCATAGTCGCGAGTCGAGCTTGCTGAAATGCACTGTGACGTAGGTTGGCTTGTCGATGTCGAGCTTCACCACTCTTTTGCCCATGCGTCCACCATCATCCGACTGCATTGTCTGCTGTCCTATCGTTATGTAAGGCTTCGCGTCGGCGTTTGCCTTATCTATTTCGAATGTCATTGTGGTAATCTGCCCCCACCCGGCAGTAGTGCCGAGCAGGAAACAGATAACGAGAAAGATTTTGGTCATAAATAGATTGTAGTTATTGTTCATTTTTCATTCATCACTTCTTGGCTTCAGGAGCAGCCGGCTGTGTCTTTGCTGACAGACGGTGGTTGATGTAGGCCACGAGGCTCAGGTAGTGATTGCGCGAGGCAACGTCGGTGTGCGAGCGTGAGAGGCGGTTGATGGCCTTTTTGACCTTGTCCATTCGTGCAGCCATGTACAGCGACAGCGGGTCGGTGAGCTTGCCGTCACGAATCTTCTTGAACATCTCGACATACTGCTTTACAAATGCGTATTGTGCATTGGTGGTAATGGTGTTGACCGGCTTCGATGCACTAAAATCGAGAAAGACGCTGTGGTCAATCACACGGTTCATGTCGTCGAGAGTATAAGCCTTGTCGCCAAACTTCAATTGCGACTCCATGAGACTGGCCATCAGCTCTCCGTTACACAAGCGCAG